>DATCLF010000343.1:0-10919 GCA_036564055.1 Spirillospora sp.
GGTAGAGGTCACTGGTTCAATCCCAGTATCGCCCACATCAGATGGGTGAAGTGTGCCCGCGGAAGGCACGGGCCGTTTTGCTCCTCCTTAGTGTCCGTCTGGGGGGCGACTCCCAGACCCCCGATGTGAGGGCTCCGCCCGCGCCCCCTCCCGGCTCGCGTTCGTGGGCGCCCTTTCCCTTGCTGCGGGGTCATCTCTCAGGTGTGTTTGCTTCGCACCCACATCTTTTGAGCCGCACCCCTCCGTGCGTTCGTGATGAGTGGTCTGGGGAGGTGGAACGTGACAAACTGGGGCCGTGCCGCTTCCCTCGGGAACTCCTGAGCTGGCCGATCTCGACCTGCTCCTGTCCGTCGAGCGCCTCGGCAGCCTCGGCCGCGCGGCGCGCGAGCACATGATCTCCCAGCCGTCCGCCAGCGCACGCATCAAACAACTGGAACGACGGCTCGGACTCGTCCTCCTCGAACGCTCACCCTCCGGGTCACGGCTCACCCCGGCCGGCCACAGCGTCGCCGGATGGGCCCGCCAGGTCGTCGACGCCGCCTCCGAACTGCTCGCCGGAGCGAACGCACTGCGCAACGTCGACAACGGCTGGCTGCGAGTCGCCGCCAGCATGACGGTCGCCGAATACCTCATGCCGCGCTGGCTCGTCGCCCTCCGCCGCGAAATGCCCGACCTGACCGTCGCGCTGCGCGCCGAAAACTCCCACGACGTCGTCGAACTGGTGCGGACCGACGAAGTCGACCTCGGATTCATCGAAGACCCCGCCGCCCACGACGACCTCCACGAAGTAGTGGTCGCCGACGACGAACTGGTCGTGGTCACCGGCCGCGCACACCCCTGGGCGGGCACCGACACCCCCATCACCGCCGCGGAACTCGCGTCCGCGCGGCTGGTCCTGCGCGAACGCGGCTCCGGCACGCGGGAAACCCTCCACCGGGTCCTCGGCGAACTGCCCGAAGACGCCCCTCACCTCGAACTGTCCTCCACCACGGCGATCAAAGAGGCCGTCGCCGCGGGAGCGGGCGCCGCCGTCGTCAGCGCCCTCGCCGTCGAACGCGAACTCCGCACCGGCCAGCTCGTCCGGATCCCCGTCACCGGCCTCCGACTCACCCGGCGGCTCCGCGCCGTCTGGCGCCGCCGGGCCGCGCCCCCGCCGCAGGCGGAAACACTCCTGCGGATCGCCGCCCGGGACTCCCGCCCCGCGTCATCTGAGCACCTGGACCGGCGAGACCGGAAGCGGAACCCCGACCAGGCTGCGTCGCGCCCCGCGTAGCGGCAACGACCGCGCGACGTCACAGAACGCGCGCGCCGACGCGGACGCCGGGTCCCCCGCCACCACGGGAACCCCCGCATCGCCCGACTCGCGCACCGCCGTGTCGACAGGGACCCGGCCGAGCAACGGGACGCCCAACGCCGCGGCGAGCGCGTCCCCTCCGCCGCTGCCGAAAAGCGGTGCACGACGCCCGCACTCGCACACATGGCCGGACATGTTCTCCACCGCGCCGGCGACGGTGACGCCGAAACCGGCCGCCATCCGTCCCGCGCGCTCCGCGACCCGCTGGGCCGCCGGTTGCGGCGTGGTGACCACGATGAGCCGCGCGTCCGGGACGAGTTCCAGCAGCGAGATCGAGATGTCCCCCGTTCCTGGCGGCAGGTCCACCAGCAGGACCTCTACGTCGCCCCAGTGAACATCGTCGAAAAACTGCTGGAGCGCCTTGTGCAGCATGGGGCCGCGCCAGACGAGCGGTTCGGTTCCTTCGGTGAAAAAGCCGGTCGACATCAACCGGACCCCATGTGCCTCCACGGGCAGCATCGCGCCGCCGAGCACCACCGGCGGCCGCTCCACACCGAAGATCAGCGGGATGGAAGGACCCCACACGTCCGCGTCCAGCACGCCCACCCGATGACCCGCGCGGGCCAGGGCCACCGCCAGGTTGGCCGTCACGGTGGACTTGCCGACGCCGCCCTTGCCGCTCGCGACCGCGTACACGACCGGACCGTCCCCCGCGAGAACGCCCCGCACCCTGCGGGACTCCCCGCGCAGCCGGTCGCCGAGCTCGGCGCGCTGCCGCGCGGTCATCGCGGAGAACTCCACCGTCACGTCGCGGACACCGGGCACGGCGCGCGCCGCGGCCTCGACGTCGGCCTCCAGCCGCGCCCTCAACGGGCAGCCGGCGGTGGTGAGCAGGATCACGACCCGCACGCGGCCGCGCCGTCCCGCCCGCACGTCGCCGACCATGCCGAGATCGGTGATCGGACGATGCAGCTCCGGGTCGGCGACCGAGGCGAGAGCCGTCCGGACCGCGCGCTCGATCGCGGAGGACGAGTGCCGCTCAGCCATGGCGCTCACGACTCTCGCACATAGAACGCCCGCCGTTTCGGCTTGACCGGCCGCATCAGGAACTCCGGCCGGCGCAGCCCCCGCGCGTTCGGGCCCGGCCGCGTCTTGGCCAGCCACTCCCGGTAGACCTCGCGGGACTTGCGGGTGTCGACGACCACGTCCCCGTACCGGTCCTCGGGCTCGGCGCGGGTGAGCCGCACCTTCTGGTGCCAGCAGTGCATGCCGGACAGCGGGTCCGGATGGACCGGGAACGCCAGGTTCTGGTGGACGCCCGGGTCCTCCCAGTCGATCCGGGAACTGTCGGGGTCGCCGGAGGAGAACGGCCGGACTCCGTCGCGATACCGCAGCCGCCACACGCCCCCGTCGCCGCGGGTCACCTCGGCCAGCCCGCTGACCCAGCGGCTCCCGTCGTCCTCGTGCAGCCTCCAGCGGCCCATGTGGTGCGACAGCGCGACCACGCCCGGCCGGATGCCCGGTGTGACCCAGACGCGGGCGACGAAGTACCCGATCTCGGTGTGGACCCTGACGAGGTCGCCGGTCGCGAGGCCGCCCGCGTCCTCCGGGTTCACCCACAGCGGATGCGTGTTGCTGATCTCGTTGAGGTACTTGGCGTTGCCGGACCGGGTGTGGATCAGGGTCGGCAGCCGGAACGTCGGCATCAGCACCAGCTCCCCGGCGTCCCGGTCCAGCCTGCGCCACGACACGTGCGACTCGACGTAGCCGGGCGTCGCGTGCTCGGGCCACCCGAAGTCGGCGACCGCGGTCGAGTAGATCTCCAGCTTGCGGGACGGGGTGAGCCAGCCGACCGTCGCCGTGCCGTCCTCGTGCCGGACGCCGACCGCCCCCGCCTCGCCGATGAGCGGCGGCACCGAGTCCAGCGTGGTCGGGCGGCGCACGACCCCCTGGTCGTCGACCTCGGTGCCCTCCAGCTCGTCATCGGTGAGGACGCGCTCGTCCACCCTGTACACGTTGGAGTCGACCTCGACGACGCCGTACTTGCGCATGTACTCCAGCGGCGTCAGCCCAGCCTCGGCGGCCTTCTCCGGCAGGCCCGGCACCGAGTTCTCGAAGACGTACCGGTAGTACTCGTCGACGGTGATCTTCTCACCGGGCCGGTACGGGGACTCGAAGTACCTGCGGATGCCGAGCTCGCCGTCCGGGTCGATGCGCCAGGACAGCTCGAACCAGAACTCGTTCTCCTCCCACACCTCGCCGGGGTTGGCGTCGCGCGTGTCCCGGTACGGCCGCCCGGTCTTGTCCATGGCGACCCTGCGGACCGGCTGGCGGAACCCCAGCCACCGGCCCGCGTGGGTCTCGTAGGAGTGGGTGTCGTGCCGCTCCGTCGCGTGCCCCATGGGCAGGACGTAGTCGGCGTACGCGGCGGTCTCGGACCAGGTCGGGGTCAGCGCGACATGACAGCCGACGCGGTCGGTGTCGGTCAGCGCCTCGATCCACATGAACCCGTCCGGGTTGGTCCAGATCGGGTTGTAGACCCTGCTGAAGTACACCTCGAGGCGGCCGCGGCCGTCGGCGAGAAAGTGCGGGAGCAGGAACGACATCTCGTTCGTCGACAGCGGGTACTCCCGCGGCCAGAGCAGCTCGTTCCAGCGCTCGTGCGCCTCCGGCGGGTTGGGGCCGTGCGCGATGAACTTGTTCCAGCCGTTCGGGCTCGTCCCGCCCTCCGTGCCGACGCTCCCGGTGAGGACGTTCAGGAAGAACAGGCACCGGGCCACCTGCCATCCGCCCAGGTTGCCCGCGGCGGCGGAACGCCACACGTGGGCGGCGAGACGCGTCCCCGCATCCGCGACGATCCGCGCCAGCTCCTCGATCCGCTCCGCCGGGACGCGCGACTCCCGGGCCGCGAACGCGAAGGTGTATCGGGCGTAGTCGGACTCAAGCCGGTCGAGGAAGGTCTCGAAGTCGCGCGGGGCGTCCGGGTGGAGGCGTTCCAGGTAGGTCTCCCAGTTGACCCAGCGGCGGATGTAACCGGTCGCCAGCCGGCGCGTGCGGATGAGATAGGACGCCACTGCCAGCAGAATCGCCGCCTCACTGCCGGGCCACGGCGCGAGCCACAGGTCCGCGCGGGAGGCGGTGTTGGACATCCGCGGGTCGAGGACGACCAGCTTCGCCCCCTTCTGCTTGGCCTCCATGATGCGCTGGGCGTGCGGGTTGAAGTAGTGGCCGGTCTCCAGGTGGCTCGACAGGAGCAGGATGACCTTGGCGTTGGCGTGGTCCGGCGAGGGACGGTCGTAACCGCCCCACAGCGTGTACCCGAAGCGCGCGCCGCTGGAGCAGATGTTGGTGTGGCTGTTGTGCCCGTCGATCCCCCACGCCTGGAGGAAACGCTCGGCGAAACCGTCCTCCCCCGGCCTGCCGACGTGGTAGACGACCTCGTCGCGGCGGTCCTCGAGGATGGCCCGGCGGATGCGGGCGGCGATGTCGTCCAGGGCCTCGTCCCAGCTCACCCGTTCCCACTTCCCGCTCCCCCGCTCACCGGCGCGGCGCAGCGGGTACAGGACGCGTTCCGGGTCGTCGAGCTGGTTGATGGTGGCGGGACCCTTCGCGCAGTTGCGGCCGCGCGACCCCGGGTGGGCGGGATTGCCCGTCAGCTTGGTGACCGACAGGTCCTTCTTCTCCACGTAGGCCAGCAGCCCGCACGCCGACTCGCAGTTGAAGCACGTCGTGGGGATCAGCATGAACTCCCGGGGCACCTTGCGCGGGTGGGCCCGGGCGTCGTTCTCGACGTGATGGTCCCACGTCTCGGGCGGCGGGAAGTTCCGCAGCCGCTCGTGGCGGCGCGCACCGGGAAGGTCGATGGTCATGGTCCTCCTCAGGACAACGGGACGTCCTGTCCCGCGCGGACGTACACGGCCTCGTACGCCACCAGCGCCGCCTGGACGAGGACGCCGGCCAGGACGCCGGCGGCGGGACCGAGGAACGGCAGCGGCGCCGCCACGACCACGGGCAGCACCGCGCCGAACCAGAAGGTCCTCGCGTACCGGCCCCGGACGACCGAGCGCGCGGCGAGCGCGGCGCCCCGGCCGGCGTGGTGCCCGCCGTACTCGACCGCCAGGAAGAGCAGGTGGGCGGCCGCAGAGACGGCGAACGCCCAGGCGAGGAACCGCGCGGCGGCGTCGTCCGGGCCGGTGAACGGCGCGGCGATCAGCAACGCGCCCGCACCGACCATCCCCGCCTGCGCGATGAGATGCCAGAACAACGCCGGGGACTGCCACAGGTCGCGTCCCTCGGCCTGCCCGAACAGGAAGGCGGTGTAACCGGCGGTCAGGGCGGCCACCGCGAGCGCCGGCCAGCGCAGCACCGACAGGTCGCCGAACAGCAGCCAGAGCAGGGCGAACCCGGCGCACACGCACAACGTCACACCGCCCCAGACGAGCCACGACGTCGGGTTGGGACGCAGGAACAGGTACAGGAACCGCTCGGGACGCTTCAGGTCCCACACCAGCAGTGCACCGGTGCTCGCGGCCCCCGCGAACGCGAGCGCCGGAGCGACGAACCGCCCGGCCGCGCCGAGGTCCACGCCGGCGATGAGCGCCAGTGCGGCGAGCAGCAGGGCCCCGGCCCCCACGCCCTTGGTCCACAGGTACGTGACGACCCGCCAGCCCCAGGGCCGCGGGTGGGCGGTGTTGAGCGTGGTCCGGGCATCGGAGGTCGTGTCCCCGTAGACGTCCCGTGCGGTGTCAAGGCGCTGCTTGTCGGGACGCGCCCAGATGTAGGTGTCGTCGACGGGCGCGGCCAGCGGGTCGAGGACGGCGTGGTCCGCGCCGAGGTAGAAGACGTTGGGGCCGGTTCCCTGTTCGGGAGCGCGCACCGCGGTCGGGTTGCCGCTGACGAGACGGCTGATCTCGCTGTCGGGGTCGTCGAGATCGCCCACCCAGATCGAATGGGTCGGGCACACCACGACACAGGCCGGTTCCAGGTCCTGGTCGACGCGGTGGGCGCAGAAGTTGCACTTCGCGGCCGTGTGGGTGTTCTCGTCGATGTAGATCGCGTCGTACGGGCACGCCTGCATGCAGCTCTTGCAGCCGATGCATCGGTCCCCGTCGAAGTCGACGATGCCGTCGTCGCGCTTGAACAGGGCCTTGGTCGGGCAGATCTTCACGCACGGTGCGTCGGTGCAGTGGTTGCACCGCATCACGCCGAATTCACGGGTGGTCGAGGGGAAGGCGCCCTTTTCGACGTACTTCACCCACGTCCGGAACTGCCCGACCGGAACGTCGTGTTCGGTCTTGCAGGCCACCGTGCACGCATGACAGCCGATGCACGTGCGCTGATCGATCGCGAAACCGTATTGCACGCGTCCACCTTGCACACGCCTTTCCCGGCTCGGGTAGCAGGCCATTCGAGATGAGGTCATAGCCCACGCCTATGACCCCTCCCTGCGCTCCCGGAAGTCGCCGGGTCGCGGGCTACAGTCTGGCCCCTCCCGGTGCCCGCCGGCTCGACCGGGCTCGACGGCGGGCACGACGTTTCCCGTGAACGGAGGTGTCAGGTGCGCACCGGAAAGCCCGAGGAGGTGGGCGAGGACCCCGACTACCGGTTCTCGCTGGCCAACGAGCGCACGTTCCTCGCCTGGATCCGGACGTCGCTCGGGCTGCTGGCCGCCGGGGTCGCCGTCGTCCAGGTCGTCCCCGAGTTCAGCGTCCCGGGAGGACGGGTCGCGCTCGGGGTCGCGTTCGCATCGCTGGCCCTGCTCATCGCGGCGACCAGCCACGGCCGGTGGGCGAGGAACGAGCGCGCCATGCGCCTCGACCGGTCCCTGCCGGGCAGCCCGGTGCCCCGGATCCTCGCGATGAGCCTGAGCGTGCTCGCCCTGGTCTCCATCGTTCTGTTCGTGCACGGCTCCGTCCTCGCCGACGGCTCCGCGGGCCCGTGAGGAGGACCCCGCCCGGCGTCCAGGCCGAACGCACCCGCCTGAGCTGGGACCGCACCGGGCTGGCGTTCTCGACGTACGGGGCGCTGCTCCTGCACGCGGGAAAACCGCCCGGCATCGCCGTGATCGTCTGCGGCTTCGCGGTCCTCGTCCTCGGCAGGCGCCGCTACCGCCGGGTCGTCGACCGCCTCCGCCGCGGGGAGCCGCTTCCGCGGCCCCGCGCGCTCGCCGTCGTCGCCGTGCTCGCCACGGGGACGGTCGTGCTGTCCATGGCCGCCTCCTTCACCGGCCACTGAGCATCGACACCGGCCATCAGCACCGGCCACCGGCCATTGACGGCGCCGCGAGAAGGCTCCTACTTTGGTCAGAGGTCAAACCTCTAGGGGGGGACAACGAGATGACACTCGGCACGGTCCGGGTCGGAACCGATCACCTCTACGACGACCTGCGTGAGGTCTCCGCCGCCCTCTACAAGAAGGCGCTCACCGACCTGCCGCCCGACGTGCGGCAGTCGGTCAACGCCGCGCACGACCGCGAGGAGGGCCTCGCCCGCCGCCGCCTCCAGGTGATGGTCAAGGCGATCGAGACCTCCGACGAGACGGGCATCATCGTCTGCCAGGACACCGGGATCTGCGTGTTCTTCGTCGAGATCGGCACCGAGTTCCCGGTCAACGGCGCGCGGCTGACCCGGGCGCTGCGGGAGGGCATCGCGCTGGCGAGCGAACGGCACTCGCTGCGGTCGAGCATCGTCCACCCGCTCACCCGCGAGAACCGGCAGGACAACACCGGACCCGGCGTGCCGGCCGTGCACGTCGACTTCGTCGACGGCGGCGACGCCCTGGACGTCCTGCTCATCCCGAAGGGGTCCGGCTCGGAGAACATGTCGTTCCTGAAGATGCTCTCGCCCGCCGACGGCCAGGACGGCGTCAAGAAGTACATCCTCGACTGCGTCATCGAGGCCGGCCCGCGTCCCTGCCCGCCCACGATCGTCGGCGTCGGTCTCGGAGGCACCGCCGACCAGTGCGCGGCGCTCGCCAAGAAGGCGACGCTCCGCCCGGTCGGCCGGCCCCACCCGGAGCCGGAGATCGCCGAGTTCGAGCGCACCATGCTCGAAGCGATCAACGCCACGGGCATCGGGCCGCAGGGGCTCGGCGGGGCCACGACCGCCTTCGCCGTCCACGTCGAGTACGCCTGGACGCACATCTCCATGAACCCGGTCGCGGTCAACATCCAGTGCTGGCGCGGGGAGCGCGCCCGCGCCGTCATCAACGCCGACGGGACGGTGACCTATGGCTACTGACCACGGATCCACCCGCTCAGCAACCGAACAGGCGGCCACCGGCCGGGAAGCCGCGGGCCACGGGGCCGATGGAGCCGGGCGCGTCCTTCACCTCGACGCGCCGTTCGACGAGACGACGGCCCGTTCCCTGCGCTGCGGCGACGAAATCTGGATCAACGGCACGATCTGGGGCGTGCGCGACGCCACCCTGATCCGGTTCTTCGACGAGGGCGAACGCGTCCCGGTCGACCTGACCGGCGCGGTCTTCCTCCACACCGCCCCGAGCGTCCGCCGGGGCGAGTCCGGCGGCTACGTCCCCGTCTCGGTCGGCACGACCACCTCGATGCGCATGGACCGCTTCACCCGCGGCTGCGTCGAGGACCTCGGCGTGAGCGCGATCGTCGGCAAGGGCGGCCTGAGCGCCGACTCGCTGGAGCACCTGCGCCGCCACGGCGGCGTCTACCTGTCCATCACCGGCGGCGCGGCCAGCTACGAGACGCTGCAGGTCACCGCCATCGAGGAGGTGTACTGGGAGGACCTCATGCCCGAGTGCCTGTGGAAGTTCCGGGTGAAGGACTTCGGTCCCCTGTTCGTGACGATGGACGCGCACGGCGTCTCCGAGTACCAGCGGACGGCCGAGCGGGCCCGCGCCAACCGGGAGGCCGCCTACCGCATGCTCGGGCTCTGACCCCGCGTGGACCTGCTCGTCATCGGCGGGCTCGGCATCTTCGCCGCCGCGCTGCTCGGCGGCGCCACCGGATTCGGGTTCGGCCTGGTCGCCGCGCCGACCCTGCTCGCGGCCGGGCTGCCGCTCCCCGAGGTGGTCGCGGTCAACCTGTCACTGGCCCTGCTGACCCGGCTGGCGGCGGCCTGGCAGCTGCGCCGGCACCTGGTGTGGACGCGGGCCCGCCGGCTCATCGCAGGCAGCGTGCCCGGCATTCTCGCCGGCTACGCGGTCAGGGGCGTCGTCGACACCGGCCCGTTGCAGATCACCGCCGGTGCGGTGGCCATCCTCGCCGCGCTCGCCCTCACATTCCGCTCGGAACCCTCCGCCGGCGCCCGTCCCGCGGGGGCCGGGGCGACCCTCACCGCGGGCGCCGCCGGGGGGTTCCTCGGCGTGACGACGTCGCTGAACGGCGTACCGCCCGCCCTGCTGCTCACCCGTGACCGTGTCGGACAGCGGTCCTTCGCGGCCGACCTGACGGTCTACTTCGTGGCGTCCAACTGCATCGCGCTGGCCCTGCTCACCGCGACCGGCCCGGACGTGCTCGTCCCCCTCGGCACCTACGTCCCGGCCTGGCTGCCGGCGGGTCTGCTCGGCAACCAGCTCGGCATCCGGCTGAACCGCCGCCTGCCCGGCCGCCTGTTCCGGGCGATCACCCTCACGGTCGTGGTCACCGCGGGCGGCACCGCGATCGCCTCGGCGCTGTGAACGCCGGGCGCGGGGCAGGGGTCACCCGGAGTGCTGCGCCACGGTCTTGCGGATCTCCTCCAGGCGGCTGAGAGCCGCCGACCGGGCCGACTCCAGGTGGCCGCGCATCGCCTCGGTGGCGCGGGCGGAGTCGCGGTCGACGATGGCGTCGAAGATCCGGTGGTGGTACGCGCGGGACTCCTCGATGCGGCCGGGAAGCGAGAGCGTGGTCTGCATGCTCGCGTGCATCATGTCCTGCAGGACGTTCACCGTCTTGAGCAGGAACCGGTTGCGGGCCATCTCCACGATCTTCAGGTGGTACGCGGAGTCGAGGGCCTGCAGCAGCGCGTAGTCGAGGGACTCGCGGGCGGTGGCCTCGTCCAGGCGTTCGAGCGCCTCGCGCAGGCTCTCGATGCCCTCGGCGGTGGCGTTGGCCGCGGCCCACCCGACCGCCGCGAGTTCGAGCACCTCGCGCATGTCGAACAGCTCCTGGAGCCCGACCTGCTCGCCGGCGATGGCGGCGCGCAGATCCTGGGCGGCGCTGGGGCTCTCGACGAAGATCCCGCGTCCGTGCCGCACGCTCAGCTGGCCTCGTGCGGCCAGCACGCGCACCGCCTCGCGCACCACGGGGCGGCTCACCCCGAGCAGGGTCGCCAGTTCCCGCTCGGGTGGAAGGCGGTCGCCCGGCTTGAGCCGTTCGGAGACGATCAGTTCGTTGATCTGCGTGACGACGCGTTCCGGCAGGTGGCCGCTCGGATTCACCGGACGCCACAGAATTTCGAGGTTCTCCTCACCCACGTCCGGCGGCCCTCCCCTGCACCTTCGGAATCACACTGAAACTCCCGTCGACCCGTGCAGAGGCACGGTGGACGAAGACGCCCCCGGAACGGATCCGCTTGACGATGTCACCCGCGGGTCTTGTCCGTTCTGGGCCCGGCAACGGCCGCTTTCGCGGCGGCCTCAATCTTACCGGGCACGTGTGATCTCTGCTTTGCTC
>DATCLF010000344.1:0-9227 GCA_036564055.1 Spirillospora sp.
AGCGGCCCCCACACCGGGAAGTTGAACGCGTTGATCTGCACGGCGACACCGTGCGAGGGGGTGCACAGGTGCTGGCCGACGAACGTCCCGCCCTTGCCGAGCGGCTCGACGTCCCCCTCCACCAGGACGGTGTCGTTCGGCAGCTCCCGCTTGCCCTTGCTCGCGTAGGAGAACAGGACCCCGATACCGCCGTCGACGTCGAACTTGGAGTCGGTCAAGGTCGCGCCGGTCCGCGCCGACAACGCGTACAGCTCCTCACGGTGCTCCCGCAGGTGGGAGGCGAGCGCCTTCAGCAGGGACGCGCGCTGGTGGAAGGTCAGCTCCCTGAGCACGGGGCCGCCGACCCTCCGGCCGTAGTCCAGCGCCCCGCCCATGTCGATGCCGGCCGAGGAGATCCGGGCGACCTCCTCGCCCGTGACGGCGTCGTGCAGCGGCGTCCCCTCGTCCTCCGGGGCATGCCACGAAACTGACACATAGCTGCGAAGCACGTTCACCAGGACCTCCTCGTCCGTATCTCAGACTCTTCCTGCCACGAACGGGCCCCGTTCACGCCCCGCAGACGTGACAGCCGAGACGCCGCCCGTTTGTGCATACTCGTCCGGAATGACCCTCCTCACGTTCCCATGCCGTCCCCTGTGATTCTCACGCGGGGCCGCCGTCGGGGTCCGGCCTGACGTCCCAGGCGCTCTGGGTCACCTCCACGTGCCGCGAGCGGCGCAGCTCGTCCAGGACGTCGCGCCACTCGCCCGGCCACCCGGCCGCCGGGCCCGCAGACTGCACCACCTGGACGGCCAGGAGCTGTGAGGCGACGTCGCCCCGGGCGGTGAGCCGGCGGGCGGCGGGCAGGAACCGTTCCGCGCCGCCCGCGGACCGCATCCGGTAGCCGCCGAGCGCCGTGTGCAGCCGCATTTCGAGCTTCGCGACGAGGAAGGGACGGCCGCGCAGCAGGTCCGCGATGCCCGCGAACTCCTCGGCGATCCGTTCGGGGTCGGCGTCGTCCTCGGTGAAGCGGGTCAGGGCGAGGGCGGCGTCCACCGCCTGGGCGATGTAGAGCGGGTGTTCGGCGAGCATCCCGGGGACGCGGCGCGCCAGCGGCGCGTTCCGCTCCCCGGGGCGCAGGTGCGCGAACGTCCGCGCCAGCTCGGTGACCCGGGACCGCGACCGGTCGTTCATGTCGGCGGCCAGCAGGCGCGACAGCACGTCGAGCGCCTCCTCCCCCACCGAACCCGCGCGTACGAGGTCCTGCAGCACCGGCAGCCCGTCCTCTCCCGCGGGGTCGTCCGGGTCGGCGACGGCGGTGATGATGTCGTCAAGCCCTTCCTCGTACCAGGGCGCCCACGCGCCGAACGCCTTGGCCGTGCGGAACCGGACGCCCGGGCCGTCCGCGGCCGCCACCAGGCGGCGCACGAGCGCGGCGTAGGCGGGACGGTGGGCGGGAGCGCAGTCCCACGGCGTCGCCTGGCACAGCGTGCGCAGCATGAGCTCCGACGCGTAGGGCCCCGCGGCGTCGCCGAGCGCGGCGATCACGCGGGGGTCGCCGGGCTCGTGGCGCAGCGCCGACGCGACGGCGATCCGGACGTCGCGGTGCAGGCCGGGATCCTCCCACGCCCTCAGGAGGGCGTCGATCGCGCCGGGAACCCGCAGCCGTTCCATCAGACGGGCGGCCTCCTTGCGGACGGTCACCTTCGCGTCCGGGTCCATGAGGGCCTCCCGCAGGACGGGCGCGAGCCGCGACGGCGGTATCGCCGCGGCGCACGGACCGAGGGCGGCGACCGTCACCGCCGAATGCGGGCCCCGCGCGTGGGCCAGCAGCAGGCCGAGGGCCTCGGCCGGGCGGTCGGCGGCGGCCATCGCCTCCAGCGCCGCCTCGGCGAGGGCGGGCTCGTCCTCGCGTTCCGCCCAGGACGCGAGGTCGCCGAGCCCGCCGGGGAGGCGCCCGAGGCCGGACACGGCGCGGATCCTCGCGTCCACCTGCCTCGTTTCGTCCCGGGCCGCTTCGTTCAGCACCGCCCGCACCCGTTCGACCTGGGACGGCGTCCAGCGTCCCGGGACCTGCGGGTGGACGTCCGGCACCCACCCGGCCGTCTCGAACCGCCCCCCACGCTCGGGGTCCGCGAGACGGTCCAGGGCGGTGTCGAGAAGGTCGGTGCGGTGGCTCGCGACGATGCGCCAGACCGGGGGCAGGACGATCGCGGAGGGGTCGGCGTCCAGCAGCTCGGCGGCGCGCCGCTCGCGCGACCGCGGGTCGGCCAGCCACAGCGCCGTCGCCTCGCGGGCGAGCGGCTCGGGAGCCTCCAGGGCCGCCGCGCGCAGCCGTTCCTGCAGGTCCGGCAGTGCGTACGCGCGCCGCCCGAGCGACCGTGCCAGGGCGACGACGTTGTCGTGGACGTTCTCCCGGCCGTGCAGGCGGGGGCGCAGCATGTCGAGGAGGACGCGTTCCGCACCGCGGGGAAGCACCTGGTCGAGCCGGTGCCCGTCGAGCGCCTCGGCCCCGTGCCGGGCCACCAGGTCGGTGTAGACGGTGAGGGCCCAGCGGGTGAGGGCGGGGGGCGCGGAGCCGCACAGGATCCGGTCCGCCAGGTCGCGCAGCGCACGGCGGGTGTCCGGTGAGGAGTCGCGCGCCGTCACGACCCGCTCGGCGATCGCGGCGAGGGGGGCGGCGAACGCCTCGTCCAGCAGGCGCAGCGGCACGGACGCCAGCGCGGTGATGAGCGCCCTGCGCAGCGGGTCGCGCTCGCCGCGCGTGCGGTCCGCCAGCTCGGTGACCAGGGCCAGCAGGAGATCGCGGTCGCCGGTCCTGGCGGTGAGCCGCACCAGCAGGGTGCGGGCGAGGCCGCGGCGGCGGGGGTCGCCGCCGAACGCCGCCTCCCGGACGGGGCCGACCGCCTCCTCGTAGGGGAGATGCGCGGTGATCTGCAGGGGAATCTCGGGGTCGGCGAGCCGGGACCGTGCGGCGTGCCACACCGAGCCGTACCAGTCGAGCAGGCGCCTGGCCTCGGCGGCCGCGCGCTCCGGGGGCAGAAGGTCGAGCACCTGGAAGTTCCACACCCCTCCGAGCGGCGGGCGGTGACGCTCCTGCGCGAGGTCGAACACCTCGGCGCGCCGGCCCGGCGGGACGTGGACGAGGATCTCCCGCAGCAGCTCGGGGTCCTTCGGCAGGAGCTGGCGCAGCTCCTCCGCGGGGATGTCGTTCACGTGGTTGAAGTAGGTGCGCAGGACGTGGGCGCGCGCCGGATGCCATCGCTGGCGCAGGACCCGCCTCAGCACCCGGCCGGCACGGACCACGTCGACCTTGAACAGCGCGGCGACCGCCCCGGGCGGAAGGGAGGTCGCGTACCGGCGGGCGTCGTCGCGTTCGAGCAGGGCCAGCAGCCCCGCCGGGTCCCGCCGGGCGAGGCCGATCAGCGCCGGTTTGCACCGCCGCCACCAGGACCACTCGCCCGCGTGCTCGCGGGCGTGGGCGAGGAACACCTCGGGGTGGCGCTCGGCCAGGGAGCGCCAGTCCGTGACGGCGTGGCCGAGGTCGGGGAGGAGGCGCGCGGCCGTCTCACCGGGGCAGGCGGGCAGCAGCGCGGCCGCCTCGCGGTCTCCCCAGCGGGCCCGGACCTCGGGCAGGAGCCGGTCGGCGAGGGCGGAACGGCGGGCGTGGCGCAGCGTCCTGTAGAAGGCGCGGCGCAGGTCGGCGGGCGCGTCCTCCAGCACCGCCGCCGCGGCGTCGTCGGAGACGGGCAGCGTCCGCACGGCCCGCAGCGCGGCGCGTCTCAGGGTCATGTCGGGTCCCGCGAGGACCCGTTCGAGGTACGGGATCTCGCGGACGGTCATCGCCATGTGCAGGGCGATGCGGCGTTCGTAGGGGCCGCGTCCGGTGAGCCCGTCGAGGACGACGCGCAGGCCGCCGGTCTCGGCGAGTCTCCGGGCGTGCAGGGCCAGCTCCCGCATGCGCCGCGGGTAGGGCACGGCCGCGAGGGAGTCGAGGAGATCGAGGAACGCGGACGGTTCGGATGCCGGCGTCCGGGCCGGCTCGGCGGGGCTCAACGGCCCGGGCGGCGACCGCCCTTCCCAAGAACGGAACTCATGGGCCCGATCATGGCGCGGTCCCCGTGGATCATGCAACCGCCGGACGCTGGAATACTCCCCCACATGACCTATGTGGCGGACTCTCAGCGGTACGAGCGGATTCCCTACCGGCGGTGCGGGCGCAGCGGGCTGCTGCTGCCGGCGATCTCGCTCGGCCTGTGGCACAACTTCGGCGACGACCGGCCCCTGGACGTGCAGCGGGCCATCATCCGGCGGGCGTTCGACCTCGGCGTCACGCACTTCGACCTCGCGAACAACTACGGGCCGCCCTACGGCTCCGCGGAGATCAACTTCGGCCGGATCCTGCGGGAGGACCTGCGGCCGTACCGGGACGAGCTGATCATCTCCACGAAGGCCGGCTACGACATGTGGCCCGGCCCGTACGGGGAGTGGGGCTCGCGCAAGTACCTGCTCGCGAGCCTCGACCAGTCCCTGAAGCGGATGGGCCTGGAGTACGTCGACATCTTCTACAGCCACCGGTTCGACCCGGAGACGCCGCTGGAGGAGACGATGGGGGCGCTGGACCAGGCCGTCCGGTCCGGGAAGGCGCTGTACGCGGGGATCTCGTCGTACTCCCCCGAGCGGACCGCGGAGGCCGCGGCGATCCTGCGCGAGATGGGGACGCCGCTGCTGATCCACCAGCCGTCCTACTCGATGCTCAACCGGTGGATCGAGGGCGGGCTCCTCAACACCCTGGAGCGGGAGGGCGTCGGCTGCATCGCGTTCTCCCCGCTGGCGCAGGGGATGCTGACCGACAAGTACCTCGACGGCATCCCGGAGGGGTCGCGGGCGAGCCGGGGCACCTCGCTGTCGACGAGCCTGCTCACCGAGGAGAACCTGCAGCACGTCCGGCGGCTGAACGAGATCGCCAAGGGCCGCGGTCAGACGCTCGCGCAGCTCGCCATCGCGTGGGCCCTGCGGGACGGACGGGTCACGTCCGCGCTGATCGGGGCGAGCAGCGTCGCGCAGCTCGAGGAGAATCTGGCGGCGCTGAACCGCCTGGACTTCACCGAGGACGAGCTGGCCGCGATCGACCGGGACGCGGTCGAGGCGGGCATCAACATCTGGGCGGCGTCGAGCGCGCACTGACCGCCGCGCACGGCGGCCCGCCGCCCAAGCCCGCGCGGCCCGCCGCCCAAGCATCCGCGGCCGGCCGCGGATGCATCGACGCGGCGTGACGGGGCACGAGCAGCGCATGGAAGAGATGACGCAGCACGGCGCCGCGTCCGGTGCTCACGCGTCCCGGTGCGCGAGGTGACCCGTGTCCTCACCCGACCGCCACGACCCCGAGGGGCGCGGCTCCGGAAGGCACGGGCGCCGCGACCGCGTCCCCGGGGCGGACGACGACACCGCGCCGGAATGGCGTGACCCCGGGTGGCACGGTCCCGGGTCGCGGGGCCGCTACCCGCACGGGCAGCCGAGCGGGCGGGAGCCGCTCACCGCCCGCAGCCCCCTGGCGCTGCGGGCGGTCCTGTCCGCGATCGCGCTGGTGGCCTCGGTGGCCGCCGCGATCGTGTTCACGACGGTCGTGGAGGGCGACGGGGCCGGGGCCGCGGCGGGCATCTGCGCGGCGGTCGCCGTCATCGCCGCGATCGACCTGGTCGTGATCGCCCGGCGCGGCCGCACCTGAGCGAGCGGGCCGTGGCGGGATCCGGCGTCGTGGCCGTCTCGTTGGTCCGGCGTCAGTAGTCGGTCAGGCGGGCCCGTGCCGCCTCTACCGTTCGCGGGACGCGGCGGCGCGCGCGGGCCACCGACGGCAGGGCGCGGGCGGCGTCCGCGAGTCCGGCGCGGCCGTCGCGGGTGCGCAACGCGGTCGCGACGGTGGCCGCGACGACCGGGAGCGGGCGCCGCAGCCAGGCCGTGAGGAGCCGGTTGCGCTCCTCCCTGCGGCGGCGCCCGGCGGGGTCGCGTCCCACCGTGGACGGATGGTGGTGGACGACGATCTCGGGCACGTAGGCGAGCCCCCATCCCGCGGCGGCCAGGTCGAGCGCGAGCAGCTCCTCCTCTCCGGCGAAGTGCAGCACCTCGGAGAAGCCCCCCGCGTCGAGGAACGCGTCCCGGCGGACGACGGCCGAGCAGGCGAGGAACCCGAGGACGGCGGGTCCGGGCAGGCCGTCCGGCGTGCCGAGCGGCGCGCGGGCCATCGCTTCTGAGACGGGTTCGGTCCGCTCCTCCTCGCCGACGAGGACGCGGGCGGCCAGCAGCGCCGTGCGGGGGTGGGCGTCGAGGATTTCCACGGCGCGGTCGAGCGCGCCGGGCGCCCACCAGGAGTCGTCGTCGGCGAACGCGACGTAGCGGGTCGAGGCGTGCCAGGCCGCGACGGTGCGGGCGGCGGAGCCCAGGTTGCGCGGCATCCGCAGCACCGTGGCCCCGGCCCGCTCGGCGACGGCCGCGGTGTCGTCGCTGGAGGCGTTGTCGGCCACGATCACCGGGGCGGTGTGGTGCGCGAGGCTGCGGCGCAGCTCGGGAGCGCGGTCGCGGGTCGCGACGAGGACGGTCACGTCGGTCATCGGCCGGCTCCCCTCAACTCGCGCAGCGCCCGGCTCAAGTGACGGCCCCGGCTCAAGTGACGGCCCGGCTCGTGCAACGGCTCAGCTCACGTAGCGGCGGGCCGGGGACGCGCGCTGCGACGCCTCCAGCAGCCGCAGGCGGTTCTCGACGTCCGGCGGCAGCGTGCGGCGCTCGCGCGCCACCCACACCAGGCCGGCGGCGGCCTCGGCGAGCGCGCCCGCCGTGACGCGGTCGCGGGGCAGGGTGCGCAGCAGCTCGGCCGTGCGCCGCAGGGCGGCGGGCAGGGGACGGCGCAGCCACGTGAACCACAGCGTGTTGCGGATGCCGTGGCGGCGCCGCAGGTGCGGATCGCGCAGCCGCGACGGCTCGTGGTGCACGACGACGTCCTCGGCGAAGCAGAGCTGCCACCCGAGCGTCATCAGGTCGGCGCTGAGCAGTTCCTCCTCCCCGCCCAGCCAGAGCCGCGGCGAGAACCCTCCCGCCTCGCGGAACGCCTCGACCCTGACCATGGACGCCCCCGCGAGGAACGAGCCGAGGGAGGGACCCGGCATCCACGGCGGGCCGGGAACGGGCGAGTTCCTCAGCTCCGGGACGATCGGGTCCTCGCGTCCGCCGGGCTCCACCAGGATCCGCCCCGTGACGACGGCGAGCCGCGGGTGCACGTCGAGGAGGTCGGCGGCGCGGGACGGGGCGTCCGGCTCCCACCAGGTGTCGTCGTCCCAGAACGCCACGTACGGGGTGCGGACGTGGTCCACCGCGAGGTTGCGGCCGACGGCGCCGAGGTTGCGCTGGGACCGCAGGAGCATGAACTCCGGGAACTGCTCCGCGACGGCGTCCGGGGTGCCGTCCCGGGAGGCGTTGTCCACCACGATGACGGGCGGCCGCCCGGCGATCCCGCGCGCCCGCGCGAGCGTGGCGAGCAGCGAACTCCGCCGGTCCCGGGTGATGACCACGACGGTGAAGCGCATGGCGCACCCGTACCCGCGGTCGTCGCCCCTATGTGCACCATCAGCCCCTCTACCAGGAAGATCGCCCCAAGAAGGACTTTTCCGACTTGGGGGTTTGAGTCCGGGTTTTGTCGGCAATGCTGGAATCACCTATAGGGGATTTGCTTCGGCCGGCCACGGCGACGCCGATGACCACGACGCCGTCATCGGCGGTCCCGACCGAACACCGCACCAGGCGAACGACAACACTGCACAAGGCGAACGACTGGGCGAACGCTGGACGATCCAGCGCCGCGCCATTTCAACGCTGAATCTTCCAACGCTGAACTCTTCAACGCTGCATCGTCGACAGATCCATCCTTGACGGCCGCATCGGTTCAGAACCGCGAAAGCGGCACCAGTACCGGAACTGCGCCACTCAACCAGAACTGCGCCACTCAACGCTGCGCCGGGGACAACGCCGCGCAGAAACGAGGCTTCCATGCGCGTGCTCGGAATCAATGCGATCTTTCACGACCCGGCGGCCGCCCTCGTCGTGGACGGCGCCGTCGTCGCGGCGGCCGAGGAGGAACGATTCAGCCGCCGCAAGCACGGCAAGCGGCCGGTGCCGTTCTCCGCCTGGGAGACGCCGGAGCGGGCCGCCCGGTGGTGCCTCGAGGAGGCGGGACTCGAACCGGGCGACCTCGACGCCGTCGCCTACTCCTACGACCCGGACCTCGTCGAGCCGGGCCTCGACGGACACGACGTCCAGTGGGAGCGGCTGCGCACGCTGTACGCGCGGCGCGCCCCGAACTTCCTGTCGGCCGCGCTGCCGGGACTCGACCCGGGCATCGTGCGGTACGTGCCGCACCACGTGGCGCACGCCGCGTCCGCCGCGCTCGCCGCGCCGGGCCCCGGCGACGGCGACGTGCTGGTCCTCGACGGGCGCGGCGAGTCGCACTCGCATCTGGCCGGCGTCTACGAGGGCGGGGAGCTGACCCCGCTGCGCGCCCAGCGTCTCCCCCACTCGCTCGGCCTTATGTACGAGGAGGTCACCGACCACCTCGGCTTCCTGCGCTCCAGCGACGAGTACAAGGTCATGGCGCTGGCCTCCTACGGCGAGCCGCGTTTCCTGGACGAGCTGCGCGAGCACGTCCGCGCCACCGGGGACGGCGGTTTCCGCGTCGCCCGCATCGACTGGGGCGCGCTGGCGAAGGCCCGTCCCCCCGGCGGGGAGTGGACCCGCGACCACGCCGACCTCGCCGCCAGCGTCCAGGCCCGTCTGGAGGAGGTGCTGCTGGACCTGGCGTCCTGGCTGCACGGCCGCACCGGGTCCCGCCGCCTGATGCTCGCCGGGGGCGTCGCCCTGAACTGCGTCGCGAACTCCCGGCTCGCCGAGGCCGGACCGTACGACGACATCTGGGTCCAGCCCGCCGCGGGCGACGCCGGCACGGCGCTCGGCGCCGCGCTCCACGTGGCGCGGGAGGAGGGCGACCGGACGGCCGCCATGCCGGGCGCCGCGCTCGGCCGCCGGTGGGACGACGCCGCGATCGCCGCGCGGCTGGAGGCCGCCGCGATCCCGTACGAGCGGCCGGACGACCTGGCCGCCGCGGTCGCCGCGGCGCTGGCGCGCAACGAGATCGTGGCGTGGTTCCAGGGACGGTCGGAGTTCGGGCCCCGCGCGCTCGGGCACCGGTCCCTGCTCGCCCACCC
>DATCLF010000345.1:0-16069 GCA_036564055.1 Spirillospora sp.
CTCCTGCTGCGGGCCCCGTTCCTGGTGGTGCTGGCCGTGGCCGCCGGCGCGGCGGCGGGGCTGCGCCTCCTCGGCCTCTGACCCCGGCCTCTGACCCCGGCCTCCGCCCTGACCGACGGGCCCTGCGGGCCCGCCGGTCAGGACTCGGACCGCACGATCTCCAGGGAGCGGGCAAGGTCGTCCGGGTACGGGCTCTCGAACTCCACCCACGTCCCCTTCGTGGGGTGCTCGAAGCCCAGCCGGGCCGCGTGCAGCCACTGCCGCTTCAGGCCGAGCCGCGCCGCGAGGGTCGGGTCCGCGCCGTAGGCCAGGTCGCCCACGCAGGGATGCCGGATCGCGGCCATGTGCACGCGGATCTGGTGGGTGCGGCCCGTCTCCAGGTCGATGTCGAGCAGAGTGGCCGCGCGGAACGCCTCGACCGTGTCGTAGTGCGTCACCGACGGCTTGCCGCCCGCCACGACCGCGAACCGGCCGTCGCCGGAGGGGTGCCGGTCGATCGGCGCGTCGATCGTGCCGCGGAACGGGTCGGGGTGGCCCTGGACGAGCGCCCGGTACCGCTTCTCGACGCGGCGCTCCTTGAACGCGCGCTTCAGCCGCGCGTAGGCGACCTCGCTCTTGGCCACGACCATCGCGCCGGTGGTGTTGGCGTCCAGCCGGTGCACGATGCCCTGCCGTTCGGACGCGCCGCTCGTCGCGATCGCGTGCCCGGCGCCGAGCAGCCCGCCGAGGACGGTCGGGCCCGTCCAGCCGGTGGTCGGGTGCGCCGCGACGCCGGTCGGCTTGTCCACGACGACGATGTCGCCGTCCTCGTACAGGATGCCCATCCCGGGGATCGGCTCGGCGACCGGCGACGGCGGCGCGGGCGGCGGCGGCAGCCTCACCTCCAGCCAGGCCCCGGCGTGCAGCCGCTCGGACTTGGCGACGACGGCGGTGCCGTCGAGCTGGACGTCGCCCGCAGCGATGATCTCCGCGGCGCTGCTGCGCGACACGCCGAACAGCCGCGCCAGGGCGGCGTCGACCCGTTCGCCCTCCAGCCCGTCGGGGACGGGAAGAGCGCGCACCTCCCCCATCAAGACTTCTCCTCCGAGGCGGACGTGTCCGCGGGCGTCCCGGCCCTTCCGGCGCCCTCACCCCCGGACCTGCCGCGTCCTTCGCCCTCACCGGTCCGTCCGGCATCGCCGGGCTCGGCGGCCTCGGCGGGCCCGGTGCGTTCGGCGGGTCCGGCGGGTGATCGCTCCGCGGAGTTTTCAGCGTCCTCGGTGTTCTCGATGTTCCCGGATTCCTGCTCGTCCTTGCCGGCAAGGCGGGTGCCGTCGATCTGGAGGCCGCGCGCCGCCAGCAGGACGGCGAGCGCGCCGCCGCAGACGATCGCGGAGTCGGCCAGGTTGAACACCGGGAAGTTCGGCACCTGGATCCAGTCGACGACGTGGCCCTTCAGGGGTGCCGGGGCCCTCAGCAGCCGGTCGACGAGGTTGCCCACGGCGCCGCCCAGCAGCAGGCCGAGGCAGACCGCCCACGGCACGCTCCGCAGGTTGCGGGCGGTGCGCAGGATCGCCACCACCACGCCGATGGCGATGAGGGTGAAGACGACCGTGTAGCCGGTCCCGATGGAGAACGCGGCGCCGCTGTTGCGGGTCTCGCGCAGGGTCAGCAGGCCGCCGAGGAGCCGGATCGGCTCGCGGTCCTGCAGCGTCGCCACCACGACGACCTTGGTGATGATGTCGGCGGTCAGCGCGGCGAGCGCCACGATGATCAGCACACCGACGCGGCGCGGCCGAGGAGCCCCGGTGGACTCCCCGGCCTCGCGCTCGGGATTCGTACGGTCGCTCAGCGGCGTTCCTCGCGTTGTTTGCATGTCACACACAGGGTCGCACGCGGGAAGACCTGGAGGCGCGCCTTGCCGATCGGTTTGGCGCAGGACTCACAGATTCCGTACGTGCCGGCGTCCATTCGCTGGACGGCCCGCTCCATCTGGGCGAGCAGGTCCCGTGAATTGTAGGACAACGCGAGCTCGTGCTCGCGCGCGTAGGTCTTGGCGCCCGCGTCGGCCTGGTCGTCCCCGGCGCCGTCGCTCGTGTCGCCCTCGGCGATCTGGCTCGCGGCCGCGGCGATCTCCTTGCGCAGGGCCTCGATCTGCTCGCCCAGCCCGGCCCGGACCTCGGCGAGCTCTTCGGGCGTCCACTGGTGCTCCCCCTCGCGGACGGGCAGGTCCGCCGCCGTCGCCTGCGGCGTCGCGTCCCCGGCGCCGTTCCCGCCGCCGCCCTTGGACGTCCTCGCGGACGACCGCCGTGCCGCCCGCCCGCCCCGCTTCACGGCCCGGCTCCCGCCCGCGGCCCTCTTCTCGGCGGCGGGCGCCTCGTCGGCGGACGCCTCCTCAGCGGACGGCTTGGCGGTGACCTTGTCGGCGGGCACCTTGTCGGCGGGCAGGGCGCCCTTCCTCGCGCCGGCCATGTCGGCCTCCCTCGCGCCGGTCGCCTCGACGGGCAGTGCGGGCAGCATAGGTCCCCTTTCTCGGGCACGGTAAACAACCTGGGCTTGTTACCGACCGCTTATGCCCCGTCGCCGATCGCCGGGAAACTCCAGGACACCGCAGGAGATCGCAAAGGAACGGAAGCGCGCCGGCGAGGCCGAAATGGGAAGAGGACCCGCCCCCGGCTGCGTTAAAGTCGGGGACAGTCGATGGCAGGCGCTGATGGGGACACCTGCCGCCGAACGCAGCCATGAGCGACCCGGGGACGGTGCGAGCCCGGGGGTGTGCCCGGCGGTCTGATCACCCCGGAGCCTCCGGAAGAACCGCCCCGGACCCTGCGTTCCGCGGCGTAGTAGACCCGGCAGCCAGGACGCGAAATGAAGCGGGCCGCGCCGCGTGGGCGCGGTCAAGGAGGGTGGTACCGCGGGGCCCCCGGTCGATCCGGGCCTGTGCCTCGTCCCTCCGGTCAGCGTGGTCACGTCGATCCGGAGGTCCGCCATCGTGAGCCGAGGTTTTCGGCCGCTTCCCGCGCAGGTCGATCTTCCCGCCCTGGAGCGGGAGATCCTGCGCCGCTGGCAGGAGAACAAGGTCTTCGAGCGGTCACTGGAGCGCACCGCGTCCGGGCCCCGCTGGGTGTTCTACGAGGGCCCGCCCACCGCCAACGGCATGCCGGGCGTCCATCACGTGGAGGCTCGCGTCTTCAAGGACGTTTTCCCGCGCTTCAAGACCATGAAGGGCTTCCACGTCCCCCGCAAGGCGGGCTGGGACTGCCACGGCCTGCCGGTCGAGGTCGCCGTGGAGAAGGAGCTCGGCCTCACCGGCAAGAAGGACATCGAGGAGTACGGCGTCGCGGAGTTCAACGACCGCTGCCGCGAATCGGTGCTGCGCCATGTGGACGCGTTCGAAGAGATGACCGAACGCATGGGCTACTGGGTCAACACCGAGCAGGCGTACCGGACGATGGACCCCGAGTACGTCGAGGCGGTCTGGTGGTCTCTGAAGCAGGTGTTCGACAAGGGCCTGCTGTTCCGCGACTACCGCATCACGCCGTACTGCCCGCGCTGCGGGACGGGCCTGTCCGACCACGAGCTGGGGCAGCCCGGCGCGTACGAGGAGGTGTCCAGCCCGTCGGTGTACGTGCGGATGCCGGCCGCCTCGGGCCCGCTCGCCGAGATGGGCGCCGCGCTGCTCATCTGGACGACGACCCCCTGGACGCTGGTCTCCAACACCGCGATCGCCGTCCACCCCGACGTCACCTACGTCGCCGCCAGGCCGGCCGGTTCCGACGAGGTGCTCGTCGTGGCCGAGCCCCTCCTGGACGAGGTCCTCGGCGAGGGCGCCGAGCGGCTCGCCTCCTACCGGGGCGCCGACCTGGAGCGCACCACCTACCGCAGGCCGTTCGACCTGGTCGACATCCCCGGCGCGCACTACGTCGTCCTCGGCGACTACGTCACGGTCGAAGACGGCACCGGCCTCGTCCACCAGGCGCCCGCGTTCGGCGCCGACGACATGACCGTCTGCAAGAACTACGGCATGCCGATCGTCAACCCGATCGGGCCGGACGGCCGGTTCCTGCCGGACGTGCCGATGGTCGGCGGCACGTTCTTCAAGGACGCCGACGACCCCCTCATCGAGGACCTGCGCGAGCGGGGGCTGCTGTACCGCGGCGGACGCTTCCAGCACAGCTACCCGCACTGCTGGCGCTGCCACACCCCCCTGCTGTACTACGCACTGCCCGCCTGGTACATCCGCACCACGCAGATCAAGGACCGGCTGCTCGAGGAGAACGAGAAGACCAACTGGTACCCCGAGACGGTCAAGCACGGCCGGTACGGGGAGTGGCTGCGCAACAACGTCGACTGGGCCCTGTCCCGCAGCCGCTACTGGGGCACGCCGCTCCCCCTGTGGATCTGCGAGGACGACGAGGAGCACGTCACCTGCATCGGATCCCTCAAGGAACTGGGCGACCACGCGGGCCGCGACCTGTCGGGCCTCGACCCGCACCGCCCCTACGTCGACGACGTCACGTTCCCCTGCCCGCGGTGCGGGGCGACGGCGCGCCGCGTCCCCGACGTGATCGACGCCTGGTACGACTCCGGGGCGATGCCGTTCGCGCAGTGGGGCGCGCCCCACCGCAACAACGACATCTTCGAGAACTCCTACCCGGCCCAGTACATCTGTGAGGCACAGGACCAGACCCGCGGCTGGTTCTACTCCCTCATGGCCGTGGGGACGCTCGTGTTCGACAGGTCGTCCTACGAGAACGTCGTGTGCCTCGGGCTGATCCTCGCCGAGGACGGCCGGAAGATGAGCAAGCACTTCGGCAACGTGCTGCAGCCCATCCCGCTCATGGACCGGCACGGCGCGGACGCCGTGCGCTGGTTCATGGCGGCCAGCGGCCTGCCGTGGGCGTCGCGCCGCGTCGGGCACGGCGTGCTGGAGGAGATCGTCCGCAAGGTGCTCCTCACCTACTGGAACACCGCGTCGTTCTTCGTCCTGTACGCCAACGCTGCGGAGGCGCAGGGCCGCGCCTGGACGCCCGACCGCCTCGGCGAGGCCCCCGCCCCCGCGGACCGTCCGCTGCTGGACCGCTGGGCGCTCGCCGAGCTGCACCGCACCGTCCGCGAGGTCGACGCCGCGCTGGAGAACTTCGACACCGCCCGCGCGGGCCGGCGCCTCGCCCAGTTCATCGACGACCTGTCGAACTGGTACGTGCGCCGCTCCCGCCGGCGCTTCTGGGAGGGTCCCGAGAGCCCGGACGGCTCGTCCGCGTTCGCGACCCTCTACGAGTGCCTGGAGACGCTCACCCGTCTGATGGCCCCGCTGGTGCCCTTCATCACCGACTACGTGTGGGACGTGATCCGTCCCGGTGACGGGCCCGAGTCGGTGCATCTGGCCGACTGGCCGGTCGCCGACGAGAGCCTCCTGGACGACACGCTGTCGGAGCAGATGGCCCTCGTCCGGCGTCTCGTCGAGCTCGGCCGCTCGGCCCGCGCCGCGAGCGGGGTGCGGACCCGCCAGCCTCTCGGCCGCGCCCTGGTCGGCGCCGCGGGCTGGTCCGCCCTGCCGGACGAGCTCCGCACGCAGATCGCCGAGGAGCTGAACGTCCTCGGTTTCGAGGAGCTCTCCTCGATCGGCGGCGACCTGGTCGAGTACGAGGTGAAGCCCAACTTCCGCGAGCTGGGCAAGCGTCACGCCAAGAACACCCCGAAGGTGGCCAAGGCGATCACGTCCGCCGATCCCGCGTCCCTGGTCCGCGCCCTCCGCGAGGGCGGCGCCGAGGTGGAGGTCGAGGGTCTCGGCACGGTGCCGCTCTCCGCGGATGACGTGATCGTCACCGAGCGTCCGCGCAGCGGCTGGGCGGTGGAGAGCGCCGCGGGCGAGACGGTGGCGCTCGACCTCACCGTCACGCCCGAGCTCCGCCGCGCCGGCCTGGTCCGCGAGGCGATCCGCCTGGTGCAGGAGGGCCGCAAGGCCGCGGGCCTGGAGGTCACCGACCGCATCGAGCTGTGGTGGGAGGCCACCGGCAGCGAGCTGGCCGAGGCCCTGCGCGCCCACTCCGCCGAACTGGCCTCGGAGGTCCTGGCGACCACCATCACCGAGGGCCGCCCCGCCGACGTCCCCGCGAACCGCGACGAGGACCTGGGCCTGACCTACTACATCCGCAAGTCAGCCTCCACCACGTGAGCACCAGTGGGGCGTGCGCCCATCGGGCGCACGCCCCACGAATTCCAGCCGCAGCAGAACAGGACGAGCTTTCCCGCAACGGCTCGGCGATTCGTGAACGTGGCCGAGTCGGTTTTCGCTTGTTGGCGAGAAACCTCGGCCGGGTCCGCGGGTTGTGCGGCCGCAGGGCGCTCTACGCCCGAGGCCGCACAACCCGCCCGCAACGGGGGGTTCCAGGGGGTCGCCCCCTCTGGAGAGCACTGCAATGATTGGCGCGTGAGTGTTTCCGAGCAGCCTTCCGAGTCCCCTGAACGTCCTTCGCCGGGAAATCTGCGCGCGTCGGACGCCGATCGCGACCGGGTCGCCGCGCGCCTGCGTGAGGCCTTGGCGGAGGGGCGCATCACGCCGGAGGAGCACGCCGAGCGCATCGACGCGGTGTACAACGCGAAGACATACGCCGAGCTGGAGCCGGTGCTGAGCGATCTGCCGTCCGCTCAGGTGCCGAAGCCGGAGGCGGCTTCGGCCGATGAGAAGAAGACACCGGCGCCTCCTCCGCCGCCGCAGTCGCCGAACCTCGTGGCGATCTTCGGCGGGGTGGAGCGCAAGGGGCGGTGGCTGGTGGAGCCCACCACGAACGTGACGTGCCTGTTCGGCGGCGTGAATCTCGATTTCCGGCAGGCGGTGCTGAGCCAACGGGAGGTGACCGTCAACGCGACCTGCGCGTTCGGCGGCGTGGAGATCACGGTGCCGCCGGGGGTCCGGGTCATCGGGTCGAACGTGGCGATCTTCGGGGGCAATGATCTGCCGGCGGATGACGCGGCCACGATGGCGCCGGACGCGCCCGTCATCCGGCTGACGGGTGTGGTCCTGTTCGGCGGCGTGTCCGTGAAACGCGCGGAGCTCGACGCCTGAACCGGCCGCGCGACCTGCGCGGGGCCGAGGGGACGGCCGCCGCCGCGGCGGCCGTTGCCGTGGCCGTTGCGGCGGGGTCAGTCGCGGGCGTGCTCGCGGTCGGGCTGGCAGACCAGGCAGGGCGTGCAGCCGCGCGCCTTGGCCTCGGCACGCGACAGCGTCTCCAGGTCGTCGGCCTCGTCGCCGATGTCCTCGATGAGGGCGCAGTCGGTGCGGTGGTAGGGCTTGGTGCCGCTGAGGATGCGGACCTGCGGGCCTTCACCGGTTTCGGTGTCCGCGTCGGCGTCCGCGGCCGGGTCGGTTCCGGCGGACGATGCGGGCTCGGGCGCCGCGTCGGCTGCGGCGTCGTCCTCGTCGTCGGCGTCGCGGGGCTTGGGGGCGGTGACCTCGGACGCGGGGCCGGGTTCCGCGAGGGTGACGGTTTCCTGGGACGCACCGGGCGCCGGGTCCGCGTCGGCGGCGGTGCCGTCCGATGATGCGGGCGCGGCCTCGGTGGAGGACGTGTCCGATTCGGCGGCCTCGTGCTCCTCGTCGGGTTTCTCGGCGAGCGCGGAGTCCGCAGCCGCAGGTTCGTC
The DNA here is from genome assembly GCA_036564055.1 of Spirillospora sp. Lineage (GTDB taxonomy): Bacteria > Actinomycetota > Actinomycetes > Streptosporangiales > Streptosporangiaceae > Spirillospora. The sequence goes on from DATCLF010000345.1 coordinate 7,624, forward strand.
GGACGCTCTGGAGTCAGTGGACGCCGTGGATCCGGTGGCCGCCGGAGGCTCGGTGGACGCGGTGTCCGCGTGCGCGGATGCGGCGGGCTCGGGTTCGGCGGGTGCGGGCTCCGCGGGAACGACGGGATCCTCGCGGGTCGTGGGCTCCGCCGGCCTTCCGGCGCGGTGGGCGCTCCCGACGGGCAGGTCGGTGAGGGTCGGCCCGGCGGGTCCGGGCGCGGGACGCGCGGGTTCGCGTCCGGGCGCGTCCGCGGCGGAGTCGGTCCGCGGGATCTCGGCGGTCTTGTCGAACGCGGCGGACGGGGGGGACGGGGTGGGGCCGGGCTTGGCGAGGCCCGCCAGTCCGTCCTTGGGACGTCCGGCGCCGCGCTCGGCGGGCCGGGCGGCGTCCTTCTCCCGGTCCTTCGTCTCGTCCTTCGCCTTGCCCGTCCCGGGCGATGCGGGCACCGTGGCCGCGGCGCGCGCCGCGAGCGCGGTGTCGGGCATGCAGGCGGTGCAGGAGCTGAACCCCTCCTCCCTGGCCTCGGCGTAGGTGAGCTCCTCGCGCTCGCGTCCGGCGAGCTGGCGGCAGGTGTCGAGGTGGTAGCGCTTGCGTCCGCGGACGACGTACACCAGGGCGTCTTCGGGCACGTCGGCCGGCGGAGGGGGCGTCTCCATCGCGTCGTCGGCCGGGTCGACGGCCGTGACGGTGGTCGCCGGTGCGGTCGTGGCCGCGGGCCCGGCGGTCGTGGCCGCGGGCCCGGCGTTCGCGGCCGCCTCGGCGGGCGCGGGCCTCTTGCGCCTGTCCTTTCTGGACCCGGCGGCCCTGCGCGGGGGAGCCGCCGGCGCGACACCCGGGCCGAAGAGCTCCTTGCGGCGCAGGAACACCCCGATGGCGAGACACAGCGCGGAGACGATGCTGACCGCGATCGAGATGTAGATCACGAACAGCGCGTCGAGGCCGAAGACCTCGGCGCTTTCTCCGTTTCCGGCGACGATGCCCGCTACCAGCAGGGCGATCGCCACCATCACGAGAACGCCGCTCAGGATGATCACAGGGCTTTCTCTCCCTCGTTCAGGCCGCCCGGCTCACGGCGGGCACACCCCTGCCGCACGTCCAGCGCCGCCGGGATGGCCGCGGCGCCATCTCGGCGCGGCGCTCGGGGACGACACTATCGTCCGCGGCGCCGCGATCAGCGCCGATCGTGCGGCGGGTTGTCGCCTCCGGAGTGGAACGCCCCGGTCGCCGAGTGCTGCACCTGCTGGGCGTGCTCGGCGGGCTGGGTGAACTGGCCGGGCGCCGGTCCGCCGCCGGGGGCGCCGTTGCGGTTCTCACCGTGCTGGACGTTGTTCTGCGGCCCGTTCTGGGGTGCGTTCTGCTGCGCCTGCGCCGCGCCGGGGACGGCGGCGAACGCACCGGTCTCGGTGCTGCCGGCCTCCAGGTCGCGCAGCTGACCTTCGAGGTAGACCTTCAGGCGGCTGCGGTACTCGCGCTCGAACGCCCGGAGGTTGTCGACCTCGCGCTCGAGCTCCTCGCGCTGCTGGACGAGGGAGCCCATGACCTGGCGGTGACGCTCCTGGGCGTCGCGGTCGAGGGCCTCGGCGCGGGAGCGGGCCTCGCTGACGATCTGGTCGGCCTGCCGGCGGGCCTTGCCGAGGATCTCCTCGGCCTCGCGGCGGGCGCGGCCGAGCGTCTCGTCGGCCTCGCGGCGGGCGTCGGCGATCGCCTGGTCGGCGGTCTGCTGCGCCAGCGCCAGCACGCGCGCGGCGGTGTCCATGTTGTCCTCGCCGGAGGGCGCGGACCCCATGCCGAGACCGCCGAGGGCCGGCTCGGGCTCGGGCTGCTGCGGCTGAGGCTGCGGCTGCGGCTCGGGCCGAGGCGGCTCAGGGATCTTCTGGACGTCCGGCTTGGGTTCCACGATCGGGGCGGCCATGGCGGGAACCTTGCCGCGCAGGCACTCGGCGAGCTTGGCCCGCAGTTCCTCGTTCTCCTGGATGAGGCGGTCCAGCTCGGCCTCGACCTCGTCGAGGAAGGCGTCGACCTCTTCCTCGTCGTACCCCGGCCTCAGCCTGGTGGTACTGAACTGCTTGTTCCGCACGTCGGCGGGTGTCAGCGGCATGTTCTCGTCTCCTTGGCGCGCTTGGAGTATGTCCCAAAGGACGGTATCCGATCCACCTAGCCTCCGCCGAACGCGGAGCCCACGATGATGATCAGGATCCAGACCACAAGGATGAGGACGGTGAAGCTGAGGTCCAGCGCAACGTTACCCAGTCGGATGGGCGGGATGAAGCGTCTGAGGAATTTCAGGGGCGGATCGGTGACCGTGTAGGTCACCTCGGCGATGACAAGAACGATCCCGGTCGGCCTCCACTGCCGGGCGAACGACTGCAGGATCTCCAGGACCAGCCTCCCGATCAGGAACAGGAGGAAGAAGTACAGGACCGCCTGCAGGACGGTGCCGATGATGCTCACGGGTTCTCTCGCATGGGGCTCTCAGCTCTGGTTGAAGAAACCTCGTTCTGCCATCCGGGCCTTGTCCTCCGCCGTCACCTCGACGTTGGCGGGCGACAGCAGGAACACCTTGTTCGTAACACGCTCGATGCTCCCGTGGAGGCCGAACACGAGACCTGCGGCGAAGTCCACCAGACGTTTGGCGTCGCTGTCGACCATCTCGGTCAGATTCATGATCACCGGCGTGCCCTCCCGGAAGTGCTCCCCGATGGTCCTCGCCTCGTTGTAGGTCCTCGGGTGCAGCGTAGTGATACGCGCGAGGTCCGTGGTACCCGACTCGTAGAGTGCTACGGAGCGCCGCTCGGACGTCGACGGGGAGTGATGGTCGCGTTCGCGATCCGCCGTCTCGTCGGCTCGGGTAAGCTGTCCGCCGGATTCGTCCTCACGACGACGGCCCTGCCCGGTGTCGGCTTCCTCGTCGTAGAGTTCGTACTCGTCGTAGTCGCCGTACTTGTCGTCGTAACGGTCGTCCTCCACAAGGCCGAGGTAGACCGCCATCTTGCGCATCGCGCTGGCCATACGCCCCTCCGTGTCCTGTGGCCGCGGCCACCGGGCGCTTCCGGTGCCGTCGTTGGACTGATCCGCGTGGCCGCCCGCGTTACGGCAGGTACCACTGGGGGGACATTACCTGACGATTGCCCGTCGGCCGCCGAGCAACGCCGTACCGACCCGCAGGTGTGTCGCGCCGCACGCGATCGCCTGTTCCAGATCGCCGCTCATACCCGCGGAAACGATTGTGGCATCCGGATGGTTCCGCCGGACGCGTTCGGCGATGCCGGCCAGGCGCGCGAAGGCGGGCATCGGGTCGGCGCCGAGGGGTGCGACCGCCATCACCCCGCCGAGTTCGAGACCGTCGGCCTCTGCGATCTCGTCGGCGAGCGCGGGCACGTCGGCGGGCGGCGCGCCCCCGCGTTCCCCCGCCTGCCGGGCCTCGTCGACGTCGAGGGAGACCTGGACGAGGCAGCGCAGGGTGCGCCCGGCGCGCAGGGCGGCGCCCGACAGGGCCCGCACGAGCCGGGACCGGTCGACCGAGTGCACGACGTCGGCGTATCCGGCGACGGACCTGGCCTTGTTCGTCTGCAGGCGGCCGACGAAGTGCCAGGTGAGCGGCAGGTCGGCGCATTCGGCGGCCTTCGGGCGGGCCTCCTGGTCGCGGTTCTCGCCGATGTCGGTGAGGCCGAGATCGGCCAGGAGCCGGATGTCGGAGGCGGGGAAGGTCTTGGTGACGGCGATCAGCGTGATCTGCGACTCGTCGCGGCCAGCGGCGGCGCAGGCGGCGGCGATGCGCTCGCGCACCGCGGCGAGGCTCTCGGCGAGCTCGGCCCGGCGTTCCTCGGTCACGCGTCACCCTTCAGCCAGACGTATCCGGCGAAGCGGCCGGTGCGGCCGTCGCGGCGGTAGGAGAACAGACCCCGGTCCTCGATGGTGCAGCGGGGGTCGACCTGGACCCCGGTGACGCCGGCGCCGGCGAGCTGCTCGACGATCCCGGCGCGGATGTCGAGGCCGGGAGTGCCCTTGGACGTGGTGGCGTAGGCGCCGGGGACGACGGCGGCGACCTCGTCCCGCATCGCCGCGGGGACCTCGTAGCAGCGGCCGCACGCGGCGGGGCCGATCGCGGCGCTGATCCTGGCGGGTTCGGCGCCGCGTTCGCACATCTGCTCGACCAGGGCGGGGACGACGCCCGCGGCGGTCCCGGGCCGGCCCGAGTGGGCGGCGCCGACGATCCCGGCGACGGGGTCGGCGAGCAGGACGGGCGCGCAGTCGGCGACGAGGACGGCGAGGGCGAGACCGGGAACGGTCGTGACGATCGCGTCGACCGGCTCGCCCAGGTCGGGGGAGGTGACGAACGCGACGTCGGCGCCGTGCACCTGCCGCATGAACACGGTGCGTTCGGGGTCGATGCCGAGCGCGTCCGCGACACGGCGCCGGTTGGCGCGGACGGCGGCCGGGTCGTCGCCGACCGAGCCGCCCAGGTTGAGCGAGTCGTAGGGGGCGGTGCTCACGCCGCCGGCGCGCCCGGTGAAGGCGGCGCCGACGCCGTCGCCCAGGGCGACGCCGGCGATCACTTCAGGAAGTCGGGGACGTCGAGGTCGTCGTCCTCGTCGAACACCACGGGACGGCGGCGCTGCCCGGACGAGGCGGGGCCGCTGTCGTTCTCCCCGGCGTGCACGCGGGAGGGGTTCTGCTCCGAGGACGGGCGGGGGGCGGGCGGCCGCGTCCCGCCGGACTCCCCGGCGGACCCGCCGGCGTCGCGGTCGGCGGACGACCCCGACGGGGACGACCCGGCGCCGTCCTGCCGGGCGGACCCGCCGGACTCGTCGCGGCCGGAGGACCTGTCGTCGCGGCTCTGCGACGCGGACGCCTGGGACCGGTCGCGCTCGGTCTCGGACCGCTGCGGCGCCGCGGGGGCGGACGCCGCGGGCTGCGCCGCCGCGGCCTGCGCCACCGACTGCGCGGAGCCCTGCCGCGCGGACGGCTGGGACGACGGCTGCTGCGTCCCCTGCCGGCCCTGCCGGTTCTGCTGCCCCTGCTGGGCCTGCTGGGAGGACGCGGGCTGCGCGCCGGACTGCTGCACGCCCGGTTCGGGGCGGCCGACCCTGCTCGGGATGGGGTTGGAGGACTGCGCGGACGGGGGCGGCGGCACCGGGCGCGGCGGCGGGGGAAGCCGCTTGCTCTCGGGCTCGGGCGCCTGCTTCGGGCGGCCCTCGTCGAACCCCGCCGCGATCACCGTGACGCGGACCTCGTCGCCGAGCGCGTCGTCGATGACCGCGCCGAAGATGATGTTGGCGTCGGGCGCCGCGGCGTTGGACACCAGCTGCGCCGCCTCGTTGATCTCGAACAGGCCGAGGTCGGAGCCGCCCGAGATCGACAGCAGCACGCCGTGGGCGCCGTCGATGCTGGCCTCCAGCAGCGGACTGGAGATCGCCATCTCCGCGGCGGCGACGCTGCGGTCGTCGCCGCGGGCGGAGCCGATCCCCATCAGGGCCGAGCCCGCACCGGACATGACGGACTTGACGTCGGCGAAGTCCAGGTTGATCAGGCCGGGCGTCGTGATCAGGTCGGTGATGCCCTGGACACCGGACAGGAGCACCTGGTCGGCGGCCTTGAACGCGTCCAGCACGCTGACCTGCCGGTCGGAGATCGACAGCAGCCGGTCGTTGGGGATCACGATGAGGGTGTCGACCTCGTCGCGCAGCGTCTCGATCCCGGCCTCGGCCTGCATGGCGCGGCGCTTGCCCTCGAAGCTGAACGGGCGGGTGACGACGCCGATCGTCAGCGCGCCGAGCGACCGGGCGATGTTGGCCACGACGGGCGCGCCGCCGGTGCCGGTGCCGCCGCCCTCCCCGGCGGTGACGAAGACCATGTCGGCCCCCTTGAGGACCTCCTCGATCTCCTCGCGGTGGTCCTCGGCGGCCTTGCGGCCGACGTCCGGGTTGGCGCCGGCGCCGAGGCCGCGGGTGAGCTCACGGCCCACGTCGAGTTTCACGTCGGCGTCACTCATCAGCAGCGCCTGGGCGTCCGTGTTGATCGCGATGAACTCGACGCCCTTGAGTCCCTCCTCGATCATCCTGTTGACGGCGTTGACGCCGCCGCCGCCGATGCCGACGACCTTGATGACCGCGAGGTAGTTCTGCGGTGCTGCCACGACGAGGGGCCTTTCCGCTCTCTCCGACCGCCCTGCACGGCCTGCGGGCCGTGCCGTCGCGGTGTTCCTGACCTGTGTGCACTTGCGAGCGGGGTCCGGGTGGGACCGGCGCGGAACCGGTCGCCCGAAACCCTCACCCTCAACTTGAGGCTTACAGTTATGTCAACCTGGGGACTGATACGGACAGTAGGGCGGCCTTACGGCCAGGGTCAACTAACCTCCCCCGAAGTCCACCGGCGTGTCGCACTGGGAGCAGGTTTGCCCTGGTCGGCGAAGGAGATCTGCTTGCTGCCGGGCCGTGCACCCCGCCGTCCGCCTCCCGTCCGCGTCGGTCCGTCCAACCGCCCGCCGATCGCGGCCGGTGGCTCCAGCGTGCCCCATCGGGAGACCGGATTCGCCGCGACACACGCACCGGAACCGAACGGAGACCGAATACCTTCCCCTCCACCTTCCTCCAGGGCGTCCTCCGGGCGCCTCCCCGGACCGTCTCCCGCCGGCTCCCGCGGCGCGCCGTGCGCCCGGCCGCGGCCCTCACTGCGTCTTGAGCACCTCGGGTGCGCTGACGTCGACGGTGCCGACCGCCCGTCCCGCGGGCGTGCGCCACAGCGCGTCGAGCAGCCGGATCTTCTCCTCGGCGCGCTCGGCGGCGCCCCACACCACCGTCTGGCCGCCCGCCATCTGCAGGGTGACCTCCTCAGGGCCGGTCGCCCCGACCTCGCGCACCTTCCCCCCGATCCGTTCGGGCAGGCCGGACAGCACGGTGAGGGCCGCGAGGGTCGCCCGGTCGGACGGTCCCGGCGTCGCGACCGTCAGCACCGGCAGCCCGGACGGCCGGGACTCCCCGTCAGCCACGACCACGCCGTGCCGGTCGACGCTGTAGTGGCGGCCGCCGCGTTCGAAGACGGCCACGGGCACCCGCTCGCGGACGACGATGCGGACGGTGCCGGGCCAGTGCCGCTCGACCCTCGCGGTCTCGACCTCGCGGAGCCGCTCGACCCGTTCCCCGATCTCGCCGGTCGCCAGCCGCGCCATCGGCGTGCCGAGGGTGATCCCCGCGGCGGTGACCACGCGGTCGCGCGAGGCGAGGCTCGTGCCGGTCACCTCGACGTGCCGGACGACGAGCAGCCGCGAGCCGAGCAGGACCCACGTCACCGCGGCGAGCGCGCCCACGACCAGAAGGGTGACGAACACGACCTTCCATCGGCCCGGATGGCCGCGCCCCTCCCCCGGCGCGTGCTCCCGTTCGCGTTCCCGCCTGTGTTCCATTGCGTCGTCCGGTGTCGCCCGCCGGCCCGTCCGCGCCTCGGTCATGACGCAAAGCCTGGCAGGCGCTCCCCCCCGGATGCCGCCGACCGCGCCGGCGCGGCGTGTCATCGGGCGCATCGGTCGCGCCGGGACGTACCGGTCAGCCGGAGAGGCGCTCCAGGATGAGGGGGCCGAGCGCGGTCACGTCCCCGGCGCCCAGGGTGATGACGATGTCGCCGGGGCGGGCCAGCGAGGCCGCGACACCGGGAACCTCGTCGCGGACGGGCGCGTACACGGTCTCGGTCCCGGCGGGGACGGCGTCGGCGACCAGGGCGCCCGTCACGCCGGGCTCGGGGTCCTCGCGGGCGCCGTAGACGTCGAGGACGACGGCGACGTCGGCGCGGCCGAGCGCCGCCCCGAACTCGGCGGCGAAGAACCGGGTGCGGCTGTACAGGTGCGGCTGGAACACCGCGATGATCCGGCCGCCGTCCTCCTTCTGCCCGAGGTAGTCGCGGGTGGCGTCGAGGTCGGCGATCAGCTCGGTGGGGTGGTGGGCGTAGCTGTCGAACACCTCGACACCGCCCGCCTCGCCCTTGCGCTCCAGCCGCCGCATCGCCCCGCCGAACGCCGCGAGGCCGGCGCGGACGGGCGCGTCGTCGTGGCCGAGGGCCCGCGCGACCGCGACGACGGCGGCGGCGTTCAGCGCGTTGTGCCGCCCGGGGACCGCGAGCGCGACCTCACCGAAGCCGGCGATGTCGAACCGGGAGCCGAGACCCCGCGGGGTGAACCCCGTCACCCGCAGGTCGGCGCCGTCGGCCTCCCCGTAGGTCAGGACGCTCAGGCCCCGCGCCCGGCCCCGCTCGGCCAGCTCCGCCGCGACCGGGTCGTCGACGCCGGCGACGAGCGTCCCGCCGGGCTCGATGCGGTCGACGAACCGGGCGAAGTTCTCCTTCACCCTGTCGAAGCCGCCGTAGTTGTCGAGGTGGTCGGCCTCGACGTTGGTGACGACCGCGATGTGCGGGGTGTACATGAGGAAGGAGCCGTCGCTCTCGTCGGCCTCGGCG
>DATCLF010000346.1:0-10306 GCA_036564055.1 Spirillospora sp.
CCACATGGCCTGGACGATGTGGGTCGGCGTCGAGCTCGCCCGGGTGAAGGCGAACCGCTGGGTCCAGGTGATCAACGTCGTCCACATCGTGGTGACGCTCTACGTGATCATGGCCACCGCGAACCACTTCGTCCTCGACGCCGTCGCGGCGGTGCCGTTCGTCGCCCTGCCGGTCTACATCGCCCAGCGCGCCGCCCGCCCGCCGCTGCCGCGGGTCGAGGGGCCCGACGCGTTCTTCATGGCGGTGGAGACGCCCGCCGCCCCCCAGCAGGCCGGCGGCCTGATCATGCTCGACACCTCCGCCCGCGAGGTCGGCCGCGACGACCTGGTCCGGGTGATCCGCGCGCGGCTCGACGGGCTGCCGAGGTTCCGGCAGCGGCTCGACGACCGCGGCCGCTGGCGGCGCCCCGTCTGGCGCGACCACGACCCGATCGACTGGGACTGGCACGTCACCGAGCGGCGGGTCGACGGCATGGACGGCGTCCGCGCCGTCGTCGCCGAGCTGCAGTCCGAGCCCCTGCCGCTGGACCGGCCGCCGTGGCGCATGGTCGTGCTGAAGGGCGCCGGACCCGGCCGCACCGCCGTCGTGTACCTCATGCACCACGTCGTCGCCGACGGCGTCGGCATCGTCGCGCAGGCGGTGTACCTGATGGAGCCGCCGCCCGTGCCGGTCCCCATGCCGCCGCGCAATCCGCTGCGCACGGCCCTCGCGACCGTGATCGGGCTGGGGCAGCTCGCGTCCGCCGTCACGCGCCCGAAGCCGCTGCCCTCCTCGGGGACGGCCGAGCGCCGCTTCGGCACCCTGTGCCTCCCGCTGGCGGAGCTGCGGGGCATCGGCCGCCGCCACGGCGCACGCGTCACCGACGTCGTGCTGTGCGCGGTCGCGGGCGCCCTGAACCGGGTCGTCAGCGAGGAGGACGGCCGGCCCGACACCGTCCGCGTGGCGGTGCCGCTGATGATGCGGCCGCCCGGCAGCGCGATGGTCGGCAACCACACCACCGCCATCATGGTCGATCTGCCGGTCGGGAAGATGGCCGAGATCGACCGGCTCGACATGATCGCCAGGCGCGGTCGCGTACTGCGCTCGGGGACCCGGGCGCAGGCGGCGTGGTTCGTCATGCGGCAGGCGGGACGCCTCATGCCGCCGCCCCTGCACGCCCGCTTCGCGCGGATGTCCTACAGCGGGCGCTTCCTCCAGGGAACCGTGTCGAGCCTGCCCGCCTCCGACCGGGCGCTCCGGCTGGCCGGGGCGCCGATCGCCGCGGTGTACCCGCTCGTCCCGCTGGCGCCGGGCACGGCCTTCGCGATCGCCGGGCTGGGCGTCCACCGGGAGCTGTGCTTCGGCCTCTCGCTCGACCCCGGCCTCTACCGTGACGCGGACGCGTTCATGGCCGCCTTCCACGACGTGATCGAGGAGCTGCGGGACGCGTCCCGCTGAGGAGCCCGGCCCGCCGGTGACGGCGTGTGACGGTCAGGCGCTGCGCACGGCGCGCAGCGACTCCCTGAGCGAACCCATCGTGGCGAACACGGCGGTGGGCTCGTAGCCGCAGTGCGCCATGCAGTTCGCGCAGCGGTCGTCCCGGCCCCGCCCGTAGGCGTCCCAGTCCGTCGTCTCCACCAGCTCCTGGTAGGTGTCGACGTACCCGTCGTCCATGAGGTAGCAGGGCCGCTGCCAGCCCTTCAGCGAATACGACGGGATCGCCCACGCCGTGCACGGGAAGTCGATCCTGCCTTCGAGGAAGTCCAGGAACAGCGGCGAGTGGTTGAACCGCCAGCGCGCGCGCCGGCCGTCCGCGAACGCCTTGCGGAACAGGTCGCGGGTCTCCTGGACGCCGAGGAAGTGCTCCTGGTCGGGGGCCTTCTCGTACGCGTACGCGGGCGAGATCATCATCTGGTCGACGCGCAGGTCGTCGTTGAGGTAGTCGAGCACGTCGATGACGGTCTGCGGGGTGTCGGTGTTGAACACGGTCGTGTTCGTCGTGACCCGGAACCCGCGCTCCCGGCACATCCTGATCGCGTCCACCGCCTGGTCGAAGACCCCCTCCTTGCACACCGACGCGTCGTGCCGCTCGCGCAGCCCGTCGATGTGCACCGCCCAGGCGAAGTAGCGGGACGGCTCGAACAGGCCGATCTTCTTCGGGATCAGCGCCGCGTTCGTGCAGAGGAACACGTACCGCCGCATGCGGATCAGCTCGGCGACCATCTCCCCGATCTGCGGGTGCATCAGCGGTTCGCCGCCCGCGATCGACACCATCGGCGCGCCGCACTCGCGGACCGCCGCGACCGCCTGCTCCACCGGCATCCGCCGCTTGAGGACGTCGGCCGGGTGCTGGATCTTGCCGCAGCCGGCGCACGCGAGGTTGCACGCGTACAGGGGCTCCAGTTCCAGCAGGAGCGGGAAGCGGCGGCGTCCCGCCAGCCTGTTGCGCAGCACGTACCCGCCGACCCGCAGGCTCTGGCGCAGTGGCATGCCCATGTGTCAGGAACCCTTCAGGTACCGGCCGAGCGCCGAGAGCGGGAACACCAGCCGGTACAGGTGGTAGTTGATGGAGAAGTCGCCGGGGAACCCGGTGCCGGTGAAGTGGTCCTCGTCCCAGGTCCCGTCCGGCCGCTGGTGCGCCGTCAGCCATCCGATCCCGCGGTCGACGGCCGGGCCGCGCTCACCGGCGGCCAGCAGCGCGAGCAGCGCCCACGCGGTCTGCGACGGCGTCGGGACGCCGCGGCCGATCCACGACGGGTCGCGGTAGGAGCGCTGGTCCTCGCCCCAGCCGCCGTCGTCGCACTGGTGGCGTTCCAGCCAGCGCACCGCCGCGCGGATCTGCGGGGCGTTCGGCCGGACGCCCGCCGCGACCAGCGCGGGCACGACCGCGCCCGTCCCGTACACGTGGTTGGCGCCCCACCGCCCGAACCAGGACCCGTCGGGTTCCTGCGCCCGCAGCAGCCACACGACGGCCCGGCGGACCGTCGGCGAGCCGGCCATGCCCCGGTGCGACAGCGCCTCGACGACGTGGGCGGTGACGTCGGCGGACGGCGGGTCGATGACCTCGCCGAAGTCGCAGAACGGCAGACGCCGGCACAGGGCGCGCGTGTTGTCGGCGTCGAACGCGCCGAAACCGCCGTCCCGGGACGCCATCCCCGCCATCCAGCGCACGGCCCGTTCCATCGCCGGCTCGGCGAGCGGACGCCGGACCCGGTTCAGCGCGATGACGGCCTCGGCGGTGTCGTCGACGTCGGGGTAGCAGTCGTTGTCGAACTCGAACGCCCACCCGCCCGGCGGCAGGCCGGGCCGCCGCACCGCCCAGTCGCCGGGCCCGGCGACCTCCTCGCCGATCACCCAGTCCGCGGCCCGCTCCAGGGCCGGGTGGTCGGCCGGCAGTCCCGCGTCCAGCAGCGCGTTCATGGCGAGGACGGTGTCCCAGACGGGGGACTGGCACGCCTCCAGCCGCCGTCCCTTCCCGTCGCGGATCGTGAACCGTTCGAGGCCGTCGAGGCCGCGGCGCATCACCGGGTGGTCGAGGCCGTAGCCGAGCAGGTGCAGCGCGAGCAGCGAGTACACCCAGGGCGGCTGGATCCCGCCCCAGGACCCGTCCCGCTCCTGCCGCGCGATGATCCACTCCGCGGCCCGGCGCAGCGCGGCCCGCCGCAGCGCCCGGACGGGCCGCCGCTCGTACACGTGCAGGGCCCGGTCGAGGGCCTCGAACGCCGCGTCCCGGCCCGGCAGGCCGCGTCCGCGCCTGCGGGGCGCGGGGTCGGCCGGGGTCAGCTCCTCCAGCCCGAACGGCAGCGGCCGGACGGGACGGAACGCTCCCACGACCGTCAGCGGCACGATCGTCTGCCGCGCCCAGCACGCCCAGTCGTAGACGTTCAGCGGGAACCAGCGCGGCAGGTACATCATCTCCGGCGGCAGCACCGGCAGCTCGTCCCAGGACCACTGGCCGAACAGCGCCAGCCAGAACCGCGTGAACACCCGGGTCGCCGGAACGCCGCCCGCGCCGCGGATGTGGGCGGCGGCCCGGACCATGTGGTCCGCGTCGGGCGGGTCCCCGGCGAGCCGCAGCGCGACGTACGCCTCGACCGTGGTGGACAGGTCGGCCGGACCGTCGTGGAAGGTGGACCACGTCCCGTCCGGGGCCTGCTGCGAGCGGATCCACCGGGCCGTCTCGGCGGTGTCGTCCGCGGTGCGGACGCCGAGGAACTCGCGGAGCAGGAGGTCCTCGGCGTCCATCGTCACGTTCGTCTGCAGCTCGCCCTTCCACCAGCCCTCCGGCGACTGGAGGCCGAGGAGATGGTCGCGCGCCGCCTCCAACGCCTCGGCGGCCGTCCGGGCGGCGGACGACGGGGCGGTGGACGACGGGGCGGCGGAAATCTGCGTGTCGCTGCCGGGTTCAACGGTCGTCATCGGTGTCCTTGGCTCTCAGTGGTCCCTGGCGGTGACGAAGTCGGCGATGGTGAGGAAGTCGGCCCGGACGGGTTCGGGCAGCTTCGCCGTTCTCAGGTGCTCGGCGGCGCGCCGGACGCGCTCGTCGGCCTCGCTCTCGGCCCAGGCGCGTCCGCCGGCGGCCTCCACCAGCGCGGCGGCCTCCTCCAGCTCCTCCTCGGACGGGTCGGGACGCGCGTACAGCTCGGCGAGCCGTCCGGCCTCGGGCGTGCCGGAGTTGAGCGCGGCCACGACCGGCATCGTCAGCTTGCGGGCGCGCAGGTCCGACAGCGCGGGCTTGCCGGTGGCGGCGGGGTCGCCCCAGATGCCGAGGAGGTCGTCGGTGAGCTGGAAGGCGATCCCGAGGTCGGCGCCGAACGCCTCCAGCGCGGAGCACAGCGCCGTGGGCGCCTCGTCCAGCACGGCCCCGATCGAGCAGGAGCACGCCAGCAGCGCGGCGGTCTTGTCCGCGGCCATCGCCATGCACTCGTCCAGGCCGATCCGCCGGTGATGGGCCTCGAACTCCATGTCCTGCGCCTGGCCCGCGATCAGGCGCCGCGTGGCGACCGCCAGCGCGCGCGCCGCGTTCGCCGAGCCCTGGCCCGGCGCCTCCAGCAGGACCTCGCCGGCGAGGGCGAGGAGCGCGTCCCCGGCGAGGATCGCGGACGCCTCGCCGAACACCGTCCACGCGGCGGGGCGGTGCCTGCGCGTGCGGTCGCCGTCCATGATGTCGTCGTGCAGGAGCGAGAACGCGTGGGTCAGCTCGACCGCGACCGCCCCCGGCAGAGCGCTCTCCTGCGGCGCCATGGCGGCGCGCGCCGACAGCAGCGCCAGGGCCGGGCGCAGCGCCTTGCCGGCCGGCGCCGTGCGCGGACGGCCCTCCTTGTCGGTCCAGCCGAGATGGTAGGCCGCGACACGGTAGGTGCGCGGGTCGAGCCGGCCGACCGCGGCGCGCAGCGCGCCGTCGACGAGCTCGCGGACGTCGGTCATCGAGCCCGGCACGGCCGTCATCGGTCCCTCACCCCCTCCAGGTGGCGGCGGACCAGGCGGGCGGCGGTCAGGCCGCTGCGCACGGCGCCCTCCATGGTGTCGGGCCAGCCCGTGTCGGTCCACGCGCCGGCCAGGAACAGCCCCGGGGCCCGTGTCGCCGGGCCGGGCCGCGCGGCCGCCGTGCCGGGACGCGCGCGGAACGTGGCCCGCCGCTCCCGCGTGACGAACACGTCGCGGACCTCGGCGTCCCGCGCGACGGGCAGCAGCCGCCGCAGCTCGGGGACGAACCGGGCCCGCAGCTCGGCGGCCGGCATGTCGATCCAGCGGTCGGCGGCCGACAGCGAGACCGCCAGGTACTGGCCGCGGCGCAGCCCGCTCACCCGCGTCCGGTCGAAGATCCACTGGACGGGCGAGCCGACGGCGGCGGCGAACGGCGCGTCCAGGACCGCGCGGTCGTAGACGACGTGCACGTTCACGATCGGGCTGGCGTCGAGCGTGCGCCACGGCAGCGGATCGGGCAGCGCCTGCGCGGGCAGCAGCCGCGCCGCCGTCTCGTGCGGAACCGCCATGATCACCGCGTCGGCGGCCATCGGGACGCCGTCCACGACGACCTTCGGGTCGGTGGTGACCGCCTCGACCTTCGCCTTGAGCCGGACGACTCCGCCCATCTCCGCGATCCGCCGCAGCGCCGGACCCCCGTGCAGCTCCTCCAGCGGGACGAGCGGAAGCCCGATGTCGGCGGCGTCGGCGCGGCCGAACAGCGCGCGGCGGCACACCATCGCCGACAGGCCGAGCGCCGCCTCGTCCACCTCGACGTTCAGCGCCGAGGTGAGGAACAGCCCCCACAGCGCCTGCCGCGCCCACGCCCGCTGCCCGTGCGCGGAGAGCCACTCCCCGGCCGGCACCCGGTCGAGCGCGGGGTCGGCGGGGTCGAGGCGCGCCAGCGCGACCGACGCGCGCAGCGCGCGGAGCCGGTCGGCGGGCGACAGCGGCGCGTACCCGGCGAGCGCGGGAAGAAAGTGCAGCGGGCCGGGAAGCCGCGACCGCCGCAGCCGCGCCCGCTGCCCGCCGGGCACCAGGACGGGCACGTCGAACCGGTCCTGGACGTCGACCAGATGGTCGGCGCGCAGCCGGCGCAGCAGTCCCCGGTAGGCGGAGCAGCATCGCAGGAAGACGTGCTGACCGTTGTCGACGTTCAGTTCGCCCCGCGGAAACGAGTGCGTCGCGCCGCCCAGCCGGGGACGCGACTCCAGGAGCGTGACCGGCACCCCCGACTCCCGCAGCGCGATGGCGGCGCTGATGCCCGCGAGCCCGCCGCCCACGATGACGACGCTCACCGCTCAACCCCCGACAGCGCTCTCGCCGCCACGACCGCCTTCTGCCAGGTCGGCAGCGAGACCCGGGTGCTCACCGCGACCGACGGCTGCGCCGCGATGTTCTCCAGGAGCCGCCGGTAGATGCCCGCCATCGCCGCGGCGCAGGCGGCGCTGCGCCGGTCCAGCAGGGGCAGCAGCCGCAGCCCCTCGGCGTACCAGGCGCGCGCCCGCTCGGCCTGGAACCCGATCAGCTCGTTCAGCCGCCACGGCGGGTCGACGAACATGCCGGAGTCGTCGAGGCCGAGGGTGCAGCGGAACCGCCGCAGGTCCTCGGCCGGGATGTAGATCCGCCCGGCCAGCCGGTCCTCGCGCAGGTCCCGCAGGATGTTGGTGAGCTGCAGCGCGACGCCCAGCGAGTCCGCGAGCCCCTCGGCCCGCTGCCGCCCCTCCGCGCCGAACACGCCGAGCGACAGCCGCCCGACCGTCCCCGCGACCCGCCGGCAGTAGCGCAGCAGGTCGTCGAACGTCTCGTAGCTGGCGCCGCGCACGTCGTCCTCGCACCCGTCGATCAGCTCGTCGAACGCCTCCAGCGGGATCGGGTAGCGGGCCGCCGCGTCCGCCAGCGCGGTCAGCACCGGATGCCCCTCCAGCGCGGAGACGTCCGCGCGGCGGCGCAGCACGTCCTGGACGGTCGCGAGACGCCGCCGCGACCGGTCGAGCAGGTCGAGCCGCACGCACGCCGGCTCCGGCCCGTCACCGACGTCGTCGATGCCGCGGGCGAACGCGTAGATGGCGCTCATCGCCCGCCGTTTCGGGGCGGGCATCAACCGGATCCCGTAGGAGAAGTTCCGGGCCTCCTCGCGCACCACCCGCTCGCAGTGCCGGTAGGCCTCCAGGACCTGTTCGGAACGCGCACCGGCCTCCCAAACCGCCGTCATTTCGCTCCCCCCATCGCAGCAGTGCGCGCCCATCGGGCAAGGAGCCCGGCCCGGTGCGGGCGCGGCGGGCGCGCGAGCACGTCGTAGCGGTCGCGCGCCAGGACGGCCAGGGCCGTTCGGCCCCCGGCCACGTACCCCGCCACCGCGAACCGGGCCCACCCCGTCAGCTCCCTCATCAGCGGTGCGGCCCCCCGGTCCAGCAGCTCGGCGGCGCGACCGGCCTCCAGCGCGAGGACGCCGCGCAGCCGGGTCGGCGTCACCGGGCGGGCGAGGTCGTCCTCGGTGCACCCGAAGCGCCGCAGGTCCTCGGCCGGCAGGTAGATCCGGCCGTTGCGGTAGTCCTCGCCGGCGTCCTGGCAGTGCTCGATGAGCTGCAGCGCGGTGCAGACGTCGTCGGACGCCCGCACCAGCGCGGGCCGGGACGCGCGGAACAGGTGCAGCACGATGCGCCCCACCGGCGCGGCCGACAGGGCGCAGTACGCGGCCACGTCGGCGAACGTCTCGTACCGGTGGACGGACTGGTCCTGCCGGTTCGCGCGGACGAGGTCGCGGAACGGCTCCTCCGGGAGCCGGCGGGCGTGCACCGTACGGGCGAGCCTGCGTAACTGCGGCAGGTGCGGGGGCCGTCCGGCGAACACGCGGTCCAGGTCGTCGTCCACGAGGCCGAGGAGGGCGGCGCGCTGCTCCGGCGGCGCCTCGTCGCCGATGTCGTCGACGAGCCGCGCGAAACCGTAGACCGCCCGCAGCGCGGTGCGGTGCCGGGCGGGCAGCAGCCGCGCCGCGACGGGAAAGTTCTCCCGCGCGGCGAGCCGGTCCAGGGCGCGGTCGTGCTCGTCGGCGCTCCAGGGCGCGTCAATGATCACCTTCAAGAGATCGACCGGACCGGCACCAGGAAAACCCTGGTCAAGGTATGGATCTGTTGAAGCCCCGCGCGGCGGGCGTGAACCCGGCGGGGACCGTCGCGGGGTCCTCGCGGGCCGGTCAGCGGCCGGTGGAGCGACGCTCGGCCCGCCGTTCCGCGCGGCGTTCGGCCCGGCGGGACGAACGCCGGGACGCCGGTTTGGGGGCGGTGCGCAGCCACACCTCGATCTGGGCGCCGCCGAGGGGCGAGGTGCCGATCCGCAGCGAGCCCCCGGTGGACTCGGCCAGGCGCCGGGCGATGTCCAGCCCCAGCCCCGTGGACCCGGCCCCGCTCGCGCCGCGCTGCAGCGCCGCGTCCTCGTCGGCGATGCCGGGACCGGCGTCCCCGAACAGCAGGCCGGTCGAGTGCCGGCCCCGGTGGACGGTGAGCCGGAACGCGGTGCCGTGCGGGGTGTGCCGGAAGATGTTGCCCATCAGCGCGTCCACGACCGCGGCGAGCTCGGCCTCGGGCACCGGGACCGGCGCCGGTGCGTCGGCGCCGACCAGGTCCCAGGCGCGGTCCTGGTCCTCGGCCAGCGCCGACCAGAACGCCAGCCGCCCGCGGACCACCTCGGAGGCGTCGCAGCGCGCCGGGGGACCGCCCCTCCCGGCCGTCACGGAGGGCCGACGGGCCTCGGCGATGAGCTCGTCGACCGCGTTCTCCAGCCGTTCCAGCGCGGTGCGGCTCTGCGCGAGGCGGGCCGGGTCGCGGGGATTGGCCGCGAGGCCGTCGAGGTCCACCCGCAGCGCCGTCAGCGGGGTCCGCAGCCGGTGCGACAGGTCGGCGCCCGCCTCCCGTTCGGCCGCGATCAGCCGGGCGAGCCGGTCGGCCATGTCGTTGAACGCCTCGCCCGCCGCGCGCAGCTCGGGCGGTCCCTGCGGCTCGACGCGCGCCGCCAGGTCTCCCGCGGCGACGTGGGTGACCGCGCGGACGAGCCGGTCGGTGGCCTCCACCACCCGCTTGGCGAGCCGGTCGGCCATCGCCACCGACACCAGCACCAGAGCGAGCGCGACCAGGGCGAGGATCACCCACGAGCGGGTCACGCCGCGGGTCAGCTCCTCCCGCGGGACGTGCACCTCGATGATCGCGAACGTCCCGGCCTCCAGCAGCACCGGGCGCAGCAGCACGGTCCCGTCCGCCGCCTCGACCGTGGACGTGCGGCCGAGGCGGCGGGTCTCCTCGAGCTTGTCGGGCGGGGCGTGGGGGGAGCCGAGCACCTGGCCGGTGGGCAGGTGCAGCGCCAGCCGTCCCGCCGTCCCGGCGGGCACCGAGCCGACCGCGTCGTTCAGCGCGACCGGGTCGCCCGTCACCGACAGCACGGGCACGAGCGAGGCGGCCTGCCGCTCGGCCGCGGTCATCGCCCGGTCGTGCGCCATCCGCTCGTTGAGCAGTCCCAACGGGACGACGAAGGACAACGCCACCATCGCCGTCACCGCCGTGGCGATGCGCGCCAGCGAAGCTCTCATCCCGCACGCCCTCCTGTCGGGGGTATCACGGCGAACGGCCGTGGTGGAGGCCAAACCTATGCTCTTATGACACGTATGAGGCGCATGGGCTCACGAGTCGGGTTCATGGCGGTATGGACCGCCACCACGCTCACCGGCATGGCGATCAGCTGGACCGGCGTGGGCGGCGCCATGCGCGGCACCGCCGAGGCCGTCCCCGACTCGGCCGCCGAGGTGCCCGTCCTGCAGGGACGGCCCCCGTCCGCGGGACCGTCCGCGTCCCCCTCGGCCCGGTCGAC
>DATCLF010000347.1:0-12814 GCA_036564055.1 Spirillospora sp.
CGCCAGGTCCGCGCAGGTCATCGTCCGCAGGACGGGTCCGCTCACGCCTGTGTCACCTTCTTGCGCGGCCCCGGTTCCCTGGCGTCCGGCCTGCGCAGGTAGAGCGGTTCGGGCGGCAGCAGCTCGGGGACCTTCATCCCGGCCAGGCGCGCGACCGTCAGCTCCGCGAGCGCGCGGGCGGAGGGCAGCAGCGGCTCGTGCCCGGACTCGCCGAAGACGTCGGGGAACAGCGCGGCGCCCTCGCCGACGACGGGAAGCCCGGCGGGGGCGCCGTCCAGCACGTCGGCCGGCGGCCCCACCGCGGGCGGGGTGGCGCGCACGCGGTGGGAGTCGTAGCGCGCCCAGTAGACCTCCTTGCGGCGGGCGTCGGTGACCACGGCGAACGGCTCGTTCCTGCCCGTCGCCCACGCGATGACGTCGAGGGTGCAGACGCCGTGCACGGGAATGCCGAGCGCCTCGCCCATGGAGCGGGCGGTGACGAGCCCCACCCGCAGGCCCGTGAACGGCCCCGGCCCGATCCCGACGGCGATGGCGCTCAGGTCGGCGGGAGCGGCGCCCGCCTCCGCCATCACCTGCGCGATGGACGGGGTGAGCAGCTCGGTGTGCCTGCGCCGGTCCACGGCCTCGGAGGCGCCGCGCGGCACCGCGCCCTCACCCGGCGTCCACTCGTACAGCGCCACGGTGATCGCGGCGGTCGCGGTATCGAAGGCCAAGACCAGCACGGGTTGTAAGCCTACAGGCCGCCTCCGACCGGAAACCCGCCCGCGACGGGGCGCCGGGCGGCGGCTCAGGAGCCTTCTCAGGAGTCCCCGAGGCCCTGGATGACCGCGCGGGCGACCTCGACGGCACCGTCCTTGGCGGCGCTCGCCGACAGCGGATCGCCGTCGTTGGAGCCGGAGTAGTGGATGGTGATGAGGACGTTGCCGAGGCGGATGTTGCCGATCGCCTCGCCGGACCCCTGCCTGTCGTCGACGCTGTAGACGACATAGCCGTCGTCGCCGACGTCGTCGAGGCGGACCTTCTCCTTGAGCTTCTGGCCGGCCAGCAGCGACTTGCCGGACTCGTCGGCGGCGCGCTCGTTGGTGAAGGTGGTGGCGGCGGTCTCGGTGGCCGACCGGCCGTTCGCGGCGGCGATCGCGCGGAGCTCGACGGTGAGCTGCCGCTTCCTGTCACCCGTGTAGGCGCCCCAGACGCACTGGTTCTGCCGGTCGCTGCTCTCGTAGTTGTCGGCCTCGGTCCGTTCGGAGCCGGGCGCCAGCCTGTCGACGACGTCCTGCCCGACGATCGTGCAGGAGTCGGGGACGACGGAACGTTCGCCGTCGGTCGTCGACGAGCTCTGGCCGACGCCGCTGCCGACGGGCCGGCCGCCGTCCTGCTCCTCCTCGCCCCCGCCGACGCCGCTCAGAATGACGAACGCCGCGACGACGCAGACGCCGATGGCGGCCGCGGCGCCGCCGACGATGACGCCGAGGCGCCTGCCCCGGCGTTCGCGCACGACACGGTGGCTGCCGGTGCTCGACCGGGAGCGGCGCCCGGCCCGCGTGCGGTATCCGCCGCTGTCGGTCCGGTACTCGTCGCCGCCCGTCCCGTAGCCGCCGCCGTCGCGGCCGTAGTCGCCGCTGTCCGTTCCGGTGCGGTAGGGGCCCGTCTCCCTCTGGTAGGGCCCGCTGCCGAGGCCGCCCGTGCCGTAACCGCCCGGGTCGTAACCACCCGGGTCGTATCCCTCGTCGCGCTGCCACCCGACCCCGTAGCCGCTCGTTCTGTACCGGCTCACCTTGTAGTCGAGCGTCTCGTCGACGCTGGTCTCGTGACCGCCGGACGAGTAGCCGCCCGCACCGTGCCCGCCCGCACCGTATCCGCCCGCACCGTAGCCACCGGCGCCGTATCCACCGCCGTCACGCCGGTGGCCGCCGCCCCGGCCACCGTCCGAACCGCGGTAGCTGTCGCGGTGACCACCGCTGCCCTGGCTACCACTCACCGGATCCCACCCCTGCCGCGGAAATCGATATGTCGTGAAGGTGAGGCTCGTTCCGGCAAAGAGTACGACATCTAGCCGCAAATCGGCCCAACTGGACCAGCAAAAAGCACAAAAGTTATCGCGATGCCGTCATCCATCGCCGAGCTCCAGGTCAGACCAGCGGTCACCGACCCCGACGATCGTCACCTCGCGCACTTCTCCGGGCCCCTCACCCCGCGAAAGCGTCACTTCCAGACGGTTCTCCGCGAGATTCTCAGCGAGCCCTTCTCCCCATTCCACGATCGTCACCGACTCGTCGAGGGAGGCGTCCAGGTCAAGATCGTCCAGCTCGGCGGCCCCGTCCAGCCGGTAGGCGTCCACATGCACCAGCGACGGCCCCCCGCACAGCGACGGATGCACACGCGCGATCACGAACGTGGGGGACGTGATCGGCCCCCGGACCTTGAGCCCCTCGCCGATGCCCTGCGTCAGCGTCGTCTTGCCCGCGCCCAGCTCACCGGTCAGCACGACCAGGTCGCCGGCGCGCAGCAGCCCGCCCAGACGCACGCCGAGGTCGCGCATGTCCTCCGCGGTCGGGACCCTGAGGGAGATCTCTTTCACGCGGTGCGCTCCTTGGCTCGTCTCGGCCGGACGCGCTCGACGAGCCGGCGCAGGCCGCCCGTCACGACGCCCGGGTGCTCCAGGGGCAGCACATGACCGGCGTCCTCCACCTCGACGAGCTCCGCATCCGGCAGCGCCTCGGCGATGCGACGCGCGTGCTCGGCGGGGGTGAGCCTGTCCGCCCCGGCGGCGAACACCAGCGTCGGCACGTTGCCGAGCACCCCGAGGCAGGACACCTTGTCGTGCGCCATGAGCGCCGGATAGAACTCGGCGATCACGTCGATCGGCGTCCCCCTGATCATCTGCTCCAGGAAGTCGACCACGGTGGGGCTCACGTGCTTGTCGGCGAACGCCATCTTCCGGGTGACGACGAACGCGAGGTCCGAGCCGAGCCCGCGGGCGCGTTCCACCAGCTCGGCGCGGCGGCCGAGCCCGCGCAGCGTCCGCGGGGCCAGCGGCCGGACGATCTTGGCCAGCACCAGCGGCAGCCCGAGCGTCATCTCCGCGAGGTCACCGCAGGAGGTGTTGATCAGCACGACGCCGGCGACCTGCCGTTCGAACAGCTCGGGATGGCGGTCCGCCAGCGCCATGATCGACATTCCGCCCATGGAGTGCCCGACGAGCACCACCGGACGGTTCCTGCGAACCGTGGCCCTCAGCACCGCGTACAGGTCGTCGCCGGTCTGCTCGATCGTCGCGCGCGCGGGGTCGCTGCGCCCCGAGCGGCCGTGGCTGCGCTGGTCCCAGAACACCATCCGCACCGAACCGCGCAGGTCACGGCGCTGGTAGTGCCAGGCGTGCAGGTTCAGTGTGTACCCGTGGCAGAACACCACGGTCAGGTCGTCGTCGTGGTCGTCCACCTCGACGTGCAGCGGAAGGCCGTCGTCGGCGCGGACGGTGATCTCCCGGCCCCGCAACCGGCCGAAGGGCTCGTCGGCGTCCGGGTCGGGACGCAGCCGGACCCGGCCGACGACGACGCGGCGCACCCCGACGGCGGCGCCGACCCCGGCACCCGCCAGGGCACCGGCGATGCCGAGCCTGCGCCTGCTCCTGCTGTCCATGTGCGCCCCCTACAGCGCCCCTCCCGTGTACGCCCTCGGTACCCGGGATCCGATGCGGGTGACGATCTCATAGGGAATGGTTCCCAGTGCGTCCGCCCATTCCTGGGCGGTCGGCTCACCCCGGTCGCCCGGACCGAACAGGACGATCTCGTCGCCCGCCGCGAGGGAGTCGTCACCGATGTCGATCACGAACTGGTCCATGCAGACCCGTCCGGCGATCGTCCGGCGCCGCCCGCCCGCGAGGACCTGCAGCAGGTTGGACCCGTGCCGGGGGATGCCGTCCCCGTATCCCGCGGGCACCACGACGAGATTCGTGTCCCGTTCGGTGCGGTATGTGTGACCGTATGACACTCCGGTGCCCGCCGGGACACGTTTGACCAGCGCGGCCGACGCCACCAGCGTCATCGCGGGACGCAGCCCGAACCCGCCGACGTCCGGGACGGGCGTCAGCCCGTAGACGGCGATTCCGGGCCGGACGAGGTCGAACCGGGCCTGCGGCGCCGTCAGCGTGGCGGCCGAGTTCGCGATGTGCCGGAATTCGAACCGCGCGCCGGCCCGCTCCGCGTATCCGGCCATCTCGGTGAACGCGTCGATCTGCGCCGTGACCGACGGGTGGCCCGGCTCGTCCGCGCGGGCGAAGTGCGACATCACTCCGACGACCCGCACCTGTCCCGACGCCTCGGCCTTCAGGGCCGCCTCGACGAGGACCTCCCAGTCACGACCCAGCGACCCGCCCCGGGACATGCCGGTGTCGGCCTTGAGGTGGATGCGCGCCGGGCGTCCCGCCGCCTCCGCCGCGCGGACGACCTCGTCCAGCAGCCAGGCGGCGCCCACGCTCAGGTCGATGTCCCGCGCGATGGCCTGGTCGAACGGCTCCCCGGGGACGCCGATGCAGACCAGCGTCCGGGTCGTGACGCCCGCGTCCCGCAGCCGCAGCGCCTCGGCGAGCTTCGCGACGCCGAGCCAGGAGGCCCCGCCCGCGAGCGCCGCCCGCGCGGCCTCGACGATGCCGTGCCCGTACGCCTCGGCCTTCACCATGGCCATGACCTCGGCGCCGCCCGCGTGCTCGCGCAGCAGCCCGACGTTGTCGCTGATGGCGCCCAGATCGATCCGCGCCTCTGCCGGAACCCTCATGGATAACCAGTCTGCCGCCCCGCGGGGCGTGAGCCGAGCACAAGGTCCAGCTCAGGGCCGGTTCTCGGGTGTCAGGCTCCGGAAGGCGGCGGGCAGGGCGGCGATCACGTCGCCGGCGGCGATGAAGGACTCCGCGCCGGGCTCGGGCGCCGCGGCGAGGCGGGCGGCCAGGCCGTGCAGGTAGGCGCCGGCCGCGGCCGCGTCGATAGCGGGCATCCCCGTGGCCAGCAGCGCCCCGATGAGGCCGGACAGGACGTCGCCCGTTCCGGCCGTCGCGAGGAGCGGCGTGCCGGTGGGGTTGACGCGCACGGGACGGTCCGGCTCGGCGACGAGGGTCGTGGAGCCCTTGAGCAGCACGGTGGCCGACAGTTCCGCGGCGGCGCGGCGGACGTGCTCCAGCCGCCGGGCCTCGATGTCCTCGCGCTCGGCGCCGATCAGGCGGGACAGCTCGCCGGCGTGGGGGGTGAGCACGGTCGGGGCCGCGCGGCGCAGCAGGTCGCGGCGGCGCGCCAGGACGGTGAGGCCGTCGGCGTCGACCAGGGCGGGCAGGTCGGTGGTGAGGACGGCCTCCACGAGCGCCTCGGCCGCCTCGTCCGTGCCGAGGCCGGGGCCGACGACCCACGCCTGGACGCGGCCGATGCGGTCGAGGACGTCCGGGGCGTGGGGCTTCGGCTCGATGACCGTGGTGACGACCTCCGGCCAGCGCTGCCGGACGAGCTCGACCGGCCGGGCGACGGAGGCGAAGCGCACCATGCCGGCGCCGCCGCGGACGGCGCCGCCCGCGGCCAGGACGGCGGCTCCGGTGAACGCGTCGCCGCCGGCGATGATCCCGACGACGCCGCGGCGGTACTTGTCGGATTCCGGGCCGGGCTCGGGCGGCTGGACGTCCGCCGGGCGGGCCGCGACGACGTCCGGGTCGGGCAGGTCGGGGCCGAGGCCGATGTCGACGAGTTCGACCACGCCGCAGTGGGAGGCGCCGGGATCGATGAGGAGACCGGGCTTGTACGTCCCGAACGTGACGGTGACGTCGGCGTGGACGGCAGCGCCCTCGACCTGGCCCGTGCTCGCGTCCACGCCGCTCGGGACGTCGCAGGCGACGACGATGGCGGTGGACCGCGACGCCTGCGCGGCGTACGTGGCGTGGGGTTCGCGCAGGCCGCCGGTACCGCCGATGCCGGTCAGCCCGTCGATGATCAGATCGGCGTCGTCGATGGCGGCCGCGGCCTCGCCTTCTGCGAGGATCCGGCCGCCCGCGTCCCGCAGGGAGGCCAGCCCGCCGGGGTGGATCTTCGAACCGGCCCGGACGGCGTGCACGCGGGCGCCGCGGCGGGCGAGGCGGGCCCCGGCGTAGAGGGCGTCGCCGCCGTTGTCGCCGCCGCCGACGAGGAGCACGACGCGCGACCCGTACACGGCGGGCAGGAGGCGCGCGCAGACCGACGCCAGCCCGGCTGCGGCGCGCTGCATCAGGGCGCCCTCCGGGAGGCGGGCCATCAGGGCGCCCTCCGCCGCCCGGACCTTGCCGACCTCGTGCGCGTACCTCATCCGCGGCTCCCCAAGTCGATCACACACTTAGAGTGCCACGCGGACGCCCTGCGCAATCGTCCGTCCGGGGCACCGGGTACGGACGATTGCACAGCCGCCCAACTTGCAACTTTTGATGCAACATTCGGTGGTAGGTGCGGGACGCACACACCGGCCGTAGAATCATGCGCATCCGGTCCGATGTCCTTGCACTGCGGCGCTTCGGCGCGGCGGCGCGCGCCCAGATCAGTCCGCCGGGACTGGAGAGGCCCCAGCAATGAGCACTTCCCGTGGTCCCTCCGTCCGGCAGCGGCGACTGGCCGCCGAACTGCGCCGGCTGCGCGAGCGCAAGGGCTTCACCGGTGACGAGGTCGCCGAGCGGCTGGCCTGGTCGACCGCCAAGGTCAGCCGGATCGAGAACGCGCGCACCGGCGCCAAGATCAGCGACGTGGAGCGCCTCCTCGACCTCTACGAGGTCGAGGGCCCCCGCCGCGACGACCTCATCTCCCTGGCCCGCGACGCCGCCGAGCGGGGCTGGTGGGAGGACTACCGCGACCTCCCGAAGGAGCTCGCCGACTTCATCGCCCTCGAGGCCGAGGCCACGGCCGTCAGGGAATGGGGCAGCACCGTCTTCCCCGGCCTGCTGCAGACCGAGGATTACGCGCGGCACGTGATCGGCGGCTGGAGCGACCTCGCCACCCTGCCGCCGCAGGAGCTCGAACGCCGGCTCGACGTGCGAATGCGACGGCGCGAGCTGTTGCACGGCCCACGTCCGCTGGAGTTCTCCGCCGTTCTCGACGAGGCGGTTCTGCAACGCCGGATCGGGGACCGGAAGGTGATGCGGGAGCAGCTCGAACATCTGTGCCGGATGACCGAGCTTCCGCACGTGACCGTGCAGATCCTGCCTTTGGACGTCCCGCACTCGGTGCTTGCCGAGTCATTTATCCTTCTGGAATTCTCTCCGGTGCACGACATCGTTTTCCCTGATATCGTGCACACCGAATCCCTGACGATCAGCCACTTCGCGGATGAGGCTGTCACCTATATGTACAGGCTTGCCTATTCAAGCTTGGCCGGCCAGGCCTTGGACCCCGCCGAATCACGGCAGCGCATCATGGAGGCCAAAGACGCCTGGTGAGGGTCCGCGAAGGGGCTCAATCCTTGTGAAAGGCACCGAGTGTCCCCTTTCGCCAGTTCTGCTCCACAATGGCGGCGAAGCGCCCACTGCGGAGCGAGCAACACGTGCGTCGAAGTCGCCTCATTGGCCGATTCGTCCCATTCCATAGGGGCGAGAGACGCCAAGCACGGCGTCCACGGCCCGGTCCTGTCGTTCTCCCGTGACGAATGGCGGGAGTTCGTCGGACGAGCCAAGAGGGGCGAATTCGACCTGCACCGATAAGGTGCGGCGACGACCCCGCCGCCGCCCCCGCGAGGGCACGGCGGGCGCCGCCGGCGGACGGGCCGGGTCCACGCCGGACTCGGCTCGTCGCCTTTCACAGACGAAACTCTGGCGCCGCCTTGTCGCTCCTGACCCCCGCACATCGCCCTGACCGCGGGTGATCAGGAGTTTTTTGCGATCTTGTTACCGTGTGCTTGACACCGGCGGCGCGACCGCCGGCACGACAACTCTCATGGCAGGAGCCGGCATGGGTTCTTACGACGAGACACCGCACGGATGGAGAAGAAGCACCCGATGCGGCGCCAGCAATGGCTGCGTCGAGGTCGCACGACGCGGTGACGGCGCGATTTGCGTGCGGGACACCGAGAACACCGCGGCGTGCCTCGCCTTCGGCGCCGTGGAATGGCGCGCGTTCACCGACCGGGTCAAGGAGGGACTGTTCGACCGACCCTGAAAGGAACCCTGCAACTTACACCGTGATTGAGATTCTCAGATCATGGTGAGAATTGCAGAGTCCGGGCGATCGACGTGTGACTCGGCTCGTTCACCGAACGTTTTCACGCCGGGCATCATCGTCCCCGACGAATTTCCGTTCGTGATCAGGTTTTGACCATTTTTCATGCCACGCGGACGCCCCGCGGTATCCGGGTGTGGGGCGTCCGCAAACGGGCGATCGTGACACCGACCGCGCCCGCGGCCAAAGCCAGGTCGAACGCCAGCCCGTAGGGCCACACGGCATTGTTCTCCACCCGGTCGTCGGCGAGATCTTCCTCCCGCATGTCGCGCACCAACCGGCTCATGTCGGCGAGCACGTCGGGCGGCGACTCGTCGACGACCGCATCGCCGTCGACGACCCGGCGTTCGGGCAGCCTCGGCGCCGCGTCGGCGAGCACGACGAGCGGGTTCGGGGCGAGCGTCCACCAGACGGCCCGGTCGGAGCGCACCGAGGTGTGCTCGCTCACGACCGCGGTGCCGACGACGTACAGCAGCACCGTTCCGAGCAGCAGGGCGAAGACCGTCAGATACGACATGAGCATCGAGGTGACCGTGCGCGGCAGCAGCGCCGACCACCCCTGCGCGACCGCGCAGACCACGCCGATGAGCAGCACCGTGACGAGGAGGACGACCGCGACGCGTCCCGGGCCGATCGCGCCCTCCACCACCGGGAGCAGCACGCACGGCAGCGCGAACAGCAGCGTGAGCACGCCCGTCCCCCACGCGGCGGCGAGCTTGCCGAGCGCGATGTCACCCGGGCCGAGCCGGGTGATCTGAAGCGTCGCGAGCGTGCCGCGCTCCCGATCGCCGTTGATCGACTGGCCGCTGAGCGCCGGAGTGACCATCAGGGTCAACGCCAGCACCAGGAGCATGGTGACGCCGAACGCGGCCACGCCCGACGCGTCGGGGTACGCGGAGTCGTCGGAATCCATCGAGACCCGCAGCAGCAGGCCGAGGCCGTTCACGATGACGAACCAGACGGCCATCAGCCGCTTCCAGTGACCCGTGCGCAGCCGGGTCCTCACCTCGTGCCGCGCCACCAGGCCGATGCCGTGCAGGCTCACCGCGACGTCACCTCCGGTTCCCGGTCACGGCGAGGTAGGCCGATTCGAGCGCGCTCCCGACGGGAGCGAACCCGGTGACCGGCACCCCCGCGGTGACGAGCTCGGCGAGCAGCCCGGCCGCCTCGGTCTCGGTCAGCGGCCCGACCTCCGCGCCGCCCGCGACGGGAGCCGGCCGAAGCCGCGGCGACCCGGCGAGCACCGTCTCCAGCCGCTCCCGGTCGAGCGTGCGGATCCGCCAGCGATGCCGGGCCCCGGTGCCGGTGAGCTCGGTGATCGTGTGCTCTCCGGCGTTCCGGCCGCCCTCGACGAACACGACCCGGTCGGCGACCTCCTCCAGTTCGCTCAGGATGTGGCTCGACACCAGCACCGCGACGCCGTCCGCCGCCAGCGACCGCAGCAGGTCGCGAAGTTCGAGGCGGGAACGCGGGTCCAGGCCCGAGGCGGGCTCGTCCAGCAGCAGGACGCGCGGGCGATGCACGAGGGCGCGGGCCAGCCCGAGCCGCTGCTTCTGGCCCCGGGACAGGGAGTGCACCGGCTGGCCGAGCCGATCCTCGAGGTCCACGAGGCTGAGCAGCGCCCTGATCCGCCGAGGACGCTCCTCCTTGGGCACACGGTAGGCGTCGGCGAAGAACCCGAGGTACTCGTCCACGGTGAGCTGGTCGTACACGCCGAACGTGTCGGGCATCCATCCGAGCGAGTCACGCGCCTCGGCCGGATGGGCGAGCACGTCGTGCCCGGCGACCCGGACGGTGCCGGCGTCGGGCGCGAGCAACGTCGCGAGGATGAGCAGCAGCGTCGTCTTGCCCGCGCCGTTCGACCCGACCAGCGCCGTCACCTGCCCGTACGGAACGGTGATGTCGAGGCCGTCCAACGCGACCACGGGGCCGAAGGTCCGTCTCACCCCGTGGGCCTCGACCGCGAGTTCGCCGTCTCCTGCCACCCACCACCTCCCGACGCCGGCGGTTCCCCCTCGTCCCGAATGGGACGCGACCCGACGCCGGGAGGTTTGGGTCGGATCCGGCCCGTGAGATCAATCACTCGGATCGGTCACGCGGCCGGACCGCCGGGTGTGCGGAGCGGGGCTACTCGACGGTGACGGACTTGGCGAGGTTGCGGGGCTGGTCGACGTCGTGGCCCTTCGCCGTGGCCAGTTCGCAGGCGAACACCTGCAGCGGGACGGTCGTGACCAGCGGCTGCAGCAGCGTCGGCACGGCCGGGACGCGCACGAGCGTGTCGGCGAACGGCTCGACCGACTCGTCGCCGTCCTCGGCGATCACGATGGTGCGGGCGCCCCGCGCCCGGATCTCCTGGATGTTCGAGACGATCTTGTCGTGGAGGACGGCCCGGGCCCGCGGCGGCACGATCACCACGACCGGCAGCCCCTCCTCGATGAGCGCGATCGGCCCGTGCTTCAGCTCCCCGGCGGCGAAGCCCTCCGCGTGCATGTACGCGAGCTCCTTGAGCTTCAGCGCGCCCTCCAGGGCGACCGGGAACCCGACGTGCCGGCCGAGGAACAGCACGCAGTGCTCGTCCGCCAGCGACCGGGCCAGCTCGCGGACCGGCTCCATGGTCTCCAGGACCTTCTCCACCTTCTCCGGCATGAGCTGGAGGAGCTGGACCATCGCGAACACCTCGTCGCCCCACTTGGTGCCGCGCACCTGCGCGATGTAGAGGGCGATGAGGTAGACGGCGACGAGCTGGGTGAGAAACGCCTTGGTGGACGCGACCGCGATCTCCGGCCCGGCGTGCGTGTACAGGACGCCGTCGCACTCGCGCGGCAGCGACGAGCCGTTGACGTTGCAGATGCCGAGCAGCTTGGCCTTCTGCTCCCGGGCGTGCCGGACGGCCATCAGCGCGTCCATCGTATCCCCCGACTGGGAGATCGCGATGACCAGCGTCGTCGGGGACAGGATGGGGTCGCGGTAGCGGAACTCGCTGGCGAGCTCCACCTCGCAGGGCAGGCCCGCCCAGTGCTCGATCGCGTACTTGGCTATCAGCCCGGCGTGGTAGGACGTCCCGCACGCCACGATGATGATCTTGTCGACCTCCCGGAGCTCCTGGTCCGGGATGCGCATCTCGTCGAGGTGGAGACGGCCGTCGGTGCCGATCCGGCCGAGCAGGGTGTCGGCGACCGCCCGCGGCTGCTCGGCGATCTCCTTGAGCATGAAGTAGTCGAAACCGCCTTTTTCCGCGGCCGAGACGTCCCAGTCGACGTGGTACTCCTTCACCTCGGCCGGACGTCCGTGGAAGTCGGTGACGGTCACGCTGTCCGGCCGCAGCTCCACGATCTGGTCCTGGCCGAGCTCGATCGCGTCCCGGGTGTGGGCGATGAACGCCGCGACGTCGCTGGCGAGGAAGTTCTCGCCCTCGCCGACCCCGACGACCAGCGGCGAGTTCCGGCGCGCGCCCACGACGAGGTCGGGGGAGCCGGTGTGCACCGCGACGAGGGTGAACGCGCCCTCCAGCCGCCGGCAGACCGTCCGCATCGCCTCGGCGAGGTCCCCGCCGGCCTTCAGCTCGTCCTCCAGCAGATGCGCGACCGCCTCGGTGTCGGTGTCGGAGGCGAGGGCGTGCCCGCCCTCCTCCAGCTCCGTCCGCAGCTCGGCGAAGTTCTCGATGATCCCGTTGTGGATCACCGCGACGGAGCCGGTGCAGTCGACGTGCGGGTGAGCGTTCCGGTCGTTCGGCGGGCCGTGCGTGGCCCACCGCGTGTGCCCCATGCCGAGCGTCCCCTCGGGCGGCGGCTCGTCTTCCAGGGCCTTGCGGAGGTTCACCAGCTTGCCCGCGCGCTTGGCCGTCGCGAGCTTCCCGTCCGCCAGGACGGCCACGCCGGCCGAGTCGTAGCCGCGGTACTCCAGCCGGGCGAGCCCCTCCACGACCACATCGAGCGCCGGTCGGCCACCTACGTACCCCACGATTCCGCACATGGCGGCCACTCTATTCGTTGTCTCCCGTGCGACCCACCGGCCCCGGCGCCGGGACGGTTGCACGCGCATGGACGATCCGTGAAAACCCGGTTACCGGACGGCGCTCCCGTTACTGTTTCCCCCATGACGAGCGGATGGGACCTCGCGCCGAGCCCCTACGCGGAGCTCTCCCGGGACGAGTGGAGCAGGCTCCGCGAGGACACGCCGCTCCTGCTCTCCTCCAGCGAGCTCGACGCGCTGCGCGGGCTCAAGGACCCGATCGACATGACCGAGGTCGAGGAGGTGTACCTGCCGCTGTCGCGGCTGATCCACCTGTTCGTCCGGTCGAAGGGACGGCTGCGCGACACCGTCGACGACTTCCTCGGCGGCGAGACGACGCCCACGCCGTTCCTCATCGGGATCGCCGGCAGCGTCGCGGTCGGCAAGTCGACCGTGGCGCGGCTGCTGCGCGCGCTCCTCTCCCGCTGGCCCGAGCGTCCGGTCGTGGAGCTCGTCACCACCGACAGCTTCCTGCTCCCGAACTCGGTCCTGTCCGAGCGGGGCCTGCTCGACCGCAAGGGTTTCCCCGAGTCCTACGACCGGCAGGCCCTCGTCCGCTTCGTCTCGGCCGTCAAGTCGGGTGCGGAGGAGTGCAC
>DATCLF010000348.1:0-4160 GCA_036564055.1 Spirillospora sp.
GGATGCCGAAGATCAGCGCGACGGCCGACACCCACGCGTTGTTGA
Organism: Spirillospora sp.; assembly: GCA_036564055.1. Lineage (GTDB taxonomy): Bacteria > Actinomycetota > Actinomycetes > Streptosporangiales > Streptosporangiaceae > Spirillospora. The sequence goes on from DATCLF010000348.1 coordinate 46, forward strand.
CCCAGACCTGGAAGGCGAACGACGACGCGGAGTGCTCGGTGTAGTAGTTGGCGAAGTCGTGCTCGACGAGCTCACGGATCTCCTCGGGCGTCCCGATGCTCGCCTGCACCTCGGGGCTGTGCACGACCCAGATCGCCAGGGCCAGCGCGACCAGGTTGCCGAGGACGGCGTTGCCGATCCACCACCACCGCATCCGGTAGGCGACCACCGGGAACGACACCGTCGCGAACCGGGTGACGTCCCGCCAGAGGGGCGCCTGCGCGCCGGCCACCGCCGCCCTGCCGCGCGCCACCAGCGAGGACAGCCGGCCCACCAGCTCGGGGTCGGGCGAGCTCGACCGGACGACCGACAGATGCGTCGCCGCACGCTGGTAGAGCTCGACGAGCTCGTCGACCTCCGCACCGGTCAGCCTGCGGCGCCGGTTGATCAGCCACTCAAGGCGCTGCCACTCGGGGTTGTGCGCGGCCACGTAGGCGTCAACGTCCACTCGGGGAGACTAACGTCTTCTCCAGACCAACCGGCACAATGGACCCGGCCTCCGCGACCGCCCGGGGGCGACGGGGCAAGCGGAGGAGCAGGACATGGCCGAACTCGTCACCGGTGAGGCCGTCGCGCTCGACATCCGGGTCGCGCGCCTGGCCAGCCGTGGCTGCGCCATCCTGCTCGACCTGTGCGTCCAGGTCTCGGTGCTGTTCGTCGCCGTCTACGTCACGGCGTTGACGTCGCTCGTCGTCGACGAGGCGTGGTCGGTCGGGCTGACGCTGCTCGCCAGCATCGCCGTCCTGGTCGGGTACCCGTGCGCGCTCGAGACGCTGACGCGGGGCCGGACCCTCGGCAAGATGGCCGTGGGCCTGCGGGTCGTCTCCGACGACGGCGGGCCGGTCCGGTTCCGGCAGGCGCTCGTGCGGGCGCTCGCCGGCTTCATCGAGTTCTGGACGTTCTACGGGTCCCCCGCACTGATCACGTCGTTCTGCAACCGGCGCGGCAAACGGCTCGGCGACCTGTTCGCCGGGACGATCGTGATCCAGGAGCGGGGCCAGTCGGTGTTCCTCGGCCCCGTCGCGCTGATGCCGCCGGCGCTCGCCGGGTGGGCCCGCTCGCTGGAGCTGTCGATGCTGTCGGACGAGCTGGCGATGACGGCGCGCCAGTACCTGTCGCGTTTCTGGGAGCTGCTGCCGGAGGTCCGCGACGAGCTCGGCGGGCGGATCGCCGCCCAGGTCGTGGCGGTGGTGAGCCCGCCTCCGCCGCCGGGCGTGCGCCCGGAGATCGTGCTCGCGGCGGTCCTTGCGGAGCGCCGCCGGCGGGAGGAGTGGCGGCTGGCCCAGCGCCGGGCCCGCCGGATGCAGCGCCTCGGCCCGACCTCTGCCGTCCCGGCTCCGGTTCCGGCGATGGCGGTGACCGGGGCGGCGCCGTCCGCGCCGTCCGCGCCGTCCGGGCCGATGCCGCAGCGCCCGCCGGCCCCGCCGCCGTTCAGCCCTCCCGCTCCCGGGCGTCCGCAGTTCCTGCCCCCGGCGGAATACGGCGCCGGGCCGTACCAGGACGTGCTGTACGGCTCTCATCCGCCTGCCGGCGTCTCGAATTCCGCCGGTGGTGCGGTCACAGGGGGCCAGGTCTCGAACGTCCCTCATACGCCCGCTGGGAGTCCTCCGCCGGGGTGGCGTCCCGCGGGAGGGGACGGCGTCAGCGGCCCTTGAAGTCCGGGGGGCGTTTCTCCAGGAAGGCGGTGATGCCCTCCTTGGCGTCTTCAGTGGCCGCCAGTTCGACGAGTTCGCCCAGGAGGTACTGCACCTGGTCTTCCAGGGGGCGTCCTTCGACGGCGAAGAAGGCGTCGCGGCCGCGCCGCAGGGCGATCGGGCTCTTGGACGCGATGGTTCTCGCCAGTTCGTCCACCCGGGCGTCGAGGTCGGCGCGCGGGACGACCTCGGTGACCAGGCCGATCTCGCGTCCTTCGGCGGCGGTGATGCGGGAGCCGGTGTAGTAGAGCTTGAACGCGTGCTTCGGTGCGACGTTCCGGTTGATGATCGCCATGATCATCATGGGCCAGAGACCGACGTCGACCTCCGGGGTCGCGAGCATGACGTCGTCCGCGGCGACCACCAGGTCGCATGCGGCCGCCAGGCCCAGGCCGCCCGCGACGGCGTGCCCGGCGAGACGGGCGATGATCGGTTTGCCGATGCCCGGGAACGCGGTGAACAGGCGGAACGGCGCGCTCTCGCGGATCTCCTGCGGGGAGGGCAGGCCGCCGTCGCCGAGCCCGCCGAGGTCGGCGCCCGCGCAGAACGCCCGGTCCCCCGCGCCCGTCAGCACGATGACCCGGACGTCGTCGTCGCCGCGGGCCCGGTCGAACGCGGCGAGCAGCTCGTCGATCATCCGGTCGGTGAGCGCGTTGCGCGCCTCCGGCCGGTTCAGGGTGATCCGGGCGACCCGGTCCTCGACCCGGTAGAGGATCGTCTCGTCCATGCTCGGCCTTCCCGGGCCTCCCTCGTCGAGCGCCCCCCGGAGTGAGCCCGGGGCTCGGCTCCAGGGGGCGGAACGCGGAACGGTGAGCAAGCGGGGCCGGCGGCGCCGGGGCCGCCGGACGCGGCGTCAGAGCCTCTCGATGATGGTGGCGTTGGCCTGGCCGCCGCCCTCGCACATCGTCTGCAGACCGTACCGGGCGCCGGTGCGCTCCAGTTCGTGCAGCAGCTTGGTCATCAGGACGCCGCCGGTCGCGCCGAGCGGGTGGCCGAGGGCGATCGCGCCGCCGTTGGGGTTGGTCTTCTCCAGGGACGCGCCGGTGTCCCGGGCCCAGGCCATCGGCACCGGGGCGAACGCCTCGTTCACCTCGAAGACGTCGATGTCGTCGATCTTCAGACCGCCGCGGGCCAGGGCCTTCTCGGTCGCCGGGATCGGTCCGGTGAGCATGTAGACCGGGTCCGAGCCGCAGACCGCGAGGGTGTGGATGCGGGCGCGAGGCGTCAGGTCGTGCCGCTTGACGGCCTCCTCGGACGCGATGAGCAGGGCGGACGCGCCGACGGAGATCTGCGAGGAGAGCGCGGCGGTGATGTCCCAGCCCTCGCGCAGCGGCTGGAGGGAGGCCATCTTCTCCAGGCTGGTGTCGGGACGGACGCCCTCGTCCTTGGTCAGGCCCGCGATGGGGGCGATCTCACGGTCGAAGTAGCCCGCCTCGATCGCCTTGGCGGCGCGGCGGTGGCTCTCCAGCGCGTACTCCTCCATGTCGCTGCGCTTGAAGCCCCACTTCTCGGCGATCAGCTGCGCCCCGCGGAACTGCGAGATCTCCTGCTGGCCGTACCGTTCGGCCCAGCCGTCGCCGTAGGGGAAGGGCATGCCCTTCTCCAGCGCGATCGCGACGGACGAGCCGATCGGGACGATGGCCATCTGCTCGACACCGGAGGCGACGACCAGGTCCTGGGTGCCGGACATGACGCCCTGGGCGGCGAAGTGGATCGCCTGCTGGGACGACCCGCACTGCCGGTCGATGGTGACACCGGGGACGCTCTCCGGCAGGCCCGCCGACAGCCACGCGGTGCGCGCGATGTCGAGGGACTGCGGGCCGATCTGCGACACACAGCCCATGATCACGTCTTCGACCGCGGCGGGGTCGACGCCCGTGCGGTTGATCAGTTCCTTGAGCACGTGGGCCCCGAGATCGGCAGGGTGGACGTCCTTCAGGGCGCCCTTTTTGGTACCGACAGGGGTACGGACCGCGCCGACGATGTACGCCTCGGCCACTGCGCCTCCAAGTTGTGAGGTTCCGTCCCGAAACCGAGTGAGATTCGGTTGGTCAGTACGAGATTACAACGCCGACGGCGCAGCACCATGTGAGCTGGGTCTCGGCATCGCGACTTCGCAGACGGAAGACCCCTACCCGCGGACCCGGCGACCTACCCGGCCGGACGGGGGCCGGCCCCCGGAACCGGGCCGGCCCGGGAGCGGGTCAGTCCAGCAGGTCGCGGGCGACCTTGGCCGCGCCGATCGCCGTGGCGCCCCCGGCGACGGCGGTCGTCCCGGCCGTGACCCACAACGGCAGGCCGCGGCGGGTCTTCAGGCCGCTGACGAGGTCGAGGGCGTCGACGGCGAGACCGGCGCGCGCCCACAGCCTCCGGGCGGAGTCG
>DATCLF010000349.1:0-10330 GCA_036564055.1 Spirillospora sp.
CGCATCCTCATCAAGGGCGTGAACCGTCCGGAGACCGACCCCGACACCGGACGGCACCAGACCCGCGCCCGGCTGGAGGAGGACGTGGCGCTGATGAAGCGGTTCAACATCAACGCCGTCCGCACCGCGCACTACCCGTCCGACCCGTACCTGTACGACCTGGCCGACCGGCGCGGCCTGTGGATCGACGACGAGGTCGACATCGAGACCCACAACTGGGAGGACTGCGGCCGGACGGGCGACGAGGACTGTCTCGCCGACCGCCCCGAGTGGCAGAAGGCGTTCCTCGACCGGTTCAAGGCACTGCTGGCACGCGACCGGAACCACCCGAGCGTCCTCATGTGGGACACCGGCAACGAGGCCGGCCTCGGCGCCGCCCACTACACGATGGCCGAGTACGCCGAGGCGACCGACCCCACCCGCCCGCTGTACCACCAGTCGAACGGCCCGGACGGCGACGCCCCGTTCGCCGACGTGTGGGGCCCGCGCTACCCGACCCCGGCCCGGCTGGAGGAGCAGGCCGCCGCCACCACCAAGCCGATCATCATGGGGGAGTACGCCCACGCGATGGGCAACAGCCTCGGCAACTTCCGCGAGTTCTGGGAGGTGATCCGCAGGCACCCGCAGACGCAGGGCGGCTTCATCTGGGACTGGGCCGAGGCGAACATGCGCCACCCGCTGATCACCACGCCCGACGCGTCCGGCAACGGCATCAAGACCTGGCTGCAGGGGATGCCGGAGGTGGTGGACGGCCACCGCGGCAAGGCGCTCTACTTCTCCGGCCTGGAGGACTTCGTCGAGGTGTACCGCGACCGGCGTCTCGACCTGACCGGGACGTCCGTGACGCTGGACGCGTGGGTGAAACCGGCCCGGCCGTGGACGGGCGACTTCACCATCGTGAGCAAGGGCGACCACGCGTACGCGCTGAAGATGTCGGACGAGAACACCCTGGAGTTCTTCGTCCACAGCGGCACGTGGCGCACGGTCCGCGCGCCCGTCCCCGCCGACTGGTACGACCGGTGGCACCGGGTCACCGGCACGTATGACGGAACCGCGCTGCGGTTGTACGTCGACGGGCGCGAGGCCGCGTCGCTCCCCTTCACCGGGAAGATCGACCGGACGTCGTGGGACGTCAACGTCGCCCGCAACTCCGAGGTCATGCAGGACAACTACCGGGGACGGACGGCGCACGGCACGATCGACGAGGTCCGGATCTACGGCCGCGCGCTCACGTCCGCGGAGCTGGGCGCGGGCAAGGACCCGAAGAAGGACGCGATCCTCGCCCTCGACTTCGACGACTTCGACGAGCGGGGCACGTTCCTGTCGAACGGCCTGAGCCTGTCCGGCGACGACGGGCTCGTCGGCTCCGACCGGTACGTCCAGCCCGAGACGGCGCAGCTGACGTGGGTCCACTCGCCGTTCCGCGTCACCCGCACGGACGGCAGGACGACGGTCGCGAGCGAGCGGATGTTCGCCTCCAGCCCCGTCCGGGTGCGGTGGCGCTACACCGAGGGCTCCCGCACGCTCTCCTCCGGGACGTCGCGCCTCACCCTGCCGCCGGGCGGGCGGTCCGAGATCGATGTTCCGCCGCCGCCCGCGAACCCGTCCGATGCCGAACGCTGGCTGACGGTCGAGGTCGTCGAGCACGGAAAGGTCGTGGGCTTCGGCCAGTTCCCCGCCGGAGGCACGAAGGTCCCCGGCCTGCGCAAACCCGCCAAGGGAAAGGTGGACACGAAGGAGGAGGACGGCAAGGTCGTCGTCACCGGCAAGGACTTCCGCTACGTGTTCGACAAGACGGCGGGCACTCTGACGTCCATGCGCGCCCGCGGCCGGGAACTGCTGCGCACCGGACCTGAGCTCGACGTCTGGCGCCCGCCGAACAGCAACGAGACCTACAACTGGGGCCGCGCCGAGGGAGAGGACTGGCGCAGGCTTGGCCTCGACCGCCTGGAGACCACCGCGACCGGGACGACGGTCACCGGCGCCGGCGACCGCGTCACCGTCGAGATCACCGCGAGGACCGCCGCGCCCGACCACCCCGAGGCGTGGTTCGACCAGACCTCCACCTACGTCGTCGACGGCGCCGGGCAGATCGAGCTGACGCACCGGGTCGTCCCGCAGGGAGAGGTCAGGAACCTGCCCTACCTCGCCCGCGTCGGCTACACGCTCAAGGTGCCCGAGCGTTACGACGCGTTCGCCTGGTACGGACGCGGCCCGGTCGGGAACTACAACGACCGCAAGGACGGCACGCCCATGGGGGTCTACGCGTCCACGGTCGACGAGCAGTACGTGTCGTACTACCGGCCCCAGGACTACGGCAACCACGACGACGTCCGCTGGACCCTGCTGAGCGACGGGCGTTCCGGCATCCTCGCCGCGGGCGTGGACGGCACCATCGAGACGAGCGTCACCCCGTACGACGACCTGGACCGCGCGCTGTACCCGTTCGCCCGCGTCCGGAACCCGGGCTGGAACACGCTGCACGTCGACCATTCGGTCACCGGTGTCGGGGACACGCCGAACCCCGTCCGGCCCGAGTACCAGACCCGCCCGGATCGCACCTATACCTATAGGACGCTGCTGCGTCCGCTGACGGGGAAGGAGGCCGCGGCGCTCCGCGTCACGAAGTGAGCCCCTCGTCCGGGTCGCCGGCCGTCCGGGGTTTCAGCGGGGCGGTGAACGACCAGCCCCGGGCGAGGAGGTCGTCGATCGCGGCGACGGCGGCGGCGAGGCGCTCCTCATGGGGGCCGGTCACGACGATGTGGGGCAGGCCGCGTTCTTCGAGCTCCTCCTTGAAACGGTCCGACATCCACGACCGGATCGACTCCCCGTCGCGCCAGCCGTCCTGTTCGAACGGGACGCCGTCCGGCGAGGTGAGGATCCACAGATGGTGCGGCGTGCGCTCGTGCACGGCCTCCACCTCCGGCGCCGGGGTCCCGAGGTAGCGCTCCTGCCACAGGACGGTGGCGAACGCGTCGGTGTCGCAGACCAGCAGCGGGGACCCGGCCCGCGCGGCGGCGTCCTCCATCGCGGCGTGCCGCTCGGCGATCATGACGAAGTCGGCGGGCTCCCATTTCAGGTCGTCGAGCCACAGCGAGGGGTCGCCGGAGGCGCGGCGGGCCGCGGCGAGCTTCTCCTCGGTGAACGTGCGGCCGTACTCCGGCACCCAGCGCGTCGCCGCCCAGACGCCGCCCCGCCCGGCGTAGTGGTCGGCCAGCGCCCGCGCCAGCGTCGTCGTCCCCGTCGACTCGGCGCCGACCACCACGACGCGGCGCGCCAGGTACGCGCGGACGGCCGGCGACAGGAACTCCCAGTGCGCCACCGGATCGGCGCGGACGGCGGTGCCGCTGACCGGGTAGCGCTCGCGCGGCGGATCCACCGGCACGTGGACGGCGGAGAACCGCTCCGCGAGCTCGGGCCCGTACGCCTCGGAGGTGAACACCGCGTCGACCGGCGGGACGGACACGCCGAGGCCCGACCGCATCGCGAGGCCCGCCCGGAACGCGGCGACGTGCGCCGACCAGGCCGCGTCCGACTCGTAGTCGATCTCCGCGTCGTCCACCACCGGGATGATCTCCACGTGCGGCTGCCGGTGCACCTCCCGCAGCCACGCCGTCCGCAGCGGGAGGGGGATGCTCTCGACGGTGGACGCGGCGACGACCACGCTCACCCGCGCGCACGCCGCCGCGGCCGTGTCGATCAGATGGTGGTGGCCGGCGTGCGGCGGATAGAACTTGCCGATGACCAGCCCGTGCGCGTACGTCATGCCATCACCTGCCCTGCGGAAGCCTGCCCCCGCGGACCCCGTCATGCGGACCCTGTCATGCGGACTCTGTCATGCGGACCTTTGTGACACGGGCCCTTGTCATGCAGGCGCCGTGGCGGGCTCGGCGCCCGTTCGGGAGCGCAGGTCGCGGTTCCAGGCGCGCAGGCCGAACACGCACAGCGTCAGGAAGATGATGTACAGCACGCCCGTCAGCGCGAGGTCCTTGTAGAAGTACAGCGGGATGTACACCAGGTCCACGGTGATCCACAGCCACCACGACTCCAGCAGCTTGCGCGACTGGCCATAGACGGCCATGAGCGAGATCGCGGTGGTGAGGGCGTCCCAGAACGCCACGGTCGAATCGGTCCAGACGGACAACGCCCAGGTCAGCAGGGCGGTGGCGACCACGCCCGCCGTGATGATCCCCACCCACTCGGTGCGGCGCGTGCGCCTGACCGGCAGGTTGTCGCGGCCGTCCCCGCCGTACAGCCACGTCCACCAGCCGTAGAGCTGGAGGCCGATGTAGAAGAGCTGCAGCCCGGAGTCGGCGTAGAGGCCGCCGTCCAGGAACACCAGCCCGAGCAGCGTCACGTTGGCGATGCCGATCGGCCAGTTGAGGATGTTCTGCCTGACGACGAGCCACACGTTGAGCGCGCCCGTGCCGAAGCCGAGCAGCTCCGCCCAGGTGGTCGGAACCGTGCCGAGATGGAAGGCGGGGTCCAGCAGCGGCCCCAGCGGGACGTTCACCGACATGCCCGCAATGATCACATGTCGTCAATGGGACGACAAATGGCTTCATGCGGGCCTCGGCAGCACCAACGGGGTCGTCGTCGGTCGCTGCGGCCCGCCCGCGGGCTTCACGGACGCCACGACCACCCGGCCGCGACGCGGACGCCGCGACCGTGACCGTCCCGCCCCCGGTGGTGCGGCCCGTCACCGACCGCGCCTCCGGCGCGGACAGGTGCCCGCCGTTGCCTCGGAGCCGGTCCCCGCCCTGAGCGGTCCGTGACCGGATGCGACCACGGGCCGGCGCCGATCAGCGGCGGCCGCCGAACTCCCAGCCGTACACCTCGATGTCGGCGTAGCCGCCGGGAGTCAGGAGGTCACGGGCCTTCTCCGGGCCGGAGGCGGTGAGCAGCGCCGCCGTGCCCAGCCACGTCGCGCCGTCGTCGGACAGCAGCGGCCCGTAGGCGATCAGGGCGTCCCGGTCGGGCGGCACTGCGAGGTCGACCGGCTCCCCGGAACCGAGCCCGAGCACGAGGAACCGGTCGCCGCCCGTCCGCCCGCCGGGGAAGTCCCACATGGTTCGGCCCAGGGCGTTGCGCCAGCGGCGCAGCAGCACGTCCCGGTAGGCGCCCGCCTGGTAGCACGGCTCGTCGAAGGCGAACGCGCGGGCGGCGGCGGGGTCCGGCAGGTCGACGATGTGGACGCTGCCGCTGAGGACGTCACCGGTGAAGGTCGGGCCGCGGGCGATCATCCGCTCCGCGTAGCGGTCCATGTAGGACCAGTGCTCCTCCAGCATCCGGTGGCGCAGCTCCGTCGAGCCGGGCCGGTCGCGGTGGTAGCAGAAGAACTCCATCCCGACAGTCTGCCGGAGGGCCCGGCCGGCCCTGATCGGGCCGGCCGGGCCGGTCACGCCACGATGAGCAGCGGGTTCTGCAGGAGGGTCGCCAGGCGGTCCAGGAAGCGGGCGGCGGTCGCGCCGTCGGTGGCCCGGTGGTCGACCGACAGGGTCAGCGCCATGCGCTTGCCGGGGACGACCTGGCCGTCGCGGACCACCGGCTCGTCCCGGACGGCGCCCACGGCGAGAATCGCGGCCTCCGGCGGGTTGATCACCGCGGAGAACGAGTCGACGCCGAACATTCCGAGGTTGCTGACGCTGAACGTGCCGCCGCTCATCTCCTGCGGCGACAGCCTGCCCTCGCGCGCCTTCCCGGCCAGCTCCCGGGTCTCCCGGCTGATCTGCGTGATGGTCTTGCGGTCCGCGTCCCTGATGACGGGGACGACGAGACCGTCCTCGACGGCCACCGCGACGCCCACGTGGACGCGCTTGTGGAACAGCAGCTCCTCCTCGGTGAAGGAGACGTTCACGGCCGGGTGCTCGCGCAGGGCGACCGCAGCGGCCTTCACGACCAGGTCGTTGACGCTGACCTTGGACGGGGCGAGCGCCTCGTTGAGGGTGGCGCGGAACGCGAGGAGCTGCTCGGCGTCCACCTCGCGGTTCAGGTAGAAGTGCGGAGCCTCCCGCTTGCTCTGGGTGAGGCGCTTGGCCGCGACCCTGCGGAAGCGGTTCAGCGGGACGGCCTCGACGTCCGGGTCCTCGGCCCGGGCGGCCGGGGCCGACGGTGCGGCGGCGGGAGCCGACGGTGCGGCGGCCGGAGCGGGCGCGCCGTCGGCCGGCGCGCTCTCGGCGGCCGGGGCGGGGGCGGTCGGGGCGCCGTTGCGGATCGCGGCCTCGATGTCGGCGCGGACGATCCGCCCGCCCGGCCCGGAGCCGGTCAGCGTCGTCAGGTCGATGCCGTGGTCGCGGGCCAGCCTGCGCGCCAGCGGCGACGACGGCGGGCGTCCCGGACGTCCCGTCCCGTCACCGGGCCGCGGAGCCGGAACGGACGCCGTCTCACTCGCGGGAGCGGTCGCGGCCTGCGCGGCGGCCGGTTCCGGAGCGTCCTTCGCCTCGGCGGCGGTCGTGTCGGCGGCCTTCTCGGCGGGCTCGGCGGGCTCGGCGGACGCGGCGCCGCCCACCGGAGCGATCACGGCGATGGGGGTGCCGATCGCGGCGCTCTCCCCCTCGGGCACGAGGATCTTCTCGAGGACGCCGGCCTCGTACGCCTCGAACTCCATGACCGCCTTGTCGGTCTCGATGTCGACGATGACGTCGCCGACCTCGATCTTGTCCCCGGGCTGCTTCTGCCAGGAACTGATGACGCCCTCTTCCATGGTGTCGGAGAGGCGGGGCATGAGGATCTCGGTCATGAGGCGTGCTCCAGGGGTCGCGATGACGTGGGGGACGCGCCAAGCGAGGTGCGGCCGGTCGCGCGCAGCGTGTCGCGGACGGCGGTCAGCAGGGACTCGGCCGACGGCAGCGCCGCGTTCTCCAGGGACTTGGCGTAGGGGAGCGGCACCTCGGCCATGGCGACCCGGCGGACCGGGGCGTCGAGCCAGTCGAACGCGCCCTCCTGGATGGTCGCGGCGATCTCGGCGCCGATGCCGTAGGTGAGCCAGTCGTCCTCGGCCACCACGGCGGAGCCGGTCTTGCGGACGGACTCCACGATGGTCCGCCGGTCGAGGGGGCGCAGGCTGCGCAGGTCCACGACCTCGGCGGAGACGCCCTCGGCGGCCAGGGTCTCGGCGACCTCGGAGGCGACGTGGGCCATCCGGGAGTAGCCGATGATCGTGATGTCGGTGCCCGGCCGGGTGACGGCGGCGCGGCCGATCTCGGCGGGTTCGACGTCCTCGATCGGCGGGACCTCGCCCTTGGTGTTGTAGAGCGCGAGGTTCTCCAGGAAGAGGACCGGGTCGTCGTCGCGGATCGCGGCCTTCAGCATGGCGGACGCCTCGGCGGGCGTCGACGGCGCGACGACCTTCAACCCGGGGACGAACGAGTAGAACAGTTCGACGTTCTGCGAGTGGGTCGCGCCGAGCTGCTGGCCGCCGCCGCCCGGGGTGCGGATCACCATCGGGACGCTGGCCTGCCCGCCGAACATCCCGTAGATCTTCGCGGCATGGTTGACGATCTGGTCCAGCGCCAGCAGCGAGAAGTTGATCGTCATGATCTCCACGACCGGGCGCAGGCCGAGCATCGCCGCGCCGATCGCGGTGCCGACGAAGCCCTCCTCGGCGATGGGGGTGTCGCGGACGCGGCGCTCCCCGAACTCCTTCAGCAGCCCCTCGGTGATCTTGTAGGAGCCTTCGAAACGGCCGATCTCCTCACCGAGCAGGAGCACGTTCTCGTCCCGGAGCATCTCGGCGCGGAGCGTGTCCCGGAGGGCCTGGCGGTAGGTCATCGTTGCCATGGACGTGCTCCTCAGGAACCGAAGACGGGGTCGGCGGGGAGCCGGCGCAGCTCGCCCGGGACCGGGGTGGCGTAGGTGTAGTCGAACAGCGTCGACACGTCGGGCGCGGGGCTCTCGTCGGCGAACGCGGCGGCGGCGTCCACCTCGGCCGTGACCTCGGAGTCGAGGCGGTCGCGCTCGTCGGCGGACAGGATCCCGGCCTCCTCCAGCTCCAGCGCCATGCGCGCGAGCGGGTCGGCGGCCTTGAGGGCCTCCTTCTCCTCCTTCGACCGGTACCGGGCCGGGTCGACGACCGAGTGGCCCTTCAGCCGGGGGCTGGTGGTCTCCAGCAGGTAGGGCTTGCTCTCGCTGCGGGCGCGTTCGACGGCGACGCGGGCGGCGTCCCGCACGGCGATCACGTCGGTGCCGTCCACGCGGGCGCTCTCCATCCGGTAGGCGGCGCCGCGCCGGTACAGCTCGGGCTCGGCGGAGGAGTTCTCGACGGTCGTGCCCATCCCGAGCCCGTTGTTGATGATGACGAAGACCACCGGGAGGTCCCACAGGGCCGCGATGTTCAGCGACTCGTGGAACGCGCCGATCGCGGCCGTCCCGTCGCCCATCTGGCACATGACGACGTCGTCGCCGCCCTTGTAGGACACGGCCAGCGCGGCGCCGGCCGCGAGGGGGAGCTGGCCCCCGACGATGCCGTAGCCGCCGAGCAGCCGCGCCTTCGCGTCGAACAGGTGCATCGACCCGCCCCAGCCCTTGGACACGCCGGTCGAGCGCCCGTACAGCTCGGCCATGACCCGGTCGGCGCCGATCCCCTTGGCGAGGGCGTAGCCGTGCTCGCGGTAGTTGGTGAACAGGTAGTCGGTGGGGCGCAGGGCCGCCATCAGCCCGACGATCGTGGCCTCCTCGCCGAGGTTCAGATGGCAGTACCCACCAATCTTGGCCTCGGTGTAGGCGCGGGCGGCCCGTTCCTCGAACCGACGGATCAGGAGCATCTGCCGGTAGTAGCCGACGAGCGTCTCCGCGTCGGCCGGGGGAGCGGGCCCGTCCGGACCCGCGTTCTTCTTCCCGTTCTTCGACGTCGATGACGCGGTGCCTCGCGGCCGGGGGGCGCCCGACGTCCTCCTGGTGCGGGACGGTGCGGCCCTGCCGGCCGACTGCGCGGTTTCAGCCATCGGCGATCTTCCTTCGTCCGGGGCGTACGCCGTAGGATCACCACGACGCTCACCGATCATCGTTGATCTATGATCGATCATATCCGCGTCGTCAAGGGCCACTTACCGACTCGGCGTCTAACATGTGGTCCGTGAACGCTCCGATCCCCGCCCGGCTGCTGCGCACAGGGCTCGCCGACCAGATCCGCGAGTTCATCGTCGAAGGCATCAGTTCGGGACGGTGGGAGCCGGGCGAGCGGATCGTCGAGCGTCGCATCGCCGCCGAGCTCGGCGTCAGCCAGGGGCCCGTCCGGGAGGCGCTGCGCCAGCTCGAGGCGGAACGGCTGATCGAGTCGCTGCCGAACCGGGGCGCCCGCGTCCGCGACTTCACCGAACGCGACCTGGCCGAGATCTTCCCCGTCCGGGCCGGGCTGGAGCGCACCGCCGCGGAGCTCGCGCTGCCCCGCCTGTCCGACGACGACCTGAACGCGCTGGAAGAGCACAATCGCAAGCTCGCCGAGGCCGCCAAGGGCTCCGACCTGCACGAGCAGATGCGCCTCAGCATCGCCTTCCACCGCGCGATCGTCGAGAACGCCGGCAACCGGCTGCTCGTCTCGGTGTGGGAGGGCCTCGGCATCGAGCTGTGGACGACGCTGTCGCTGCGCCTGCACCACACCGAGATCTACTCCAAGTCGGCCGAGCACGCCGAGCTGATCGACGCGTTCCGCCGCCGCGACCCGGAGGCGCCGCGGCTGCTGCACGACCACGTCATGAACTACGCGCCCTGAACAGCGCGACCCCTGACACGGTGCGTCCCCTGACACTTCGCGGTCTCTGACAGATCGCGGTCGCTGACCGGGAACCACGGGGGCGTCCCCGGCGTTCAATCCCATGAGTCCCCGGTCGCGACCGGGACGTGACCGTCCGGGTCGTGCGGCCGCTCGGCGTGGGGGTGTCGAGCGACCGCACACCCGGACTTCTTCTTCGGCGGCGAACCGGGCCCGCGGTGAACGAAAACGCGGTCCGGGCGCGCGCCGCACGCGGGCCCATCCGCCGCGCTCGGCATAGGCTGCTGGTCATGGCCGAGATCGTCGCCCCGGGCGAGGTCCTGGGGGAGCGCTACCGCCTGGAAGGTCCCCTCGGCTCCGGCGGCATGGCCGACGTCTGGCGCGCGGTCGACCTCGTCCTCGACCGGGCCGTCGCCGTCAAGGTGCCCAGGGAGGGATGGCCCGAGGAGTTCACCCGGCGGCTGCGCCAGGAGGCGAAGGCCGCCGCGGGCCTCTCGCATCCGAACATCACCGGCGTCCACGACTACGGCGAGCACGGGTCCGTCCCCTACGTGGTCATGGAACTGCTGGACGGCGAGACCCTGGCGGCGCGCCTGTCCCGCGGGCCCCTGCCCTGGCCCG
>DATCLF010000350.1:0-3976 GCA_036564055.1 Spirillospora sp.
ACCTACGTCCTGTGGGGCGAGGAGATGGACTCGCCGAGGGGCCGCATCCACCTCATGCGGCAGCACGCGGACGGGGAACCGCTCGGCGCGTCGATGGTGGAGCACTTCGACGCCTGCCTCGGATGCATGGCGTGCGTGACGTCGTGCCCGTCCGGCGTGCAGTACGACCGTCTCATCGAGCGGACCCGGGCCGAGGTCGAACGCGAGTACGAGCGTCCCGTCAAGGAACGGATCATCCGGGAGCTGGTCTTCCGGCTGTTCCCGTACAGGCGGCGGCTTCGTGCGCTGCGCGGCCCTCTGCGGGCGTACCAGAGGTCGGGGCTGGACGCGCTCGTCCGCCGAAGCGGCGTCCTGGAGCGGATCTCCCCGTCCGTCGCCGCGATGGAACGGCTCGCGCCTCCCCTCGGCAGGGCGCCCCGGCTGCCGGAACGGGTCGCGGCCCGCGGCGAACGCCGCGCCACCGTGGGCATGCTGACCGGCTGCGTGCAGGACGCGTTCTTCCCCGCGGTCAACGCCGCGACCGCCCGCGTCCTCGCCCTCGAGGGCTGCGACGTGCTGATCCCCCGGACGCAGGGGTGCTGCGGGGCGCTGTCGCTGCACTCGGGACGCGAGGAGGAGGCCCGCGCCTTCGCGCGCCGGACGATCGAGACGTTCGAGTCCGTCGACGTCGTCGTGGTCAACGCCGCGGGCTGCGGGTCGGCGATGAAGGAGTACCGGGCCCTGCTGGCGGACGATCCCGCCTGGGCGCGCAGGGCCGACGCGGTGTCGGCGCGGACGCGGGACCTCGCGGAATTCCTCGTGGAGCTCGGGCCCCGCGCGGAACGCACGCCGCTCCCGGTCACGGTCGCCTACCACGACGCCTGCCATCTCGCCCACGCGCAGGGGGTGCGGAGCCAGCCGCGGGCGCTGCTGGCCGCGATCCCGGACCTGACCGTCCGGGAGATCGCCGAACCCGACATCTGCTGCGGTTCCGCCGGAACCTATAACCTGTTCCACCCTGAGGCCGCCGGAGAACTCGGCGACCGCAAGGCGGTGAACGTGGACGCCACGGGAGCCGAACTACTGGTCGCGGCCAACCCCGGCTGCTCCATGCAGATCGCCACCGCGCTGCGCCGACGTCACGGGGCGGGCGCCGGCATCGCCGTCGCGCACACCGCGCAGGTGCTGGACGCCTCCCTTCGCGGGCTCGGCCGGGACGCCCTCGTCCCGCGCCGTCCGTAGCCGTGTGACGTGGGACACCGCCGTTTCACGGGTCGGGTATCGTGTCCGACTGCCTTGGGACGGGACCGCGCCGACTGAGCCCGACGGGCCCTGGGAGCACGCAGAGCATGTCGTACGACTACCAGCCGTATCGTTCGCAACGCAGGAGAAGGAAGAGCCGGAACGGGAAACTCGGGCTCGCGGGGGCCCTCGGCGGAGCCGTGGGCATCGCCGCGGTGGCAGCCGCGATCGTCGTGATGCGGCCGAGCGGCGACCCCGGCGGGGAGTCCGCGCGGCCGGCGCCCGCCGCCGGGGCCGGGACGCGGGTCGCGTCGGCGGGCCCGGCGGTGCCGGCGCCGAAGGCCGGTCCCCCGGTGAACTTCACGACCCCTGAGGGGTACGGCTACAGCCTCGCCGCCGTCAAGGCCGGCACGGACCCCGAGCCGTTCGGCGCGACCAAGGCCCCGCCGTCGGGCACGACGTACGCCTACGCGGACTACGTCCTCACCAACAACCAGCGGCGGCCCGTGCTGCTGGACTACCCCGCCGACCTGTTCATGCCGCGGGCGAAGGTCCCGGCGTCGGCGCGGGGGCGGTGCATGCCGCAGCCGGGCATCCCGGACCACATGTGCACGCTTCCCAACCACAGCCGGGTCACCGCCCGCGTCGACGGGTCGGAGCCGCCCGTCGACGACAACGGCACCCTGATGATCCCGGCGGGCGCCTCCTACGTCGTGCGGATCGCCTCCGACCTTCCGGTCAACGAGGACGTCTCCGCGAAAGACCTGCGGCTGTTCGTGTGGAACGCCCGGTACACCAGCGACCGCAAGGGCATCGAGCTCGCGTTTCCGTGACGCCTCCGCCCGGGATCACCCGGTGCCCCGGCGGGCGAACCCGATGTCCTCGTGGGCGGGGTCGAGGAATCCGCACGCACCCAGGTTGACGAGGTCCGCACGCGCGGCGACGAGCTGGGGACGCTGGTACAGCGGCAGGACCGACGCCTGACGCCAGATGAGCCGGTCGGCCCTGTTCACCAGGTCCCGGGTCTTGGCCGGGTCGAGCTCCCCGACGGCGCGGTCCAGGAGCGCGTCGATGGCCGCGCTGCCGGCGCGGGAGTAGTTCTGCTGGACGCGGTTCCCGCGGGGCCGCGCGTACACCGAGGTCATCGTCGACACGGGGAACGGCGTGCCCAGCCAGGAGAACGGCACGATGTCGAAGTTCCCGGGCGTCACGTAGCGGCTGAACAGGTCGTCGGCGGGGACGGGTTCGATGTCCACGCGGACGCCGATGCGCCCGAGCATGGCCCGCGCCAGCTCTCCCTCGCGTCTGCCGATCGGAAGACCGGACGGGACGACGAACCGCAGCGCGAGCGTCCGCCCGCCCTTGGCCCGGTACTCGCCGTCGAGGCGCCAGCCCGCCTCGTCCAGGAGCCGCGCGGCACGGCCCGGGTCATGGGCGCCGAGCTCGCGGGAGTTGTCCCTGTAGCCGTCCTGGGCGGTGACGTAGAAGTGGTTGCCGAGCGTCCGCACCGGCACGCCCAGGCCGGACAGGTCCGACCGGGCGACGGCGCGCCGGTCGATGCCGAGCATGACGGCCCGCCGTACCCGCGCGTCGGACAGGACGGGCGAGGCGGCGTTCAGCGTGAAGTGCCGCCAGTCCGGCCCGGCCGCCCGGCGCACGACCGCGCCCCGCACGGCCGCGACGCGGCGCAGCACGCCCGCGTCGAGGCCGACGTCCATCAGGTCGATCTCCCCGTTGGCGAACGCGCCGGGCATCGCGACCGGGTCCATGGCGCGGTGGACGACCCGGTCGAGCTTCGCGGGCCTGCCCCACCATCCGGGGTCGCGGACCAGCGTGACGGTCTTGGCCGTCCGGTCGATCCTCTGGACCTTGAACGGCCCGGCCGTCACGGGCAGGCGGTTCCTCCATCCGGTGTTGAAAGCGCGCGGCGTGGAGAAGACGGCCGCCGGGTAGAGGGGGCTGAACAGGGCGCGCCAGTCGGCGTAGGCGCCCTCGAAGGTGACCTTGACCTCGTGGCGGCCGCCGCGCTCGATCCCGCTGATGCGGCGGTAACCGGTGATGGAGGAGACCTCGTAGCGCGGGTCGCGGCCCGACAGCGCACGGGCCTGCGCGACGAAGTCGTCGTAGCCGATGGGCCGGCCGTCCGACCACCTGGCGCGAGGGTTGAGCCGGTAGGTGACGGTCTGCCCGTTCTTCGTGCGCTCCAGCGTGGCGGACCGCAGGTACTCGGGGACGGGGCGCGGCACGGCCTTCTCGTCGGCGCGCATGAGATGGGGCAGAAGGCCCTGCACGACGCGCGCCACCGAACCCGTCGCGCCGTTGACATGGTGGAAGTTCCACTGGGTCGGGAACTCCGGCAGGGGCCAGCGCAGCGTCCCGCCGTTCTGCACGCGGCCGCGCGGGACGGGGTTGACGTCGGACGCGGGCAGCCTGACCGGGGCGCCTTCCGCAGGCTCCTCCGAGGTGAAGCCGCATCCGGGCACGGCCGCCAGGACGACGAGCACCAGCGCGGCGCGGGCGATCAGCGTCATCGCCGCTCCACGGCGCGGACGAGCGAATGGTGGCAGGCCACCGAATGGTCGGCGTCGTCTCCCGGGTGCACGGGACGGAGCTTCGGGTCGTGTTCCTCGCACAGGGCTTCCTCGGCGGCGGTGAATGTGACAGGAGCGGTGAGAGCGACGGGGCGCGGGCATCGGGAACGGAACGTGCAGCCGCCGGGCGGGGGCGGCGGGTCGGACGGGTCGCCCCGCAGGAC
>DATCLF010000351.1:0-1542 GCA_036564055.1 Spirillospora sp.
CATGCGCCGCGAAGGGTGCGAGGCGCTGCTGAGTCGGAATCGCTAGGCGCCGCTGGACGGCGACGCGGATCTCGACGTCGTATATTGCGGCATGGCTCGGAAAACGGAGTCGAGGATGAATCCGTTGACGCGTTCCCCGTCCCGCTCCCTCTTCCCGTCCCGTGGGCGGCGCGTTGCCGCAACGGATTGCGCTCCGGACCTGCGGCCAACGAGCGGCACGCGCCGAGCCCCCGGCCTGCGATGCGCTCCCGGCCTGCTCGTCCTGCCCATTGTGCTCGTCTCGCTAGGCGCCGGCGCTCCTGAAGCGCGATCGCAGGCGGTCCGTCCGACGCTCACGGTGCAGGAGAGCGGGACGACGGCGCTGCTCCAGGCGGTGAGCGCGGTGAGCGAGCGCGTCGTCTGGGTGAGCGGGCATCGGGGCACGGTGCTGCGCACGACGGACGGCGGTGCGACGTGGGAGCGGCTCACCGTTCCGGACGCGGACACCCTCCAGTTCCGCGACATCCACGCGATCGACGAGCGGACGGCGTACGTGCTGAGCGCCGGGCCGGGGCCGCTGTCGCGGATCTACAAGACGACGGACGGCGGGCGGAGCTGGACGCTGCAGTTCCTGAACGAGGAGCCGGAGGCGTTCTTCGACTGCCTGTCGTTCTGGGACGAGCGGCGGGGGCTGGCGTTCAGCGACGCCGTCGCGGGCGAGGTGATCCTCCTCGCGACCGAGGACGCTGGCGCAAATTGGACGCGGGTCCCGCCGGATCGTGTGCCGGACGCGCAGGCGGGCGGCGAGGGCGCGTTCGCGGCGAGCGGGACGTGCGTCGTGACCGGGCCCGGCGGGCTGGCGTGGATCGGAACCGGCGCGGCGGAGAAAGCGCGCGTGTTCCGCACCGAGGACTACGGCCGGAGCTGGTCGGTCGTGGAGACGCCGCTCGTCGCCGGCGAGATGGCGGGGATCTTCACGCTGTCGTTCCGGGATGCGACGCACGGCGTCGTGCTCGGCGGCGACCTGGCGCGTCCGCAGGAGCACACCGACAACGTCGCGGTCACGGCGGACGGCGGTCGGACGTGGACGCTGGCCGGCAGGACGGCGCTGCCGGGCGCGGTCTACGGCGCGGCGTACGTGCCGGGCGCGCCGTCGCCGACGATCGTGGCCGTGGGCCCGGGCGGGATGGACCTTTCGATGGACGACGCCCGGAGCTGGACGACGCTGGACACGGCGTCGTACTGGGCGGTCGGGTTCGCACCGGCGGCGGGTGGAGCGGAGGCGTCCGAGGCGGCCGGCGCGGCGTCGGCGGCAGCTCGTTCGGCGTCGCCGGCGCCGGGGTGGGCGGTCGGGCCGCGCGGCCGGATCGTGAAGATCGAGTGGCGGTGAACGGACCGGGGCGGTCCGGCGGGCAGGGCGCGAGCGGACCGGGGCGGCGCATGGCCGCCGAGGCCGGCGCGTGCGTCGTCGACCCTTAGCACGGAGGAGCGTATGAGCGCTGAGGTCCTGGCGGAAACCGCCGGTCGGATCGACCGTCGTCGCTTCATGGCGTACCTCGCGGC
>DATCLF010000352.1:0-3608 GCA_036564055.1 Spirillospora sp.
GCTCTACACCAACCCGGTCGGCACCCCGTACGGGCACTCGTCCCGGCCTCCGGGCGAGCCCGGCGACTCGCCGTTCTACAAGAACTGGCTCATGGTCTTCGGCGGCGTGTTCCCCACCCTCACCGAGTCCGAGCACGGCAAGTACTGGAACGTCCCCTGGGACTACAAGATCGACCGCAGCGGCGACAAGTTCGCGATCACGATGACGAAGACCGACGACTTCGACTACCCCTACGCGCCGACCAAGTACGTCTACGGCGCCACCGGGATCAAGGCGGCGGTCACGTTCTCGATGGACGCGCACCGCCCGTCGGTCGACATGACGGTCAAGCTCCACAACCCCGGTTCGGAGGACAAGCAGTTCGAGTACTGGACGTGCACGACGCTCGCGCCGGGCGAGCCCACGACGTCCGGCTCCCCGACGATGTCGGTCGTCTCGCCGGTCAAGAGGATCTACCCAGAGCCCTGGTACCCGTGGATGAAGGAGGTCGAGGAACCGGCCGAGGGCGAGGGCATGCTGAAGCTCGACAAGCTGAAGCAGATGTCCAACTGGAGGGAGTCGGGCATCGCCTACGGCCAGGACCTCGCCACCATGAAGCAGGGCAACTGGTGGGGCGTCATCAACCACGAGAACAACGAGGGCGTCATCCGGGTCGGCGACAACACCAAGACGCCGGGCATGAAGTTCTGGGAGTGGGGCCAGAACAACTCGTTCGACACCAACCCGTTCACCAAGGGCAATTCGGCGCGTCCCTACATCGAGCTGTGGGCGGGTGTGTCGATGAAGTTCTTCACCCCCGCCACCCTCAAGGCCGGGCAGACGCTGTCGTGGACGGAGACATACCTGCCCACAATGGACCTCGGTGACGTGGACAACGCCAACGCCAACGGCGCGGCCGACATCAACGTCGACGCGTCCGGCAAGGTCAGCGGGCGGCTGTTCTCCACGGCGATCGGGCAGCGGCTGCGCGCGACCCTGGTGGACCCCGCGACCGGCAGGACGCTGGCCACCAAGGTCTTCACCGGCACGGTGGACACCGCGGTCAAGCTCAGCGGCAAGGTCGCGCCCGGCGGGGCGGCGCGTCTCGTGCTCACCGACGACCGGGGCAGGACGCTGCTGACCGCCGACTCGGAGCCGGGCGCCTGATCCCGGCACCGGCCGTGTGACGGCGGCGGCGAAGCACCGGCAGGCCGCCCGCGGGACGGCGATCCGCGGGCGGCCCGCGCCGTCTCGCCGTTGGAGACGAACCACCGGCGCCCCATCGCGGGGACCGTTACGATGGCGTGCCGACGCCTTATTACTGGTGGGTATCGGACGGTGGGTCGCGTGACCGTGCCGGTGGTCCCGCGAAGCCAGGCGCAGGTCACGCGAAAAGAAGAGCCACCTGTCCCGGACGTGCCGTCATGCACCGAGTGCCCGGGCCGGGGACGGTTCCGCGTGGCACAATGTCAACCCGTCGTGGAGCGGCGGACTGCCGGGGAGGGAGGTGCGGCGGCGTGTCCGGAACCGGTCGACGCCGTCCGACGCGCGCCCGACCGGCGGCCCGGCACGGCACCCGGACCCTCGCGGCGCTCGCCGCCCTCGCGCTCGGCGCCGCCACCGCCGTCCCGCCGGCGATCGCCGCGGACCGGCGATCCTCTCTCACACCCCACGACCGGCCGGTGCGGACGCGGCCCGCAGGGGCGTTCGCGCTCGCGCGGGCCGACCAGATCCGCGCCCGCGAATGGCACCTGGGGGTGCTGCAGGCCGAACGAGCCTGGAAGTACTCGCGGGGACGCGGCATCACCGTCGCCGTCCTCGACACCGGCGTCGACGGCAACCACCCCGACCTCACCGGGCAGGTCGTCACCGGTCCCGACCTCACCGGCGGCCTGCGCCGCCCCGGCAGCCGCTACTGGGGGCTGCACGGGACGTCGATGGCGAGCATCATCGCCGGGCACGGTCACGGGCCCGGGATGACGCAGGGAATGATGGGGGTCGCCCCGCAGAGCAGGATCCTGTCCATCCGCGTCACGCTGGAGAACGACGACCCCCTGCGGCGCGACAACGCGCAGGCGAATGTGACCGGCGAGCACGACGCCGTCGCCCAGGGCATCCGCTACGCCGTCGACCACGGCGCCGACATCATCAACATGTCCCTCGGCGGCGGACGCCAGTTCTACAACGGCACGCAGTCCCAGGAGAGCGCGATCAGGTACGCGCTCGGCAAGGGCGTCGTCCTCATCGCCTCCGCCGGCAACGACGGCTCGGGAGCCAACCGCAGGAACTTCCCCGCCTCCTACCCCGGGGTGATCGCGGTCGGCGCGCTCGACCGCAATCTGCGGCTGTGGAAGGACAGCAACCGCCGGTCCCGCGTCTCCGTGTGCGCCCCCGGCGTGGACATCGTCAGCGCCGACGCCAACAACGGCTACGTCGTCGGAACGGGGACGAGCGCCTCCTCGGCCATCGTCGCCGGCGTCGCCGCGCTCGTCCGGGCCCGGTACCCGAGGCTGACGCCCGCCGAGGTCCGGCAGGCCCTCATCCAGGGGTCGCCCGCACGGCACGGGCGGCCGACCGGCTCGTCGGCCTGCCGCGGGACGGTCGACGCCCTGCGGACCCTCTACGCCGCCCACCGGATCAACAAGACCTCCGGCGGCCCGGCGCGGAACGGGCCCCCCTCCGCGTCGCCCGCGGCGGCGGGGCAGAAGGACGAGGAGTCCGGCAGGCTGCTGCCGCTGATCCTCGGCGGCGGGGGCGCGCTGATCGTCCTCGGGCTCGTGCTCGGCTGGCGCCAGCGGCGCCGCCCCGACGACGACCCCGTCGACACCGACGCCGTGCCCGACTACGGCCTGCCGGCCGCTCCGCCCTCGCCGCGCCCGCCCGCCATGGTGGCCGCCGACGCGCCGTCCGACCCCGAGCCCGCCGCCGCACCGGTCGGCGCGCCGGTCAACGCGCCCCTCTGGCAGAGCACCGACGTCTACCAGGGGCCCGGCGTCCCGCCCGCACCGTCCCGGGACGACGCCGGCGCCGCCGAGCCGGAGGGCGGCCCCGGCGGCGATCCGGCCGGCTGGGACGACTCGCCTCTCGGCAGCGCCCCGCTGGACGCCTCGGCCCGCGCGTCCTCCGCCTCGGACACCGGGTCGTGGTCCCGGCTCGGGTCGCCGCTCGCCCCGGACGAGCCGCCGACGTCGTACGAACCGCCGAGCGGCCGCGAGCGGCCGGGCCCATATGAGCCACCGGGCCGGAACGAGTCACCGGGCCCGAACGAGCCTCTGGCCGCTCCTTACGAACCTCTGGCTCCCCATGAACCTCTCGCGGCCCCGTACGAGCCGCCGGCCGGGCCGCAGGAGCCTTCCACCGGAAGGGACGAGCCCCTGGCCATGCCGCACGAGCTGCGTCCCTTCGACCCCGGCGAGTTCTCGATGAACGGCCGCAACGGGCACGGCAACGGGAACGGGCAGAGCCCCGACAGCGGCCCTGTCAACGGCAATGGCGTCCAGAACGGGCAGAGCGCCTTCGACAGGCTCGGTCCCCTTGACGGACTGGGTTCTCTCAACCACCTGGCGCCCTTCGACACCCAGGAGTTCCTCAGCGGACGAGGCCGTTACAGCGGGCGCGGGCGCGGCAA
>DATCLF010000353.1:0-10269 GCA_036564055.1 Spirillospora sp.
GGGTCGGCCCGCTCGACCGGCGGCGCGTCGGACGCCACGGACTTGTCGCGGACGGACAGCGTCCGGAGTTGCCCGTTCACGGTGCAGATGACCTGGCGGACGCCCGCCTCGTCCACGTCGCCGATCGCCTCCAGTCCCGCCAGGACGCGGACGCCGGGTTCGAGGTCGAACGCGACCTCCTGTCCCGTGCGGAGCCCGTAGAGGAACGGGCCCGTGGGCAGGACGGACAGGTCGCCGTAGGCCGCGCGGGCCTCGCGGTACTCCTTGGCCGGGCCGGGGAACAGGAGCCGGTCGAGGGTGTCGCGCACCTCGGGCCCGGCGAGCGCCTTCTCCTCCTCCTCGGTGAGCTCGGCACGGGGCGGCGTGTAGTGGCGTCCGGCCAGGGCCTTGGTGCGGAACGGCTCGGGCCAGCCGCCCGGCGGGTCCCCGAGCTCGCCGTGCAGGAACCCGATCACGCTCTCGGGGATGTCGTAGCGATCGGGGTTCTCGGCGAAGTCGTCGGGGTCGGCTCCCACGGCGACCAGGTGCAGGGCGAGGTCCCCGACGACCTTGCTGGACGGGGTGACCTTCACCAGGCGTCCGAGGATCTTGTCCGCCGCCGCGTAGAGACGCTCGATCTCCTCGAAGCGGTCGCCGAGCCCGAGCGCCACGGCCTGCTGCCGCAGGTTGGAGAGCTGCCCGCCGGGGATCTCGTGCTCGTAGACGCGTCCGGTCGGCGACGGGAGACCCATCTCGAACGGCTCGTACAGCTTCCGGACGGCCTCCCAGTACGGCTCCATGGCGGTCAGCGCGTCGAGGTCGATCCCCGTGGCGCGGTCGGTGAAGTCCGTGGCGGCCACGATCGCCTGGAGGGGCGGCTGGCTGGTGGTGCCGGACAGCGGCGCGGCGGCCCCGTCGACGGCGTCGACGCCCGCCTCGATGGCGGCGATGTAGGTGCCGATCTGGCCGCCGGCCGTGTCGTGGGTGTGCAGGTGGACGGGCAGGTCGAACCGCTCGCGCAGGGCGCCGACCAGCGTGCGGGCCGCGGGTGCGCGCAGCAGGCCGGCCATGTCCTTGATGCACAGGACGTGCACGCCCGCCTCGACGAGCTGCTCCGCGAGCCGCAGGTAGTAGTCGAGGGTGTAGAGCCGTTCGTCCGGGGACGAGAGGTCGCCGGTGTAGCAGAGGGTTCCTTCGACGAGCGCGTGGGTTTGGAGTACGGCGTCGATGGCGGGCCGCATGCGTTCCACGTCGTTGAGGGCGTCGAACACACGGAAGATGTCGACTCCCGTACTGGCGGCCTCGCGGATGAACGCGCGGGTCACGGAGTCGGGGTAGGGCGTGTAGCCGACGGTGTTGCGGCCCCGCAGAAGCATCTGGATGCACAGGTTCGGTGCGGCCTCACGGATCGCGGCCAGCCTCTCCCAAGGCGACTCGCCCAGGAAACGGAGCGCGACGTCGTAGGTCGCTCCTCCCCAAGCCTCCAGGGAGAGAAGCTGGGGAGTCGTACGGGCGAGATGGGGCGCGGCGGCGAGCAGGTCGTAGGTGCGTATCCGCGTCGCCAGCAGCGACTGGTGCGCGTCCCGGAACGTGGTGTCGGTGACGGCCAGGGCCTTCTGCTTGCGGAGCTCCTCGGCGAACGCCCGCGGGCCGAGGGCGAGCAGCCGGTCGCGGGAGCCCTGCGGGATCGGGCCGTCGGCGTCGAGGGGCGGCAGCTTCGTCGCGGGGTCCAGGTCGGTGGGCGCGTCACCGTGCGGCTTGTTGACGGTGACCTCCGCCAGGTACCGGACGAGCCGGGTCGCGCGGTCACCGCTCGACCGGGCGGTGAGCAGCTCGGGATGGTCGGCGATGTAGGACGTCGTGACGCCGCCTTCGCGGAAGTCCGGTTCGTCCAGGAGCGCCTGCAGGAACGGGATGTTGGACGCGACGCCCCGGATGCGGAACTCGGCGACGGCCCGGCGCGCCCGCCGCACCGCCTCCTCGAACGTCCTGCCGCGGCAGGTGAGCTTCACCAGCAGCGAGTCGAAGTGGGGGCTGACGATCGCGCCCCCGTAGGCGGTGCCGGTGTCGAGGCGGATGCCGGCGCCGCCCGGCGAGCGGTAGGCCGAGATCTTGCCGGTGTCGGGGCGGAAGTCGTTGGCGGGGTCCTCGGTGGTGATGCGGCATTGCACGGCGTACCCGCTGACCGTGACGCTCTCCTGGGAGATGCCGAGGTCGGGGAGCGTCTCGCCGCCCGCGATGCGCAGCTGGCTCTGCACCAGGTCGATGCCGGTGACCTCCTCGGTGACGGTGTGCTCGACCTGGATGCGCGGGTTCATCTCGATGAAGACGTGCCGTCCGCGGTCGTCCACGAGGAACTCCACGGTGCCCGCGTTCTCGTAGCCGACCTCGCGGGCGAACCTCACCGCGTCCTCGCACAGCCGCTGCGCCACCTCGGGGTCGAGCTTCGGCGCGGGCGCGATCTCCACGACCTTCTGGTGGCGGCGCTGCACGGAGCAGTCGCGCTCGCGCAGGTGGACGACGTTGCCGGAGCCGTCGGCGAGGACCTGCACCTCGATGTGGCGCGGACGGTTCACGGCCTGTTCCAGGAACACCGTCGGGTCCCCGAACGCGGTCTGCGCCTCCCGGCGCGCGGCCTCGACGGCGGCCTCCAGCTCGTCTCGGTCGTCCACGCGGCGCAGTCCGCGCCCGCCGCCGCCCGCCGCGGCCTTCACGAACAGCGGGAACCCGACCTCGTCGGCGGCCTCCAGCTCCCGGCCGGGCTCGGGCGTCGCCGACCGCAGCACCGGCAGGCCCGCGCGCCGCGCCGCCGCGACCGCCTCGATCTTGTTGCCCGCCAGGCGCAGCACCCGCGACGGCGGGCCGACGAACTTGATCCCGTTGCGCTCGCACGCCTCGGCGAGCTCGGGGCTCTCCGACAGGAACCCGTAGCCGGGGTAGATGGCGTCGGCCCCGACCCGCAGCGCGGTTTCGACGATGCCGTCCACGTCGAGGTAGGCCCGGACGGGGTGACCGCGCTCACCGATCTCGTACGCCTCGTCCGCCTTCTGCCTGTGCAGCGAGAACCGGTCCTCGTGCGCGTACACGGCGACGCTGGCGATGTCCAGCTCGTAGGCGGCGCGCAGCGCGCGCACGGCGATCTCTCCGCGGTTGGCGACGAGCAGCTTCGTGATCACGTGCCTCTCCCAGAGACGGCTCGGGCGCGTCCGCCCGCGCCCGGCGGCGCCTCCCGCGCTCGACGCTGAGCAGGCGGTGGGCGGGACCGACCCGGCGGGCGAACCGAATCTTCGGGTTCCTACCCAGTTGACCGGTCGGCGCCGCCTCGGGCACCGGTGAAGTCGGAAAGAAAGTCATAGAACACGTTCTTCGGTGAAAATGGGCTGATATTCTCCACGCCACCGTGTTCGTCAGCCTCGCTCGTTAGGCTTGCGGCCCGCTGTGCACCACGCCCGTCATCGCACGACGGGGCCGCGTCACCAAGGGGGAACGCTGTGCGGTTGCCGGAGCACCTGGAACTTCTCGTGTCCGACGAGCCGGTCATGGACCTGTACGCGTTCGGACCGTGGCGCATCCCGGACGGCCTGTTCGACACGATCCGTGAACGCATCGACGCCCTCGTCCAGGATCCGCGCTGCGTACCCCTGACCACCGAGCAGCACGGCATGATGGCCACCCCCGCGCCGCTGGTCGCCGCCGAGATGATCAGCATCCTCGCCTGCCTGCCGGGGTCCGGCGCCCTTTACGGGGGGGTTTTCAGCGACCTGTACTGGGAGCTGTTCGGGCGCTACATGGCGACGACCCGTGAATCGCGCAAGGGCGTGGGCTACTGGTCGTCGGTGCCCGGCGACTTCCGGCCGCTCGAATGGCTGGAGGACTGCGGCGACCGGGACCTCGCGCTCTCCCTCGCGCGCGAGGCCGTCACCGTCTTCGAGGGCCTGGAACCGTTCGAACGCCGCCGCCGCGCCCTGCAGAAGCTGTACGACAACCCCCCCGACGGGGAAGAGTGGTTCGACGTCCCGTTGATGAGGCGGCGCGAGCTGTGGGCGCGACAGGCCGACGACGAGGTCGTCGAGGCGCTGCCGGAGCTGACCGGGCCCATCGGCTACCTGGAATGGGTGTGCTCCGGGTTGCTGCCCGTCCACGAGCACCTGACCGAGATCGTCCCGCACAACGAGAACGCCGACCAGCTCCTCGTGCACCTCCTGCTCCAGGCCGGGCTCGAGCAGGTGCCCGCCGAGCTGTCGGTCGTCCTCACCGAGGACCGGTACGCCGACCTGCTCAAACGGTTCGAGGCCCGGCGCGGGTCCTTCGACGCGGAAGCCTGGTCGATGGAGGAGTGGGCGTGGCTCGCGCGCGGCCTCGGCGCGGGCGCCATCGACGCCTGCCGCGGCTGGCTCGACATGACGATCCGCTTCACCGCCGCCGTGCAGGGACTGCCGGGCATGCCGTCCTCGCCCGACCCGGTGTACATCCCGGTCGGCGGGTTCCAGGAGGACGTCCGCCGGCTGTTCGCCCCGCGCCGCCGCGTCGTCAACCCGCTCGCCGCGAGCCTCGGCGCCGGCAAGGCCGCCGCCCGCGGCCGCGGCTCCGGCGGCGGCGCCCGCGCGAAGGTGGAGACGAACCTCATCGGCCAGCCGGAGGTCGTGGCCGCGCTGGAGGAGATCGCGAACGGGCCGGGGCCGGTCCGGCTGATGATCGTCGGCCCGGACGGGACGGGCAAGCGCGACGCGGCCCAGGAGATCGTGCGGCTCGTCCAGCGGCACGGCATCGTCGACCCGCCGCTGTGGCTGTCGGGCGATTTCTTCGCCGCCAAGGAGGTCTCCTCCGCCACCACCCACATCTACAACGACGCCCGTGACAGCGCCGGCGTGCGGCTCATGGTCATCGACGGCCTCGACGACATGGCCAAGGACGAGCGCAGCGGCGAGGCGATCCTCGAAGAGCTCCACCGCGCCCTCGACGTCTACGACGACCTGCACGTCGTCGCGTTGTGCGAACCGGGGGGCGACGAGCGGATCCGCGAGCTCAACCCGGGGCTCGCCCTGCGGCTGCAGGTCGTCCGCACACGGCCGTTCACCGCCGAGGGGTACGCGGAGCTGTTCAACCGGGCGCTCCAGCAGCGCGGCGCGCGGGCGCACAAGCGAGCCCTGACCGCCGCCGGCCGGCTGCTCGTCGGCACCCCGCCCGTCCGCAACCTGCGCAACGCACGGCTCGCGCAGCGCCTCGCCGACATCGTCGTCGAGGCCGTCCGCGAGCGGACCGAACCCGGGCAGGAACTGGTCGTCAAGCGGTCCGACATCCCCGCCTCGTTCGACCACTCCGGCACCGACCCGATGGCAGAGCTCAACGCCCTCACGGGGCTGAGCGGCGTCAAGCAGGAGATCGAGCTGATCGTCGCCGGGGCGAAGGCCGCGAAGATGCGGCGCGACGCGGGGGTGCCCGCCCCCGCACCGCCCGCCAGGCACATGGTGTTCACCGGCAACCCCGGCACCGGGAAGACGGTCGTCGCGCGGCTGTTCGCCCGCGTCCTGAAGGACCTCGGCGTGCTGTCGTCCGGGCACCTCGTCGAGGCGACCCGCTCGACGCTCATCGGCCAGTACCTCGGCGAGACCGCCGTGAAGACGCGCGCCGTCGCGCAGCGCGCCGTCGGCGGCGTGCTGTTCATCGACGAGGCGTACTCGCTCGTCCAGGAGGGCATGGAGGAGGACTACGGACCGGAGGCCATCGCCGAGCTGCTCAAGTTCATGGAGACCCACCGCGACGACCTCGTCGTCATCGTCGCCGGGTACGAACGCGAGATGCGGCGGTTCATCGCGTCCAACCCCGGCCTGGAGTCCCGCTTCCCCCACACGGTCCGCTTCCCCGACTTCACCGACGCCGAGCTCATCGAGATCTTCGCCGGCCAGGTGAAGGACGCCGGTCTCGACCTCACCGACGCCGCCCGCGACAGGGTCGCCGACCTGCTGCGCCGCACCCCGCGCGGCCGCTCGTTCGGCAACGCCCGCGCCATGCGCAACCTGTGCGAACGCGCCGTCGCCCTCCAGGCGCGCCGCGTCACCTCCCTGCGCAGACCCACTCCGGACGACCTCACGACCCTGCTCCCCGAGGACATCCCCGACACCCTCAGCGGCACCACGCGCGTCAAGCCCGTCACCGACCCGCTCACCGAGCTCGACCGGCTCATCGGCCTCACGGAGGTCAAGAAGGAGGTGCACCGCCTCGTCGCCGAGGCCCGTGCCACCGACCTGCGCCGCGCCGCCGGGCAGTCGGTCACCGTCCCGACGCGGCACATGGTGTTCACCGGCAACCCCGGCACCGCCAAGACGACCGTCGCCCGTCTCATCGCGTCCGTGTATGCGGACCTCGGTCTGCTCTCGTCCGGGCATCTCGTCGAGGTCACCCGCGCCGACCTCGTCGGGTCCTACGTCGGCCAGACGGCGCCGCGCGTGCGGGCCGCGGTCGAACAGGCCCTCGGCGGGGTCCTGTTCATCGACGAGGCGTACTCCCTGACGGGCGACGCCTACACCCAGGAGGCCGTCTCCACGCTCGTCCAGCTGATGGAGGAGTACCGCGCCGACCTGGTCGTCATCGCCGCGGGCTACGAGCGGGAGATGGAGAGCTTCCTCGCCGCCAACTCGGGGCTCGCGTCTCGCTTCCCGAAGCGCATCGCGTTCCCCGACTACACCGACGACGAGCTCGTGGAGATCTTCGCGCACCTCGCCCGCGCCGAGGGGCTGCGGCTGGCGCCGGACGTCGCCCCGCGCCTGCGCGAACTGCTCCGCGACGTGCCGCGCGGCCCGACGTTCGGCAATGGGCGGCTCATGCGCAACCTCCTCGACGCGGCCGTGGCCGTGCAGTCCGAACGGCTCACGGACGCGTCGGACGCGGCCGAGCTGTCCACCCTGACGGCCGCCGACCTGCGGCCGATCGGCCCCGAGTCCCGCGAGGAGAGCCCGGGACTGTACCTCTGAGCCGATCTCGGCGGGGTCACCCTGCGCGGGACGCGGCCGCCCTCACGCATCGCGACCGGACGACTACCCGGAATAGACCAAAAACTCTTGCGGTTGCAACTATCGCGCAAGATCCGATGTACCGGGCGGCGCACAGGTCCACGAGCCACGGAGGGTGACCTTGCCGAGAAGCAGCATTCCCACGACCCGCACCAACACCCGAGACCACGTCAGGACCAGGTCGCTGCGGGCCCTCGCGGTCGCCGCCCGACTGGAACGCGGTCATGGTGCGGCGGGCCCGCCGGGCCGTTCGACGACACCTCCGGGCACCACCACGGCGCCCCGGGCGCATACTCACCGAGACGACGCTGTCCGAGATGACGCTGTCCGGGATGACGCGGCCGCCGTGCCGGACGGCGCCGAGGCACGGCCGTCCGGCACGAATGCGGCGGCGGGCGGCGTCCACGCCGAACGCCTCGCGAGGAGGCGGACGCCCGACCCGGCCTGAGCCCACTCCCACGCGGCCTGTGACCGCCCTTCACCGGTGGTTGCAGGCCGCCTCTATGAGCGCGAGGACGGCGGCGCGGGTGCGGACCGGGCCGACGTTCTCGATCATCGCGGTCAGGTGCTCGGCGGCCAGGACCGCGAGCAGCGCGTGCGCCAGCGCTTCCCCGTCGGGGACGATCTGGTCGAGCAGGATCGTCATGTGCCGGTGCCAGAAGCCGTAGGCGCCGATGCGGTAGCGGGCGCCCGGCGAGGCCGTCTCGGACATCCGGACCAGCGGCAGATGCTCCATGACGTGGTCCAGGTACGCGTCGACGAAGGCGCGCAGCCGCTCGGACGGCGGGACGGGCGCGTCGCCCTTCCCGGGCCCGAGCGGGGCCGGCCCGGACAGGATCGCGTCCTGCAGGTCGCGTTCCCGTTCGTCCAGGAGGGCGACGGCCAGGCCGGCCTTGTCGCCGAACCGGCGGAAGAGGGTTCCCTTGCCGACCCCGGCGGCGGCGGCGATCGCGTCCATCGTGACCGCGTCGACGCCGTGCCGGGCGAACAGGGCGGCGGCGGCTTCGAGCACCTTCGCGCGGTTACGGGCGGCGTCCGCGCGCTCCCTGGGCGGCTGCGCGCGCATGAGCTCCAGGTCGACGCTCTTCCCACCGGCGGGACCACGGGCCATCGCTGCCGCCTTTCTTCGACCAATCGGACTGTAGTCCTGTTCGTTCGGGTACCGCCACGAGCCTGATCAACTGCCTCGGGGAAGCGCATACCATGATCTGGCCCTAAGCTGGCGAGGATGTCCGGCCATGGCGAGAGTGACGGGGAGCGAGTGGTGTGACGGACAGGACGAGGCCGGATGCCCAGCCATTGCGGTCAGGCGATCCGACCGAACTGGGCAGGTACGAAATCTGCGGCCGGCTCGGCGAGGGGGGACAGGGCACGGTCTATCTCGGCCGGCCCAAGCGGACGGACGCACACGCGGAGCCGGGGGCCGACGAGTACGTCGCCGTCAAGCTCCTGCACGGCGGGCTCGCCGGGGACGAGTCGGCCCGCGCGCGCTTCGTCCGCGAACTCGACGTGGCCAAGCGGGTGGCGCGTTTCTGTACCGCGCAGGTCCTGGACGCCGACGTCGCCGGCGACCGTCCTTATATCGTCAGCGAGTACGTCCCGGGGCCGTCCCTGCGGCACGTGGTGCGCACCGAGGGCCCGCGGACGGGCGGCGCGCTGGAGCGGCTCGCCATCAACACCCTGACCGCGCTCATCGCGATCCACCAGGCGGGGATCGTCCACCGCGACTTCAAGCCGCAGAACGTGCTGATGGGGCCGGACGGCCCGCGCGTCATCGACTTCGGCGTGGCACGCGCGCTGGGCGCCACGGGCGACACGCAGACCGTCGGCACGCCCGCCTACATGTCGCCCGAGCACTTCACGGACGACGAAGTCGGCACGGCCTCGGACATGTTCGCCTGGGGCACCACCATGGTGTTCGCCGCCACGGGCCGCCCGGCGTTCGGCAACGACGAGATGGGCAAGGTCATGCACCGGATCCTGACCGCCGAGCCGGACCTCGGCGACCTGTCGGGACCGCTGCGCGACCTCGTCGTGGACTGCCTCGCCAAGGACCCCGCGGCCCGCCCGACCGCGCGCGAGGCCCAGGAACGCCTGGTCGGCGCCGTCGGCGGGCGCTCCGCGGCGACGCCCGCCGTCCCGCCGTCCTCCGAACGGACCGTGCCCGACGGCACCACGCAGCCCTCCGGCGACGGGGGTCAGGGCACCCGGCCGCAGCAGTCCTCGGGTGACGCGCCGCCCTCCCCGGTCCCTCCGCAGGGTCCGCTCCCGCCTCCGCCGCCTCCCCCGGTTCCTCCGGGGGCGCCGCACCCGCCCGGGGAGGGGGGCGGCCGCAAGCGCAGGGTCGTCGTTCCGGTCGCGGCCGCCGCGGCCGTCGCGGCCGTCCTCGCCGGCGGTGCCGCCTGGGCCGCCGCGAGGCCCGGCGACGACGAGCGGCGCGCGTCGGCGTCCGAGCAGCACGACGAGGCGGGCGGCGGCCACGAGGCACAGGACGGGACCGCCGGCCAAGCCCGCGGCTCCACGGAGACCAACGGCCGGCGTGCGCAGGGACAGCAGAACCGGAACCCGGCGTCCCCGAACCAGTCCCGCACCCCGGGCACGCCGAACCGGCCGGGAACCCCGCCGCCCGGCGGTGGAGGCAGCGGCGGCGGAGGCGGGGGCGGAGGAGGATCCACGCCCGCCAAGGAGCCCCCGAACAAGTACAACCCCCAGCAGGTGTGCAACAGCGGCGGCCACGGGGGCGGCTACTACGTGCAGCGCTCCCTGAACGTCCCCGGCGGCATCGCCTACCTGCTCTACAACAGCTCCACCTACAACTGCGCCGTCATGCTGAAGACCAAGAACGTGGGCAAGCCGTCGGCGGCGTCGGTGTGGATCCAGAAGCAGGGCGGCAGCCGTATCTCCGACAGCGGGAACTTCTCCTGGTACGCGGGGCCGGTGTACGTGAAGGCCCCGGGGACGTGCGTCAGGTTCGGCGGCAACGGAGCGTCCGCGCCCTACGGCAACTGCGGCTGAGAGGCGCCCGCCCGGGGCCGGCCGCCCGGGCGGAGCACTGGAATACGGGCCGAATACAAGGAGCGCCGGAAAACAAGAGGCCACCCGCACGTGGGTGGCCTTTCTGTTCCATGGCGGACGGGCCGACCTTCGGTGAACCGGAGCCGGCCCGTCGCTATCGAGGGTTGGCGGGTCGGTGCCTCAGTTGCGTGAGGCGATGAGGTGGTCGAAGTCGCCGTCCTTGGCCCCGAGGATGAGAGCCTTGATCTCGGGACGGGTGTAGATG
>DATCLF010000354.1:0-5188 GCA_036564055.1 Spirillospora sp.
ACCTCCGACCCGGTGGCGGCGTCCACGACCCGCACGTACAGACCGCGGAACTGGCTGAACGTCCCCCCGTCCGCCGACGCCGCAATGACGATCTTGTCGATGGCGGGCTCGACGCGGTTCAGGTCGACCGACAGCACGTCCAGGGTCGTCGGCCCCTGCTGCTTGCCTTCGTGGCGAACCGCACCGGAGGCGTGCACGGGCTGGTTGTAGAAGACGAAGTCGTCGTCCGAACGCACCCGGCCTTCAGCGGTCAACAGGAGCGCCGACGCATCAGCGTCGGGCACGCCCGGGCCGCTCTGCCAGCCGAGCTCGACCCGGACCGAGGGAACCGGCACCGGGGTGTTGGCGCCCTTCTGCATCGACATGAACGCTCCTCATCATCGTCCGATGTCCCCCAAACCTACGGCCAGGGCGCACAACGCCGCGACCTGCCGTGGGAGGAATGATGCACAGAACGGGCCGAAGGTTCGCGCGATGTTGCGATCACCTCGCCGCCGGGTCGCGAAAACAACGGATCACAGGGGCCACGGCGATCGACGGGACCCCGGGTGCTCACGGGACGCGGGCGGTCCATTCGGCGGTGGCGAACTTGTCGGTCACGTACTTGCCGGCGAGGCGCATCTCGTCCTCGGTCACCCGGTCGTCGGTCAGCCCGTACCGGCCGCGGAAGTGCCGGATCATCCGGTCGATGACCTCCTCGCGGGGCAGCCCGGTCTGGCGGCGCAGCGGGTCGACGCGCTTGACGGCGCTCGCGATGCCCCGGTCGGAGATCTTCTCCCGGCCGATCCGCAGGACCTGCAACATCTTCTCGGCGTCGATGTCGTAGGCCATCGTCACGTGGTGCAGCACCGCGCCCGACGCCAGCCGCTTCTGCGCCGCCCCCGCGATCTTGCCGTGTTCGGAGGCGATGTCGTTCAGCGGCTGGTACCACGCCTTGACCCCGAGCTCGCCGAGCGCTCCGAGCACCCAGTCGTCCAGGAACGCGTAGCTCTCCGCGAACGACATGCCGGCCACCAGCGTCTCGGGCGCGTACAGCGAGTACGTGATCGTGTTGCCGGGCTCGATGAACATCGCCCCGCCGCCGCTGATGCGCCGGACGACCTCGACCCCGTACCGCTCGGCGGCCTCGGCGTCCACCTCGTTGCGCAGCGACTGGAAACTGCCGATGACCACGGCGGGGGACGCCCACTCCCACACCCGCAGCGTCGGGGGCCGGCGTCCCGCGCCGACCTCCTCCGCGAGGACCTGGTCGAGGGCCATGTGCAGCGCGGGCTCGCGCGGCGGCTCGTGGATCAGCCGCCAGTCGTGGTCGCGCCAGTCGGAGGCCCGCGCGACGGCCCTGCGCACCGCGATCCCCACGGCCTCGGCGGTGAGCCCGAGCATCACCGTGTCGCGGGGCAGGGCCTCCTGCACACGGGCGCCGATCGTCTTCGCGTCGAGCCTCGCGGGCAGCCCCTCAAGGGCGGCGTTGATGGCGTCCAGCGCCTCATCGGGTTCGAGGAAGAAGTCCCCGCTGATTCTCGGCCCGCGCAGAAGACCGTCCACGACGTCGACGTCGGCGACGACGAGCTTGCCGCCGGGGACCTTGTACTCACCGTGCATCACGTTCATGCCAACCTTGCCGGGTCACCCCGGATTCCGTGCGATGAGCCCCAGCCCCGTTCGCTTCAGGAGGCCCGTGGGGAGATCGTGCGCAGCCGCTCGTCGAGGGCGTCCATGTCGGGGACGAACCACACGTGCGCCGCCGAGTTCGACTCGCGGACGAGGGCCCTCAACGCCGAGCCGGCGGCGAGGTGCTCCGAGATGTCCCCCACGATGGCCAGGCGCAGGTTGTAGTTGACGAACTTCTGCATGACCTCGCCGGCGAACCGGGTGCCGAGGGTGAAGAAGCTCCGGTCCACCCGGCTCGCGGGGACGGCCACCACCTCCGCGCCGAGGAACGCCGCGCCGATCAGGTCGAGCGCGTCCTGGACGGTCGCCACCGGCGGGCCGTCCGGGTCGCACACCAGCACCGGGAGACACGCCCGCTCCTGGATCTCGTCAGCCATCGCCGTTCCCCTTCGTCGTCCGGCCGCCGCCCGTGAGCACGGCGTCGAGCAGGGTGAGCACCTCGGCGGTGGCGGCGGCCCCGCCGAGAATCACGATCTTCATCCGCTCCCGTTCCGGGTCGTGGACGACCTGGACGCGCAGCGGCGGGCCGGGACCGTCCGTGTTCACTCCCGCGAGCACGAGCGTGCCCAGCCGGTCGGCCGTCGCGCGGTCGACGCCGTCGATCTGCACGATGCTCGACACCTCCGCCTGGGCGGCGTCCCGGCCCCGCTGCGCGGGCCGTTCGCGTCCGACCAGCTCGTCCAGGTCGGACGGGGCGATCCGGTACTGCTTGCCGATCCGCACCGCCTTGAGCCGTCCGGAACGGATGTAGCCGCGCACCGTGCGCACGTGGAGGCCGAGAAGGTCGGCGACCTCATCGACCGAGTACATCCTGTTCACCATCGTTACCTAACCTAGCCTAGGTAGGTAACGATAGATGCATTTACAGTATTACACGCCCCTCGAAGTGGGCGATCTGCGGCGTTTCTGCCTTCTCGTGCCGCTTCACCTGGTAAGTTCGCCCGATCCGTCCGGCGGACGTCATACTCTCCGTCGGTCGACCAGGCCGGTTCCCCCGTGAAGGAGTCGATGGCATGCGCACACGGCTGCTCTACGACCTCGCGGCGGTCCTCGCGCGACTCGGCGTGGGCGTCGTGTTCATGGCGCACGGCTGGCAGAAGATCGAGGCGGGCGTCACCGCGACGAGCCGCTCGTTCGACGACCTCGGCGTGCCGCTGCCGACCGCGGCCGCCGTCTACTCGGCGTTCGTCGAGCTCCTCGGCGGGGCCGCGCTG
Organism: Spirillospora sp.; assembly: GCA_036564055.1. Lineage (GTDB taxonomy): Bacteria > Actinomycetota > Actinomycetes > Streptosporangiales > Streptosporangiaceae > Spirillospora. Next base: position 2,886 of record DATCLF010000354.1, read on the forward strand.
ATCGCCGGGCTCGGACTCCCCGTCACCGGCACGCTGCTGTTCCTCGACATGGCCGGGGCGTTCGTGTTCGTGCACGCCGACAAGGGACTCCTCCTGGTCGAGGGCGACACCGTCCGCGGCGGCTACGAACTGGTCCTCACGCTCGGCATGGCCGGCCTGCTGTTCGCCGCGGGCGGCGGCGGCCGCCTCACCGCCGACCGCTGGATCACGGGCAGACGGCTGCACCACCCCGGCGGCACGCGGAAGAAGAGCGACGAGGAGGACGCGGCCGACTTCGTCGCCTCACTCCGCGCGCCCGAGGCCAAACCCCCGAAGAAGACGCGTTCCAGCCGTGCCGCCAAGAAGCAGCCGTCCGCCACGGAGCCCGCCGAGAACCCCGGCACCACGGGCGCACCCGGCGCCTCGGACGAATCCGCCGGCTCCACCCAGCCCGGTGGTTCCGGCAGGACGGGCGCCGACGACGGCGAGCAGGGCGACGTGCTCGTCGCCGGCCGCAAGGGACAGCGGCGCCGCGCCTCCCGAACCCAGCCGATCAAGCGCCCCGGCGCCGGCGAGGAGAACCCCTCCTAGATCCGGAGACCCCGGCGCCGGAGCCCCGGCTCCTCACCCGCCTCATGCCGGCCGACGAGGCCGAAGGCGCCCCGGACCCGTCAGAGCCGATGGGCGGTCAGGACGTCGAAGTGCCTGACGGCGGGATCGGACTCGAGCAACGTTGCGCGGGCGGCGGGGGTGACCTGCTCGCGTTCGCACTCCTGCCCGGCGAAGCGCCTGACCGCCTCGAAGGAGTCGAAGAACGTCAACGTGCTGATCTCCATCGCGTCGCCGTCCCGCCGCGCGAGCAGGTAGGCGCCACGGAACCCGGCGACGTCGTTCAGGCCGCCGAGCACCTCGGACTCGAGCACCCGGCGGTAGCTCTCGGTCGCCTCCCGGCCACCGGTCCTGGCGCGCCACACTCGTGCGATCGTGTCACCTCCTGGCCGTGCCGTACTGACCGCACCAGCCTGCGGCCCGCGGCGGCTCGGCCGCTTGAAGGTTCTTGCTCAGTTCGGCGGCGCCGGCAGTTCGCGCAGGGCCCTCGGCGTGCGGCCGCACTCGCGCCGGACCGTCCGCGTCAGATGGGCGTGACCGGCGAAGCCCAGGTCGGCGGCCAGCCCGGCCGGGTTCCGCTCCCCGGCCTCGATCGCGTCCAAAGCCCTCAGCGCTCGCAGACGATCGCGGAACCGGAACCTGGTCAGGGTCATTCCGGTCTTTCGATGGAAGATCCGGCTCAGATGACGGGGTGAGCAGCCGACGCGCCGCGCGACGTCGCATGCGCGACGGTACACCGCCGTCCAAGCCCGTCCCGGAGGCTTCGGCCGAAGACACGGAAAGGGGACCCGGAGCGAACGCCCGGGTCCCCTCCGACCGGCCCGTGCTCAGCTGCAGCCGCTGGTGGAGCCGCAGCCCTCGCAGACGTAGCAGCTTCCGGCGGGACGCATCTTCGTGCCGCAGGTCAGGCACAGCGGCGCGTCCGCGGTGCGGCCCTGGCGGCTCTCGACGACCTCCACCGACGAGCGCGCCTCGGGCGCGCGGGCCGGCGTCTCGGCCCGCGGCTTCGGCTTGCTGATCTCGGCGGTCTGGGCCAGCTCCTCGGGGTCGACCTCCTCCATGTGCAGCGCCGCGGGGTCCTCGCCGTTGGCCTCCATCGCCCGCTCCTCGGCGGTCAGGATGCCGAGGCTCGCGCGCTTCTCGTACGGCAGGTGGTCCAGCGCCAGGCGACGGAAGATGTAGTCCATCACCGAGGTCGCCATGCGGATGTCGGGGTCGTCGGTCATGCCGGCGGGCTCGAACCGCATGTTGGTGAACTTCTCCACCCAGGTCTCCAGGGGCACGCCGTACTGGAGGCTGATGGAGATCGCCATGGAGAAGGCGTCCATCACGCCGGCGAGCGTGGAGCCCTGCTTGCCGAGCTTGAGGAAGACCTCGCCGAGACCGTCGTCGGGGTAGGACGACGCCGTCATGTACCCCTCGGCGCCGGCGACGGAGAACCGCGTCACGGTCGCGGGCCGCTGCTTCGGCAGCCGCCGCCGGACGGGACGCCGCACCTCCTCCTCGTCCTCCTTCTCCCGCTCCTTCTTGTTCGCCGCCGAGAGCGGCTGACCCACCTTGCAGTTGTCGCGGTAGATCGCCAGGGCCTTCAGCCCGAGCCGCCAGCCCTCGAAGTAGATCCGCTCGAAGTCCTCGACCGTGGCCGACCCCGGCATGTTGACGGTCTTGGAGATGGCCCCGCTGAGGAACGGCTGCACCGCCGCCATCATGCGGAT
>DATCLF010000355.1:0-2563 GCA_036564055.1 Spirillospora sp.
GTCCTGCGCGATGGGCGGCAATGGTGTCCCGGTACCAGTGGGCGCTGTCCTTCCAGGTGCGTTCACCCGTGGCGTAGTCGACGTGAAGAAGGCCGAAGCGCTTGGAGTACCCGTAGGCCCATTCGAAATTGTCCAGCAGCGACCAGGCGAAGTAGCCGCGCACGTCGACGCCCGCCTCGCAGGCCCGCTCCACCGCGGCGATGTGGTCGCGCAGGTAGGCGATCCGCCGCTCGTCCCGGACGCGGCCGTCCGCCTCCACCACGTCGTCGAAGGCGGCGCCGTTCTCGGTGATCATCAGCGGGGTGCGCGGATGGTCGCGGTGCAGCCGGAGGAGCAGCTCCTCCATGCCGGTCGGGTCGATCGGCCAGCCCATCGCCGTGCGGGGACCGGGCTGTGCGACGAATTCGACGTCGTCGCAGCCGACGAAGGGCGACGCCGCACCCTGCCGGTGACCGTCGGCGTGCTCGCGCGGCGAGACCCCGTCCCACAGCCGGACCAGCGTCGGCGTGTAGTAGTTCACGCCGAGCACGTCGATGGGCGCGGCGATGATCTCGGTGTCGCCGTCGCGGACGAAGGACCAGTCGGTGATCGAGGCGGTGTCGTCGATGAGGTCGGCGGGATAGCCCTTGCCGAGCATCGGGTCGAGGAAGATGCGGTTGGCGACGGCGTCCACCCGGCGGACGGCCTCCGGTTCGCCGCGCAGGTGGTGGAAGTTGAGCGTGACCGAGTGCCGCGCGGACGGCGGGACCACCGCGCGCAGCGCCCGCACGCCGAGCCCGTGGGCGAGGTTGAGGTGGTGGGCGGCCGCGAGCGCGGCGGCGGGGTCGGTGCGTCCCGGGGCGTGGACGCCGGCGGCGTAGCCGAGGAAGGCCGAGCACCACGGCTCGTTCAGGGTCGTCCACGTGTGCACGCGGTCGCCGAGGACCCGCCCGATCCGCTCGGCGTAGTCGGCGAAGCGGCGCGCGGTGTCGCGCTCCGGCCAGCCGCCCGCGTCCTCCAGCTCCTGCGGCAGGTCCCAGTGGTAGAGCGTGACGACGGGCGCGATGTCGTGGTCGAGCAGCTCGTCGACGAGCCGGGAGTAGAAGTCGATCCCCTTCTGATTGGGCGACCCGCCGGGCAGGACGCGCGACCAGGAGATGGAGAAGCGGTAGGCGTTCAGGCCAAGGGCGGCCATCGCCGCGACGTCCTCGCGGTAGCGGTGGTAGTGGTCGGTGGCGACGTCGCCGGTGTCGCCGCCCAGCACCTTGCCGGGAGTGTGGCTGAAGGTGTCCCAGATGGAAGGGGCGCGTCCGTCCTCCTGGGCCGCTCCCTCGATCTGGTAGGCGGCGGTCGCCGCTCCCCACACGAACCCCTCCGGGAAGCCCATCGATTCTCCCTCTGCGCAGTGATGACCGGGTCGCTCCCAGCCGCGATCGTGGGAGCGCTCCCATTATCGCGTCCGACGGCCCGGAGGTCAGTGCCCGGACGTCGACGTCGGGATGGCGCCGCGGTCAGCCGCGGCACTCCCGGCCGTTGAGGAGGAAACGGGACGGACGGCCGTTGGCGCCCTCCTGGCTTCCGAGGAAACCGAACTCGGCCGACCCGTTCGGCGGGATCAGCCGGTTCCAGTCCGCCGCCGTCACCGTGACCGCGGAACCGCGCTGGACCTGGGTGCCGTTCCAGATCTGGGTGATGACCTGGCCGTCGGGGAACGCGAACTCCAGCCGCCAGCCGTCGATCGGCCCGTCCCCGAGGTTCATGACCCGGACCGTGGCCTGGAAGCCCTGCGGCCACGTCCCGTCGATCCGGTAGGTCACCGCGCACGCGCCGCCCGCCGGTGCCGACGACGTGCTCTCCGCCGGCGGGCTCTCCAGCGGCGCGGCCTCCCTGCGGGACGCGTCCGGGGACAGCGCCTCGGACAGCGTCATCACCAGAACGGCCACCAGCGCGGCGGCCCCGGCCGCGAAACCGGCGACGGCGAGGGACCTGCGCACCACCGTCCTGCGCTGCGGCCGGTCCGACGCCCCCGGGTCGCCCTGCGCCAGGTCGTCCGGCGGGAGGGGCTCGTCGAGTACGCGGGTCGGCGCCCGCGGCGGTTCGCGTCCGGGACGGCCGTCCGGCCGCTCGGCGGGCGCCGCGGCGGAGACGGTCGCGAGCCGGATCCCGGCCGCCTCGGCGAGCACGCGCGCCGCCGTGGACGCGGCGGGCCGGGCCCGGGGGTCGGGGTTGAGGCACCGCAGGCTCAGCGCGACGACCTCGCCCGGAATGTTCGGCGGGAGAGTGGTCTCCGTGGAGGAGGCTCCGGTCAGGCACTCCTGGAGCACGACGCCGAGGGAGTAGACGTCGGCCTCGGGAGCAGGCTCGGCGCCGTTCAGCAGCTCGGGGGCCACGTAGTCGGGGGTTCCGAGGAGGGGGCCGCCGGACGGGGACAGGCCGGTGAACGCGATGCCGAAGTCCAGGACCTTCACGCCGACCGGGGTGAGGAACACGTTGGCGGGCTTGATGTCGCGGTGGACGATCCCGGCGGCGTGGGCGGCGGCCAGGGCGTCGGCCACCTGCGCGCACGTCCCGACCGCCTCGCGCC
>DATCLF010000356.1:0-7817 GCA_036564055.1 Spirillospora sp.
GCCCATGACCCCCCGCTTGACGACACTCGGGGCCGCGGCCCTCGCGGTCGCGGCCCTCCTGCCCGCCGGCGCAGCCTCGGCCGCCGCCCCCGCCTCCCCCTCCCCGGTCACACGGCAGGCGCCCGACATCCCGGTCGAGAACGTCAAGGAGCACCTGGCGCAGTTCCAGAGCATCGCCGCCGCCAACGGCGGCAACCGCGCCCACGGCCGCCCCGGCTACCGCGCCTCCCTCGACTACGTCAAGGGCCTGCTGGACGACGCCGGCTTCGAGACCACCGTGCAGTCGTTCACCTACCTGGGCACCACCGGCCACAACCTCATCGCCGACTGGCCGGGCGGCGACGCGAACGACACCCTGATGATCGGCGGTCACCTCGACGGCGTCACCGCCGGCCCCGGGATCAACGACAACGGATCCGGCTCGGCCGCGATCCTGGAGACCGCCCTCGCCGTCGCCCGCGCGGACCACCGTCCCGCCCGGCACCTGCGGTTCGCCTGGTGGGGCGCCGAGGAACTCGGCCTCGTCGGCTCGACGCACTACGTGAACGGCCTGTCGTCCGCCGAACGGTCCCGGATCGGCGGCTACCTCAACTTCGACATGGTCGGCTCGCCCAACGCCGGATACTTCGCCTACGACGGCGACGGATCCAGCGGCAACGGCGGCCCCGCCGGCTCCGCGGAGATCGAGCAGGTCCTCAGAAGCCACTTCGAGGCGATCAACGTGCCCGTCCAGGACACCGCGTTCGACGGACGCTCCGACTACGGCCCCTTCATCCGGGTCGGCATCCCGGCGGGCGGTCTGTTCACCGGCGCGGAGGGACGCAAGACCGCCGAGCAGGCGCGGCTGTGGGGCGGCGAGGCCGGCGTGGCGTTCGACCGGTGCTACCACGCGCCCTGCGACACCACCGACAACATCGACGACAGCGCGCTGGACCGCAACGCCGACGCCATCGCCCACGCCGTCTGGACGCTGGGCGGCACCGCCGCCCGGTAGCTCCGGAGCAGCTCAGGGGCCGGTTTCAGATTTTTCCACGGCCTCGCTTCGACCCATTGAAAATCCAGTGGCGGCTGGATCCGTTGACACCCCGCCGGCCGCCAAGGTCCACTTTGGACAGCCCCTCTCCACCCTCAGGGCTGACCGCAGGCGGCCGCACGAGCGGAACCCGGCCACGATCTCGGCCACCGAGCTGCCGCCCGCACACATCGGGGACCCCGCCCCCCGCCCGGCCCCCTGGCGCCTCCGGCCAGGGGGCCGCACCCTTGTCGTCTCCTTACTGGGACACACCCCCGGGACACTGGGACACGCCCCCCGGGACGACGTCACACCCTGCGGGCACACTGGAGGTATGTGCCGCAGTATCAAGACGCTGCGTCCTCCCTACTCGGAGGACGTCACCGACGAGGACGTGCGGGCGGCAGCGCTGCAGTACGTCCGCAAGATCTCGGGCTTTCGCACTCCCGCGGCCCACAACGCCGAAGCGTTCGACCGCGCCGTCGAAGAGATCACGCAGAGCACCGCCACCCTGCTGGACTCCCTCCAGATCAGGGGCCGCCGCGCAGGCTGACCGCACCGGCCCGGCGACGGCCGGCGCGGCACGCCGTCACCGCGACAGCTCGGCGGCGACGAGCTCGGCGATCTGGACGGTGTTCAGCGCGGCGCCCTTGCGGAGGTTGTCGCCCGAGCAGAACAGGGCGAGCCCGTTGTCCACGGTCTCGTCGCGGCGGATGCGCCCAACGTAGGTCGGGTCCTGCCCGGCGGCCTGCAGCGGCGTCGGGACGTCCGACAGCACCACACCGGGCGCGCCCGCCAGCAGCTCGCTGGCCCGCTCCGGGCTGATCGGACGCTCGAAACGCGCGTTGATCTGCAGCGAGTGCCCGGTGAAGACCGGGACCCGCACGCAGGTGCCCGACACCTTCAGATCCGGGATGCCGAGGATCTTGCGGCTCTCGTTGCGGAGCTTTTGCTCCTCGTCGGTCTCGGCCAGGCCGTCGTCCACGATCGACCCCGCCATCGGCAGGACGTTGAACGCGATCGGCCGCACGTACACCGACGACTCGGGGAACTCGACCGCCGTCCCGGAGTGGGTGAGCCTGTCGGCGTTCGCGACGACCTTGGACGCCTGCTCGTGCAGCTCGGCGACCCCGGCCAGGCCGCTGCCGGACACCGCCTGGTAGGTGGACACCACGAGCGCCTTCAGCCCGGCCTCGGCGTGCAGGGGCTGCAGGACGGGCATCGCCGCCATCGTCGTGCAGTTCGGGTTGGCGATGATCCCCTTGGGCCGGTTCGCCGCGGCGTGCGGGTTGACCTCGACGACGACGAGCGGCACGTCCGGGTCCAGGCGCCAGGCCGAGGAGTTGTCGACCACGACGGCGCCGGCGGCGGCGACCCGGGGCGCCAGCTCCCGGGACGTGGTCTTGCCCGCGGAGAACAGCACGATGTCCAGGCCCGTGTAATCGGCGGCCGCGGCGTCCTCGACGGGAATTTCCTCGCCGTTCCACGAGAGCCTGCGTCCCGCCGACCGGGACGAGGCGAACAGCCGCAGCTCGTCGACCGGGAATCCGCGTTCGGCCAGGATCTCGAGCATCTTGGCCCCGACCTGCCCGGTGGCCCCGACGATGCCGACTCTCATGCCGCTCCCTCAGATCGATGGCTTGACCTGGGCGAGTCTGCCCAGCTCCGTGACGGGCGTCCAGGGAATAACCCTACGCGGAGGATTCAAGTTCTCCTTAACGGAACGCGTCCAGGCCGGTCACGGCCTTGCCGAGCGTGAGCAAATGCACCTCCTGGGTGCCCTCATAGGTCAGCACGCTCTCCAGGTTGTTCATGTGCCGGATCACCGGGTAGTCGAGCGTGATCCCGTTGGCGCCCAGGATGGTGCGGGCCTGCCGGGCCACGTCCAGGGCCGCGCGGACGTTGGCGAGCTTGCCGAACGAGATCTGCTGCGGCGTGACGCTCCCCTCGTCCTTGCGGCGCCCGATGTGCAGGGCGACGAGACTTGCCTGCCCGAGGGCGACCTCCATCCACGCCAGCTTCTCCTGCGTGAGCTGGAACGACCCGATGGGCTTGCCGAACTGCTCACGGGTCTTGGAGTACTCGACGGCCGCCTCGTAGCAGGACCGTCCCGCGCCGACCGCGCCCCAGATGATGCCGTAGCGCGCCTCCGTCAGGCACCCGAGCGGCCCCTTGAGGCCCTTCACCCCGGGCAGCATCGCGTCCGCGGGGACCCGCACGTCGTTCAGGACGAGCTCGGAGGTGATCGACGCGCGCAGCGACAGCTTGCGGTTCACGTCCCGGGTCGAGAACCCGGGGGTGTCCCTGGGGACGAGGAAACCGCGGATGCCGTCGTCCGCCCGCGCCCAGATGACGGCGAGGTCGGCGACCGACCCGTTCGTGATCCACAGTTTGGAGCCGTTCAGGACCCAGTCCGAGCCGTCCCTGCGGGCGCGGGTGAGCATGCCGCCGGGGTCGGAGCCGCGGTCGGGCTCGGTCAGCCCGAAGCAGCCGATCACCTCCCCCGCCGCCATCTTCGGCAGCCACTCCTTCTTCTGCTCCTCGGACCCGTACTTGTGGATGGCCGCCATCGCCAGCGACCCCTGGACGGACACGAAGCTGCGCACCCCCGTGTCGGCGGCCTCCAGCTCCCGGCACGCCACCCCGTAGGCGACCGCGCTCATCCCGGCGCAGCCGTAGCCGTCCAGGTGCATGCCGAGCAGCCCGAGTCTGCCGAGCTCCGGGGCGAGCTCCCGGACGGGGAACACCCCCTCCTCGAACCAGCCCGCCACCCGAGGCGTGACCCGCTTCGACACGAACTCCCGCACCGTGTCGCGGATCATGCGCTCCTCGTCGGTGAGCTGGTCGTCGATGCGCAGCACGTCCATCCGGGCCTCCTCCTGCAGGCTGTCTCCGCACCCCGAGCGTACGTCGGGCCCAGAGCGTAACCCCGGGGACGTCACCCGGACCGGACAGGGGTCGACTCAGGGGAGGATCAGGGCGAATCCGGATGTCAGAGACGCCGCAGGATGGGCATGATCGAGGCATGAACATGGAGAAGAGCCCTGCCGGCACCCCGAGCAACACAAGCAAGCAACTGCGACGCGCCCGCGAAGGACGGATGATCGCCGGCGTCTGCTCCGGCGTCGCGACCTACCTCGGCGTCGACGCCACCATCGTCAGGCTGGGCCTGGCCGCCTTCACGATCTTCGGCGGCGCCGGGATCGCCCTGTACGTGCTCGGCTGGCTGCTGATCCCCGAGGAGGGGGACGACAAGTCGGTCGCCGAGGACCTCTTCAAGAAGGCGAGCGAGTCCCCGACCGTCCAGGACGCCGTCCAGAAGTCCAAGGACGCCCTCAACAAGAACAAGAACAGCACCCACGCCTGACGGGGCCACGACCCGGTCACGAGACCGAGGCCGAGCCGACACCGCTCGGCAGGTCGTCGCCGCCCGCACCGGACGCGGCAGCGGCCACCGGCCCGGAACGTCCGGCGCGCGGGGCGGCCATGACGGCGCCGCGGACCCGGTTCCACACCAGCGTCAGGATCGCGGCGGCCGACAGGCCCAGCGCGCCCGCCATCGCCACCACCGTCTCCGGCCCCAGCACCTGGGTCACCGCGCCGCCGACCAGGATGCCGACCCCCTGCCCGGCGAGAATGCCGGACTGGGCGAGACCGAACGCCTGCCCCCGTCCCGCCGCCGGCACCGCGGTCACGAACGCCGCGTTGGCCGCGAGCTGGTAGGCGCTCCCGACCCCTGACAGAGCCCACAACACGACCACCCCCCACAACGGGGGTTCCGCACCCGCCCCGATCAACGGCATGCAGGCCAGCATCGACATCCACCCCATGGCCCGCAGCCGGTTGGTGGGACGGACGAACCGGCTGAACAGGAACGCGCCGATGGCCATCCCGGTCGGCATCGCCGACAGCAGCAGACCCACCGTGACCGCACCGCCGCCGAACGTCGCCGCATACGGTGCCGCGATCCCCTCGGGGACCACGTAGAACGCGCACAACCAGGCGAACAGCACCAGCAGCCGCAGCACCGGATCGCCGAACACCAGCCGGGCGCCGTCCCGCGTGGCACGCCACAGGCCGAGCGAGTCGCCCTCCCGGCGTCCCTTGGGCGCCGCCCGGCGCCGCAGCCCGCCCACGAGGATGACCGCGGAGAGACCGAACGTCAGCGCGTCGAGGGCCAGGGCCTCGTGCGCCCCGACGACCGCGACGACCGCGCCGCCCGCCAGGAACCCGAGCATCTGGGTCGCCTGGTGGGTGATGTTGTTGATCGCCGTCCCCGCCACGAACCGGTCGCCCTCCAGCACGTCCGGCAGGACGGCGGCGCGCGCCGCGGAGAACGGAGTGCCCAGCAACACCGTCAGGAACACCAGGACCGACAGCGCGCCGACCGGCATCGGCACCACCGCCATCAGCGCCACGAGCCCCGCCCGCACCACGTCGCAGACGACCATGACGGTGCGGCGAGGGAACAGGTCGGCCAGCCCGGACAGCACGGGCCCGCCCACGATCGGCGGAAGATAGGTCAGCGCGTACACCAGCGCGGTGAGCAGCGGGGATCTCGTGTGGTCGTACACGAGGACCGCGAGTGCGACCTGCGCCAACTGATCACCGACGAACGACAGCGCCTGCGCCAGCCAGAGGGCACGGAACTCGCCCACCGCGAACACCTCGCGGTAGGTCGCCTGCTCCTCCGGTGGACGACGATGCCTTCCGACCTGCCTTCCCGCCACGCACGCTCCACTTCAGCCCGCCCGGTGTTGGGCGACCTCACTATTAACTCACGCAGCGTGGCAGTGATGTGACCTACAGTGCGCAATTCACGGCGGGTCAATACCCGAGCTCGTGCAACCTGCGATCATCGATCCCGAAATGGTGGGCTATCTCATGCACTACGGTGATTCTTACCTCTTCGACCACGTCATCCGGGGTGTCGCAGATCTTGAGAATCTCGTTGCGGTAGATCGAAATGTGATCGGGCAGGACGCCGCCGTACCAGTCGCCGCGCTCGGTCAGGGGTACGCCCTCATACAGCCCGAGAAGCCCTCGCTCGGGCGCCTCGTCCTCGACGACGATGACGACGTTGCGCATGAGAGCGGTCAGCTCGGGCGGGATCGTGTCGAGGGCCTCGGCCACCAGGTCCTCGAACTCGTCCCGTGACAACTCGATCACACGGCCATTGTGCTCGACAGAAGGGGAACACGTGCCCAAGGTCCGCGCCAGGCTGAGCACCGTCCTCACCCCCGTGCGCGCCCGCGCCGCCCGCATCCGCCGCGGGCTGCTCGACCGCACCGCTCCCGCCCGCACCCGCGCCGCGGCGGCCGCCGCCACCGTCCGGACCCGCTGCGCGCCCCTCGCCCGCCGCCTCCACCCCGTCGTCACCGGCCGCACGGCCCGCGTCCTGCTCGTGATGGCGGTCGGCCTCACCGCCGGCTACGTCGGTCTCCTCCTCGGCGGACGCACCGTCACCCCCGTCGGCCCCACCGACGTCCAGCTCAGCCTGCACCCGTCCCTGCACGGCGGGACGACCCTCGAACTCCCTCCGCTCGGCTCCCTCCGGCTCGACACCCACCGGGGCCCCGTCTCCCTCGAAGCCGGCCTCACCGACGTCCGTCCCGAACAGGCCCAGAAACTGATCGAGAACGACGCCGAGGTCGACCGGCTCACCGACCAGATCGCCGACCAGATCCGCGCCGGCGTCACCCGCCTCCTCGTCCGGGCGGCCCTCATCGCCCTCGCCGCCGCCTTCCTCGCCGGCCTCGCGTTCTTCCGGTCCTGGCGCCGCGCGTTCCTCGGCATGGCCTCCACCGCCCTCGGCCTCGTCGCCGTCACCCTCCTGACCTGGGCGACCTTCAACCCCCACTCGATCGCCGAACCCCGCTACACCGGACTGCTCGCCAACGCCCCGCAGATCGTCGGCGACGCCCGCAGCCTCGTCCAGCGCTTCTCCGAGTACCGCGCCCAGCTCGCCCGCCTCGTCGGCAACGTCTCCGAGCTGTACGCGACCACCTCGACCCTGCCGACCTACGAACCCGACCCGTCGACCATCCGGGTCCTGCACGTCTCCGACATCCACCTCAACCCCGCCGCCTGGAACGTGATCAAGTCGGTCAGCACCCAGTTCAAGATCGACCTGATCATCGACACCGGCGACCTCATGGACCACGGCAGCGCCGCCGAGGACAGGTTCGCCGACGACATCTCCGACCTGAAGGTCCCCTACGTCTACATCCGCGGCAACCACGACTCCAAAGGCACCCAGAAGGCCGTCGCCAAGGAGAAGAACGCCATCGTCCTCGACGGCGACACCCGCGAAGTGAAGGGCCTGCGCATCTACGGCGTCGGCGACCCCCGCTTCACCCCCGACAAGAGCACCCGCGACGACTTCGTCGGAGCCGACCAGATGCGCGCCGAAGGCCGGCGGCTCGCCTCCGGACTCCGCGAATCCGGCGCCACCCCCGACATCGTCGCCGTCCACGACCCCACCGAAGGCGAGGCGTTCTCCGGCCTCGCCCCCCTCATTCTCTCCGGCCACGCCCACGCCCGCTCCACCAAGCTCCTGCCCACCGGCACCCGCCTGTTCGTCCAGGGCTCCACCGGCGGCGCGGGCCTGCGCGGCCTCGAACACGAGGAACCCACCCCGATCGACCTGTCCGTCCTGTACTTCAGCCGCGCCACCCACCGCCTCCAGGGCTGGGACGACCTGCGCCTCGGCGGCCTCGGCCTCTCCTCCGCCTACATCGAACGCAACCTCGAACCCGACCCCGACCGCCCCATCAAACCCCAGCCGCCCGCCACGTCCCCGCCC
>DATCLF010000357.1:0-2896 GCA_036564055.1 Spirillospora sp.
ACCTCGTCCAGCGTCGGGCGCCGCAGGCCGACGTCCTCGACCTCGATGCCCTCGTCCTGGAGCGTGCGGGCGACCTCGGCCAGGGCGGCCACGCGTTCGGTGACGGGCGCGTGAACCCGGGCGGCGTCCTCGTCGACCCGCGGCTCGGCGGACGCGACGCGGGCGACCGCGGCCGTCGCCGCGGGCAGGTCCGCGGGGTCGCGCACGACGACCTCGACGCGGTCCCCGCCGATGAGCCGCTTCAACGTGGCGGGGCTGCCGTCGGCGATGACCCTTCCGTGGTCGATGACGGAGATGCGGTCGGCGAGCTGGTCGGCCTCGTCCAGGTACTGCGTGGTCAAAAGGACGGTCGTGCCCTGCGCGACGAGCGACCGGATCGACTGCCACACCTCGTTCCTGGCGCGCGGGTCGAGCCCGGTGGTCGGTTCGTCCAGGAACAGGACGTCCGGCGCGAGGATCATGCTGGCGGCCAGGTCGAGGCGCCGGCGCATGCCGCCGCTGTACTCCTTGACCCCCTTGTCGGCGGCCTCCGTCAGGCCGAACCGCTCCAGCAGCTCGTCGGCCCGCTCCGCCGCGCGCCGTTTGCCCAGGTGGAACAGCCGGCCGAACATGCGCAGGTTCTGCCGCCCCGTGAGGACCTCGTCGAGCGCGGCGTACTGCCCCGCCAGCCCGATGCGGCGGCGCACCTGCCGCGGCTGCGCGGCGACGTCCAGGCCGGCCACCTCGGCACGGCCGCCGTCGAAGCGCAGGAGCGTGGTCAGGATGCGCACGGCGGTCGTCTTGCCCGCCCCGTTCGGGCCGAGCAGCCCGTGGACCGTGCCCCTCGGCACGGTCAGGTCGAAACCGTCGAGCGCACGTTTCTCCCCGTAGTTCTTGCGTATCCCCTCGGCGACGATCGCGTTGTCCGGCACCTGGCCTCCTTTCGCGTACGCCATACGCGCGTTAGCGTACACCATACCCAAAAGGGAGGGGATAGCGTGGAGGACAGCGGCACGGCACGGTGCCGTGCACGAGGGCACGCAGGTACGAGCGAGGACGAGCGGACAAGACGATGACGCAGCAGCCCGGCGACGGCCGCGACATGGGGGCGAGCCTTGAGCTGCTGTGGGGATCCCGCACCAGGCCGCAGCGGGGGCGGCCGCCCAGGCTGAGCCTCGACCGGATCGTCGAGGCCGCGATCGAGGTCGCCGACGAGCTCGCCGTCACCGAGGGGATCGAGGCGCTGTCCATGCGCTGCATCGCCAAGCGGCTCGGCGTCGGGACGATGTCGCTCTACCGCTACGTCCCGGGCAAGAGCGAGCTTCTGGACCTCATGCTCGACCGCGTCATCGAGGTCCGCGAGATCGACCCCGACGACGGGCGCACCTGGCGCGAGATCCTGATGGACGAGGCCCATCAGTACTGGCGGATGTGCATGAAGCATCCCTGGTACCCATTCGTGGACCAGAGCCGCCCGGTCCTAGGCCCGAACAGCGTGCGGAACCTGGATCGGATGCTCCACCTGATGCGCCGCACCATCGGCCTCGACGACCGGACGCTGCTGATGATGATCAGCGTCCAGAACGACTTCGTGGACGGGCTCGCGCGCCGCTACATCAACGAACGCCGCGCCGAACGCCGGACCGGCATCAGCGCCGAGGAGTTCTGGTGCGCCCAGACGCCGGCCCTCGTCGACGCCCTGATGACCGGCCAGTTCCCGACCATGGCCGACCTGTCCGACAACAGCTTCGACTTCTCCCACGAGCAGCTTCTGGAGTTCGGCCTGAACCGCATCCACGACGGTTTCGCCGCCCTCATCGACCGCTCCGCTCCCGCGACCTGACCACGCCGACCCGAGCGGGGACGCGTCGGGACGCGCACCGGGCTACGGTCGAAGGACGATCTTTCCGATGTGGTCGCCGCGGCGGAACTCCGCCTGGGCCTCGTGGATGTCGGCCAGCCGGTGCACGGCGGAGATCCGGGGCCGCAGCGCCCCGTCGCGGGCCAGCTCCGCCAGCTTCGCGAAGTGCGCGCGGGTGTGCATCGACGAACCGATCAGGCTGAGGTTGTGCAGATAGAGGCGCCGAAGGTCGAAGGAGATCACGGGCCCCGCCATGGCGCCGGCGATGACCCAGCGGGCGCCGTCGCGCAGCACGGGCAGCAGGCGTCCGAGCCAGGACCCGCCCACCACGTCGGCGGCGGCGTCCAGCCCGTCCGGCGCCGCCTCGCGCAGCTCACGGTCGAGCACGGCCGGATCCGCGTCACGGGAGACGGTCGCCGCCGCCCCGGCGTCGCGCAGCGCGGCCGCCTTCGAGGCGGCCGTGAGCGCCACCACCCGGGCGCCGCGCGCCGCGGCGAGCTGGACGAGGGCGAGCCCGACACCGCCGGAGGCACCGGTGACCAGGACCGATTCGCCCTCCCCGATGCGGGCGCGCTCCAGCATGCCCATCGCCGTGCCGTAGGCGACGGGCAGCGCGGCCAGCTCCTCGTCCGACAGCGGTGAGGAACTCATGTCGTGCAGGCGCGCGGCCTCGACCGCCACGTGGGTGGCGAATCCCCCGTCCGCCTCGCTGCCGAGGAGACCGACCGGCACCGCGTCGTCGTCCTCGCCGGCGTAGAAGGCGGGGTCGACGAGCACCCGCCTGCCGGTCCAGTCGCCGGGGACCCCGGGACCGGTCTCCACGACGGTCCCGGCGATGTCCCCGCCCTGGATCCGGGGGAAGTCGACCGGGCCGCGCCACCCTGCCTTCGCGTCGGGCCGCCCCGGCAGCCCGTACGCGCCCTCCCGCGTCCAGATGTCGGTGTTGTTCAGGGCCGCCGCACCGACCCGCACGAGCACCTGCCCGGGGCCGGGCACGGGCACCGGCCAGTCGTGGCGCACTTCGAGGGCGTCCGGTCCGCCGTGCCGGCGCAGGAC
>DATCLF010000358.1:0-8638 GCA_036564055.1 Spirillospora sp.
GCGATCACGGTGATGCAGAACGACTGGAACTACCTCAAGCGGATGGAGCGCTTCTCCTACCTCACCAAGGCCGAGGAAGAGGTGGAGAAGATGTGGGTGGACACCCTGAGCGCGGGCCAGAAGGAGGGGCTCTTCCGCGAGGACCTCGACCCCAAGCTCACCTACCGGATGATCCGCGACACCATCTGGGTGGCGGTGCGCTGGTTCAAGCCGGGTGGCAGGCTGGACGCCCGGGGCCTTGCCGAGCACTACCTCAAGGTGATGTTCGACGGCATCAACGTCCACTGAGACGGCACGTGGACGTGACCCCGTGAGAACCGCACCCCCAGGAAGCACCCTCGGCTGGCGGAGGGACGCGCGCCGTCTGCCACCATGGTCGGTGGTGCTCGCAGCGGCCCGTTTCGGTCGGGTCTTCGCATCAGTTAAGGCACAACCGGCGCGGTGTCCCACTCTGCACGTGCCATAACCCCCAGAGTTTGCTTAGTCACGAATTGCCGAACAGGGGTGACGCATTGGCCCGTGGGGACGCTGGTACCGAGGAGAGCTACGGGGGGAGGGCGACGTGACCGCTCATGGGGGCAACGGTCGCGACGAGCCCACACCGGAGGCCATGCGCGCGGCCACGGCGCGCGGGCTGCAGGAACAGTTCCCGGGGGTACGCGTCTGGTACGGCGAGGCCACCGGCTCCTGGTGGGCCATGGTCCCGACGCGCAGCGGACCACGGCTGCTGGAGGCGTCGTCGCCGCAGCAGCTCCGCGACGAGATCCTCAGCCTGCGCAGCCGCGAATGAACCCCGGGCGCCGCGTCCGGCCGCCGGGCGGACGTCACCGGCCGCCGGGCGGATGCCCGCCGGGAACGGGGCGCGATCCGTCCCCGGTGGGCGTCGCAACGACGCTAACCTGAAAATCCTTCAGAGCACAAGCGCTTGCTAGGTTTCGGCCCCGGCCGCCCCGGGGCCCTCACCTCTCGTACTGGATCGACGCGCGCTCGGCGACGATCGGCTCGATGTACCGGTCGACCACGGCGCGGTGCGCCGGGTGGTCGCGGTAGGTCAGGTAGGCGTCGCGGTCGTCGAAGTCCGCGACCACCACGAAGTCGTAGGCGGCGGGGTTCACGCCGGCGTTCGAGCCCACCTCGTACTCCCGGATCTCCTTGATGACGTCGGGCAGCTCGCGCAGCTTGGCGGCGACCTCCTCCTGCTGCCCTGTCGTGGTCCCCTCTGCCCACCGGAACATTGCGACGTGACGGAAAGCACTCATGCGGGGAACGCTATCGCCGCCGGGCGTGTCAGGCGCCGAGCTCGGCCGCGGCGATCGCACCGAGTTCCCAGCACGCCTCCAGATCGGCTTTGGAGGGCTCGCCGGTCACCACCACGGGTGGCCGGACGGCCTTCCATTTCAAGCCCGTGGTGATCGACTCAAGGGCGCGCAGGGCTCCGGTGGCGTCGTTGTTGCCGTGGAGAAAGGCCCCGTAAGGGAGCCGGACGGTCTCCTCCAGGCACGGGTAGTAGATCTGATCGAAGAAGTGCTTGAGCGCACCGGACAGGTAGCCCAGGTTCACCGGCGTGCCGAGGAGACAGCCGTCGGCCTCGAGAACGTCCACGGCCGACGCCGTCAGCGCCGGGCGCGTCACGACCTCCACGCCCTCGACCTCATCGGTCGAGGCTCCGTCGCGCACCGCCTCGAACATCGCCCGGACGGACGGCGACGGCGTGTGATGGACGATCAGCAACCTCTTCACCGTCCCGAGCCTAGCCGCCTCCGCACGCGCGGCTCGGCGAAGCGTCCTAGAACGTGGTTCTATGGATTCCCCGTCGAGAGGACAGGCATGAGCACGGTGAAGGGGCACTGCGACCCGGCGTTCGCCCGCGTCCGCGAGGTGTTCGAGGAGAACTTCGCCGAAGGGCGCGAGCTCGGCGCCGCCGTCGCGATCTACGCCGGGGACCGCAAGGTCGTGGACCTGTGGGGCGGCATCGCCGACCGCCGGACGGGTCGGGAGTGGCTGCCGGACACGCCCTGCCTCGGGTTCTCCTGCACCAAGGCGGTGACGGCGACCGCCGCCCTGCTGCTCGCCGAGCGGGGCGCCTACGCGATCGACGGCCCGGTGACGGACTGGTGGCCGGAGTTCGGCGCCGCGGGCAAGGAGGGCACGACCGCCGAGCACCTGCTGACCCACCAGGCCGGTCTGCCCGCGTTCGCCCGGCCCGTGACGGCGGAGGAGGCGGCCGACCCCGCGGCGCTCGCGGCCGAGCTGGCCGCGCAGAGGCCCGAGTGGACGCCCGGTGAGACGCACGGCTACCACGCGCTGACCTTCGGCTGGCTGGCCGGTGAGATCGTCCGGCGGCTGTCGGGCACGACGGTCGGCGCGTTCGTCAGGGAGACGTTCGCCGGCGGGCTCGACCTGTGGATCGGCGCCCCCGACGAGGTGATCGCACGCGCCGCGCGGCTGACGGCGGGACGGCGCCTGCAGGGCTCCGCGAAGACCGGCACCGGTTCCGTGGCCGCCGACGACGCCCTCGCGTCCATGGACCGCGACCTCCTGAAACGGCTGGCCGACGCCTACGTCGACCCGCAGAGCCCCATGAACCGGGCGGTCAACAACCCGCATCCGGGCAAGGGCGGCTACAACAACCCGGTCGTGCTGCGCGGCGGGTGGCCGGGGGCCGGGATGCTCGTCACCGCGCCCGCGCTCGCCGCCTTCTACCGCGACCTCGTGGCGGGCCGGATCCTGCGCCCGGAGACGCTGCGGGACGCGATCCGCCCGAGGGTCGCCGGACCGGACCGGACGATGCTCGTCGAGAGCTGCTTCGGGCTCGGCTACATGCGTCCCGCCCAGACGTTCTTCACCCCGCCGGCCGCGCGGGACACGGCGTTCGGGCACACCGGCGCGGGCGGATCCATCGGGCTCGGCGACCCCGACGCCGAGCTGGCGCTCGCCTACCTGCCGAACCTGATGGGCGACCTGGCGTCGGGCGACCGGCGCGCCTACCGGCTGGTGGAGGCGGCCTACTCGTGCCTGACCTGAACCGCGTGCCCGTACCGAAGGCCGCCGGCGTCGGGGAACGGCGGTAGCCTGCCGGCCCATGGAGGTGCGCGACCTGCACGCCTGGCCGTCCTCCCCGCGGCAGGCCGAGGCGATCCAGGACCGGCTGCGGCCGATGCTCGACCTCGACGCGCCCGGCCCGGCGCGGCCGCGCACGGTCGCCGGGTTGGACGTCGCGTACGCGGGCGACGGCGAGGGCACGGGGACGCGCCTGGCCGCGGCGGTGGTGGTCCTGGACGCGGCGACCCTGGACGTGGTCGAGGAGTCGGTCGCCGTCGGCACGGCCGCGTTCCCGTACGTGCCCGGGCTGTTCGCGTTCCGGGAGCTGCCCACGCTCGTGACCGCGCTGCGCGGGCTGGCGACCGTGCCGGACCTGCTCGTGTGCGACGGGTTCGGGATCGCGCACCCGCGCCGGTTCGGGCTGGCCTGCCATCTCGGCGTCCTCACCGGGCTGCCGACGATCGGCGTCGGCAAGACGGCGTTCGTCGGCGCGTACACGCCGCCCGGACCGCGGCGCGGCGACACGAGCCCCCTGCTGGACGGCGGCGAGGTCGTCGGCCGGGTCCTGCGGACCCAGGACGGCGTGAAACCCGTGTTCGTCTCGGTCGGCCACCGCACCGACCTCGACACGGCGTGCCGGAACGTCCTCGCTCTCACACCCGAATACCGCCTTCCGGAGACGACGCGCAGGGCGGACCGGCTGTCGCGGGAGGCCCTCGCCGGGTAGCGCCCGGGGGCGGTGAGATGGCACCCTCGTGACCAGCGAGCGGAGACATACCAGGTCATCCGCGACATCGCTGGACGGTGGTCATGGACACCCGGCCGATGCGGGCCGACGCCCGCCGCAACCGCGAACGACTGATCGCGGCGGCTCGCACGGCCTTCATGGAACGCGGGACGGACGCCTCCCTCGACGACATCGCCAAGCGCGCGGGCGTCGGCTCGGGGACGCTGTACCGCCACTTCCCCACCCGCGACGCCCTCCTGCACGCCGTCCTGCGGGAACGGCTCGAAAGGCTCGTCTCCCACGCCGGCGACCTGCTCTCCGAGACCGCGCAGGACACTGCCGCGGCGCGCGACTCCGAGGCCGAGGCGCGGGTCGCCGAGGCGGCCCTCGGCCGCTGGCTGCGCGCCTACCTGGCGGACGCGGCGACGCCGCACGGCACCTGCACGGTGATCATGCAGTCGCTGTCGGCCGCGGGGACCGGCACCGCGCTGGGCGACGCGGCGGTCTCGATCCGCGACGCCCTCGGCGGGCTGCTGCGCCGGGCGCAGCGGGCGGGCGCGGTCCGCGCCGAGATCGAGCCGGCCGACCTGCTGAGGATCACCAGCGCGATCGGCGCCGCCGCCGAGCGCGCCCCGGACCCGGCCACGTACGCCGACCGGATGCTGGTGCTGCTCTTCGACGGTCTGCGCACTCGGTGAGACACCGCTTGTTAGGCAACCAAGCGTTCGCTAGGTTTGCGTGGACGATCACGGCGACGAGGAGCGTTGATGGGGCAGCTTGACGGCAAGGTGGCGCTGATCACCGGAGGCGCACGGGGGATGGGCAAGTCCCACGTCCGCCGGTTCCTCGACGAGGGCGCCAAGGTGGTGTTCGGCGACGTTCTGGAGGAGGAGGGCGCGAAACTGGCCGCCGACCTCGGCGACGACGCGCGGTTCGTCCGGATGGACGTGACACGCGAGGAGGACTGGCGCACCGCCGTCGAGACGACCACGGAGACCTACGGCGCCCTGAACGTCCTGGTCAACAACGCCGGGATCATCAGGCACAAGACGATCGAGGAGATGTCCCTCGACGAGTTCCGCCGGATTCTCGAGGTGAACCTGGTCGGCCAGTGGCTCGGCGTGAAGGCGGTGATCCCCGCGATGAAGGAGGCGGGCGGCGGCTCCATCATCAACGTGTCGTCCACCGAGGGCTTCATCGGCGCGCAGGGCCTCGCCGCCTACAGCGCGAGCAAGTTCGGCGTCCGCGGCCTCACGAAGGCGGCCGCCCGGGAGCTCGGCCGGCACGGGATCCGGGTGAACTCGATCCATCCCGGCGGCGTCCTGACGCCCCTGTCCCTGCAGGAGGACGTCGTCGCGGGCACCGCCGACAGCGCCGAGGCCTTTCTCAAGGCACTGCCGCTCGGGCGCATGGGCAAGGCCAAGGAGGTGTCGGGCATCGTCGTCTACCTCGCCTCGGACGACTCGTCCTACTGCACGGGCAGCGAGGTCCTCGTGGACGGCGGGATGCTCACGGGCGCGGGCTACTGACCAAGTCTCTACTGGCCAAGGTCCCTAGTGGCCGGGTCTCCTCTCCGCCCAGCCCTCGACGGCCTCAAGCTGGGCGGCGAGCGAGATGAGCGTCCCCTCGTCGGAGTCGTGCCCGAGGAGCTGCGCCCCGACGGGCAGGCCCGCCTTCGTGAACCCCGCGGGCACGTTCACCGCCGGCCACCCGAGTACGTTCCACGTCCACGCGTAGGGGCAGGCGGCGGCGACCCCCGACTGCGTCTTGCGGTACCCCACTCCGTCGTAGGCGCCCACCTTCATCGGGGGTTGCGCCGTCGTCGGGGTGAGGACGACGTCCGCCACCTGGAAGATGCGGCCGACCCGCCTGCGCAGGTAGGGGTCCAGCCTCCTGGCCAGCGGCAGCAGCCGCCGTCCGACGAGCCGACCGATCCGCGCCTCGATCTCCGTCCTGCGCTCGGGCCGCGGATCGGGCATGGCGTCGAGCATGTCGGCGACCCCGGCCGTTCCCCGCGGGACGAGCCCGAGCGCCACCGGACCGTAGTCGGGGTCGGCGGGAAAGACCTTGTGCCCCAGGTCGGTGAGCCGCCGCGCCAGCCTTTCCACGGCGGCGCGGATCTCCGGATGGAGCCTTCCGCTCACCCCGAAGGCCGTCCTGAAGGACACCGCGACGCGGAGCCGGCCGGGTTCCCTCTTCGCGAACTCCGCGAAGGGGGTCACGGGCGGGTCGAGCTGGTAGACGTCCTCGGGGTGGCTGCCGCTCAGGACGTCGAGCAGGAGCGCCGCGTCCCCCACGCTCCGGGCGAGCGGCCCCCACACGGTGATCCCGTAGAACGGGTCGGTGAGCGGGTACCCGGAGACGCGTCCCCGCTGGGGCTTGATGCCGACGAGCCCCGTCCAGGCCGCCGGGATGCGGATCGATCCGGCTCCGTCCGACCCGACCGCCGCCGCGACCATCCCCGCGGCCACGGCCGCCGCCGACCCGCCCGACGAACCGCCCGGCGTGTACGCGGGGTTCCACGGGTTCCGGGCGGCCCCGAAGGCCGGTGACTCGCTGAAGGGCCACAGCCCGATCTCGCACGTCGTGGTCTTGCCGATGATCACGGCTCCCGCGGCCCGGAGCCTGCGCACGACCTCCCCGTCCCGGGCCGCCGGACGGTGGGCCCCGGCCACGGCGAACGGCGTCGTCTCCCCCGCGACGTCGGTGTCGTCCTTGACCGCGACGGGAACACCGAGCAGCGGCAGGAGCTCGCCGTCCGCCAGCCGCTTGTCGGCCTGCAGCGCCTCCTGCCGCGCCGCCTCCGCGCGGACCACCCGGAACGCACCGAGCGACTCGTGCCGGCGTATGGCCGCCAGGCTCTCCTCGACCAGGTCCCGCGAGGTCACCTCGCCCCGCGCCAGCGCCTCCGCCTGCCCGGCCAGTCCGTCCGGCACCACGTCGCCTCCCGCTATCGTTCGTTCGAACGAACGATAGCGGGAGGTCCGGCCGTGGGGAAGACTGTGGGTCAATGAGCGCGCGCGACCAGATCCTCCAGGCCACTCTCCGCCTCATCGGCGAGCGGGGCATCGGCGCCGTGACCAACCGGGCCGTGGCACGCGCGGCGGGCGTGTCCCTCGGTTCCCTGACCTACCACTTCCCGAGCCAGGAGGATCTGCTCCGCGAGGCTCTGCACACGTTCGTCGAGGACGAGATCGCCCGGATCACGGAGTACGTCTCCGCCCTCTCCGAGTCGGGAATGAGCCCCGTCGAGGCGGCCGACGAGGTCGAGAAGGCCGTGGCGGGCTTCGCCCGCGGGCCCGAGGAGATCGCCCACCTCGAGCTCCACCTGCACGCCGCGCGCGACCCGCACCTGCGCGACACCTCGGCGCGCAGCGTCGAGGCCTACGACCGGCTGGCGGCCGCCGTCCTCACCGCCCTCGGCATCCCGGACGCCGAACGCCACGCGCCCGCCGTCGTCGCCATGCTCTACGGCCTCGCCGTCCGCCGCCTCGCCACCGGCGACACGACCGGCGCCGGCACGGCCGACGCCTTCCGCCTCCTCCTGCTCGGCGCGCTCCCCCGCCCCTGAAAAAGGCTTCTGGCCCGCACAGCCCCAGAGCGGGGTTAGAAGGCCGTGCGGGCCAGAAACCTGTCTCAATCAGGAACCTCAGTCGGAACCTCAGCCGACGTTCGCTCTGCTCTCCGCCTGTGCACCTCCGCCGTGTGCTCGTTCTGACACCCGCAACGCTATGGCCGCGGGCCCCCCGACAGAACGCGCTTAAGGCTCACTTAGGGAACCCCTGAGCCACGCTTATTCAGAGGCCGTCCGAAGCAGTCCGGGGAAGTCGCGTAGGGAGCCGCTCACCTGCGAAAACACGGGAAGGGGCCCAGGGGGACCGTCCGGGACAGTCGAGCGCCGTCGGCTTGATCCGAGTGGCATTGGCTCCCGAGATGGCTCCCCTGGCTCCCTCCCTCACAGCAGGGAGGAGGGGTCTCCATGGCCCTCGAAATCACCGAGACGACAATGACCGCGACGGTAAACAACGAGGTCATAGCCACGGCCACCCGCACAGGCGACGCCTGGCAGGTCTCCACGTGGCCACGTCTCCTAGACCGCAACTCCGCCATCACGGCCCTCTCGCTCGCCGAACGCGTCATCACCCATGGCGAGGACGACCCGTGCGTCATGGAGTGGCGAAGGGAGCTGGCCCGTGACTGACCGCCTCATCCGGATCACAACCGCGCTCGCCGTGGTGGCCGTGGCCGGCGTGGCGGCAGTGATCTCGTACCGCCACGCCTACGAACTCGTCCACGCCCACGGCGAGACCGGCCCCACGGCCCGCCTCGTCCCGTTCACCGTGGACGGCCTCATCTGGGCCGCGTCCATGGTGATCCTGGACGCAAGCCGCCGGAAGCAACCCGCACCACCCTTGGCCAAGTGGAGCCTCGCCGTAGGCATCGTGGCGACGGTAGGTGCCAACGTGGCGCACGGCGCGTCCCACGGCCCCATAGGCGCGATGGTCAGCGCATGGCCGGCACTAGCCCTCGTCGGGAGCTTCGAACTCCTGATGACCCTCACCCGCACCGCAGCACGCGGCGACCGCCCCCAGGACGAGCAACGCACCAACCTGGAACACCCGAGCACCAAACCGGAGCAGACACCAGAACAAGCGCTCCTGGACGAGTACAGAGCAAGCCTGAACGGCCCAGGCCGCCCCCTCTCCCAGCGCTACCTAGCCGAGAAGTACGGCATAGACCGCCGCAAGGTCAAGCGGATCATCATGACCGCGAACACAGAGAACTGAAGGTTCACGGCTGCACACCGGAGCACGGGGTGGCTCGACGGTGCAGTCGACCCTTCTCATAAGTCGCTGCAGAACACACAAC
>DATCLF010000359.1:0-1542 GCA_036564055.1 Spirillospora sp.
GTGGGTGTCCCAGCTCGTCCGGCCCGAGGCGGCCTTCGTCACCGGGACCGTGCTGGTGGTCGACGGCGGGCTCAGCGTGACATGAGCGCCTGACGAGAGCGCCGAGATGAAGCGACCGGCTGTGCGGTGACCGCGCAGCCGGTCGCGTTCCCCGCCGACCCGGGCCATCGCGGGACGCCCGGACGGTCAGCCGCCGACGGGAGCGGCGGCGGAGGCGAAGCGGGGCATCACGTGCTCGGCGAACAGCCGCAGCGCGCGCTCGGCCTCCTGGAACGTCGCGGTACCGGAGTTCATCTGCAGGCTCACCGTGACGTCGCCGTACCAGTCGCGGATGACGGCGAGCTGGTCCGCGACCTCGTCCGGGTCACCGGCGAGGACCTTGTGCTCTTCGAGCTGCCGCCGGTAGTCGGTCTTCTTGACCCGGTCGGCGAGCTTCTCGTAGCCGGCGTAGGCGTCGCTGCGCGTCCGTCCCCACGAGGAGACGGCGTCGGCGAGCCTCGCGGAATAGTGCTCGGCGTTGCGCCGGCCGATCTCGCGGGCCTGCGCGCCGTCCTCGGCGACGGAGGCGATGTAGCTCATCTGGACCTCGCCGTGCGGATCGTGCCCGGCCTCGGCCCGGGCCTCGCGGTAGAGCCGCAGCATCTCCTGCACGTGGTCGGTGGAGGAGATGGACGGGACGAGCAGGAGCCCGTGACCGTCGCGTCCGGCCCGCGCGCAGGACGCGGGGGTGAACGCGGCGGCCACCAGGACCGGCGGATGCGGCCGCTGGAACGGACGGGGCAGCAGCGTGACCGGGCCGAACCGGTGGAAACGCCCCTCCCAGATCACGTCCTCCTCGCTCCACAGGCGCCGGATCGCCTCGACGCCCTCGGTGAAGCGGTCGCGGCTCTCGTCCATGGGGATCTGGAACGCCTCGAACTCGTCGGGCAGGAACGCGCGGCCGAAGCCGGCGTCCAGCCGTCCGTGCGCGATGTTGTCGAGCATGGCCAGCTTGGCCGCCAGCTTGACCGGATGGGTGAAGGCCGGGATGGCGGCCCCCGTCACGAGGCGGAGCCGGCTCGTGCGCGCCGCGGCCGCGGTGAGGAAGGTGACCGGATCCGGCGAATAGCCGCCGTAGGGAAAGAAGTAGTGCTCGACGGTCTTGACGTGGTGGAAACCGAGTTCGTCGGCGATTTCGGCCAGCCGGAGGCACTCGTCGTAGTACTGGGCGGCGGGACGGTCCGCCGGTCCGATCGTGGGAAAGAAGTTGATGCCGAAACGCATGGTCAGCTCCGCACCTCGGGAATGTGAGCGGTGTCCGCGGCTCCGGAGAGCACGAGGGGCATGGTGCCGAGCCTGACCGGCGTGCGTTGAGGGCGGCTTGACTTCCGCTTGGACGGTCGTCGCGTACGCCGCCCGTGACACGGCCTTCTCGTGACACGGCCTTCTCGTGACACGGTCTCGGACGTGGTCACGAGGGCTTCCGTCCTGGATCACAAATGGTGCTCGAGCGTTCCTGTAGGAGCCGCCCCTACGGTGCGGAGAAGTCGCATGGACGAATGA
>DATCLF010000360.1:0-18154 GCA_036564055.1 Spirillospora sp.
TCGCCGAGGCGATCGCCGAGGCCGTCCGGGAGGGCGTCCAGGTCGCGGTGGTGTGCGGCGGAGGCAACATGTTCCGCGGCGCGGCGCTGGCCGAACGCGGCATGGACCGCGGCCGCGGCGACTACATGGGCATGATCGGCACGGTGATCAACTGCCTGGCGCTGCAGGACTTCCTGGAGAAGCTCGGCCTGGACACCCGGGTCCAGACCGCGATCACCATGAGCCAGGTGGCCGAGCCGTACATCCCGCGCCGCGCCATCCGGCACCTGGAGAAGGGCCGTGTGGTGATCTTCGGGGCCGGGCTGGGGCAGCCGTTCTTCTCCACCGACACCACCGCCGCCCAGCGCGCCCTGGAGATCGGCGCGGAGGCCGTCCTCAAGGGCACGCAGGTGGACGGGGTGTACGACGCCGACCCCCGGAAGAATCCGGACGCGGTGAAGTTCGAGCATTTGGATTACGGTGAGGTTCTACAGCGGGGCCTGAAGGTCATGGACGCCACGGCCATCAGCCTCTGCATGGACAACGAGCTCCCCATCGTGGTCTTCGACCTCATGGGGCAGGGCAACATCGTCCGGGCCGTCCGGGGTGAGAAGATCGGCACGCTGGTCAGCCCGGCCGAGGGCTGAGCAGAGCAAGGAACCGCCGTGCGCGAGGCGGTGCGGAGCGCACGCGGACCCAGAACCATGGCCGACCAGATGACACGGGAGTCACAGTGATCGACGAGACCCTCCTCGAGGCAGAGGAGAAGATGGAGAAGGCGGTCGCGGTCGCCAAGGAGGACTTCCAGGCCATCCGAACCGGCCGGGTCACTCCCGCGATGTTCAACAAGATCACCGCCGAGTACTACGGGACGCCGACGCCGATCAACCAGCTCGCGTCCTTCACGCTGCCGGAACCGCGGATGGTCATCGTCCAGGTGTACGACAAGTCGTCGCTGCAGGCGGTGGAGAAGGCGATCCGCGAGAGCGACCTCGGCGTCAACCCCACCAACGACGGCAACGTGATCCGGGTCGTCTTCCCCGAGCTGTCGGAGGAGCGGCGCAAGGAGTTCATCAAGATCGCGGGCAGCAAGGCCGAGGACAGCAAGATCGCGATCCGCAACATCCGGCGGCGTGCCAAGGACGCGCTGGACAAGCTCGCCAAGGAGGGCGAGGCCGGCGAAGACGAGGTTCACCGTGCCGAGAAGGAGCTCGACGAGGTCACGCACCGTTACGTTGCGCAGATCGACGAGCTGCTCGAGCACAAGAAGGCGGAACTGCTCGAAGTCTGATGAGGATCGACGATGCCGGGGGCCCCGTGGGTTCCCCGGACGAACCGGAGATCGCCGAGTCCGGGACGGATCCGGACACCTCCCCCGAGGGGCTTTCCTCCGGTCCCGCCCCCACACCGTTGAACGGCGCGCGCGCGAACCCGTCCTCCGCGGATGGTGCCGGTGACGGCGAGGCCCCGGCGTCCGCCGACGGGTCGTCCGCGGGTGCCGCCGCCGGGGACTCCCACAACGGCACGCGAGAGGGCAAGGCGGGCCGCAACCTTCCCCTCGCCGCCGGTGTCGGCGTCGCCCTCGGCGGACTGGTGCTGCTCTCCCTCTACACGATCAAGGAGATCTTCCTGGTCGTGCTGGTCGCTTTCCTGTTCCTCGGGATGCGGGAAGTGGCCGAAGCGTTCAAGAGGCACGACATCAACGTGCCCTTCATCCCGGTCGCGACCGGCATGGTCGGGGCTCCGGTCGTGTCCTACGTGTGGGGGGCCACGGCCACGGTGGCCGCGGTGGCCCTCACCGTCCTCGCGTTGCTGGTGACGCGGATGCTGGACGGCCCCACCGGCTACGTCCGAGACGCCACCGCGGGAACGTTCCTCACCGGCTATCTGGCGCTGATCGGGTCGACGGTGGCGCTTCTCCTGCGTCCCGACGACGGAGACCACCGCATCGTCATCTTCATCGCGATCACCGTGGCCAGCGACACCGGCGGCTACTTCGCGGGGGCGTTCCTCGGCAAGCACAAGATGGCGCCCACGATCAGCCCCAAGAAGACCTGGGAGGGCCTCGCCGGGTCGGCCGCGTCCTGCATGGTCGTCGGGGGCGTGCTCGTGTGGCGGCTCCTGGACGGCGGTCACCTCTGGCAAGGGGTCCTGGTGGGCCTCGCCGGCGTCCTGGCCGCGACCGCGGGCGATCTCGTCGAGTCGATGGTGAAACGCGACCTCGGCATCAAGGACATGGGAACGCTCCTGCCCGGCCACGGCGGGGTGATGGACCGCATCGACTCCCTCGTCGCGACCGCCCCGGTCGTCTGGCTTCTCCTCGAACTGTTCGTCCCGAGCTGAGGCCGGGGTCCCGCTCGTTGAGGGGATCCCGGCCGGGACCGACGTTCAGGAGACGACCCAGGAACGTCCCTGCTTGGCGAGCCGCCGGATGAGGGCGTCCGAGCCCTCGCTCTTGGCGAACTGGAGTTCCTCGCCGCTGATGGGCACGAGCCACAGCCACCGGACGGGATCCCCCTCGACCGTCAGCCCGGTCAGCACGGGGCCCTCAGGTCCCTCCAGACGGCTCGGGTCGTCCAGGAGGAGCACACCTTCCCACTCGGCCTCGCCGTTGCCGAGGGGGAACGTGCTGGCCTCGTGGTACCACCTGACGACGTCGCCGGGGGCGAACCAGGTCACGGACCGCCACGGATACGGGGCGAGCCACGGGAAGATGCTGCCCGCCCGGCGGCTCGGCAGGGTGGTCGCGACGGCGAGTTCGATGCGCGCGTAGGGAGAGACGTCGTCCTCGTACAGCTCGACGGTGGGCATCCGCTGACGGCACATCCCGACCGTGCTCAGCACAGTGAAGTCGCGGCTTCCCGTTGCCGGACGTTCGGTCACCCCCACGGTCGGGGCAAGCCCGGCCCGGCCGGCGCCCAATTGACGGCCGACGTCGTGCCAGTAGTGACCACCGGGGCCGAGGCATTGCAGCAGATGGCCGAGCACCGACTGCTGGAACTCCGCCCAGGAGCCGTCGGCGCCGTACATCTTCCAGTACTCGCGTGCGCGCTCGATCCGCGGCCCGAACTCCTCGATCTCCTCGTCCAACGGGAAAGCGAAGGGGCTTTGGCGTGTGGCGTCGCGGGCATATCCGGGGATGCCTCGTCCCATGTCGGACCACCCGGGGATGACGAACAGGAGGTCACCCGCCTCGAGGACGGCCACACCGTCGCCTTCCTCGAACCAGACGACCTCGAGGCTTTCGACGTCCACCGGCTTGCGTCCCTCCGGATTCCGGACATGGGACTCGGGCAGAACAGGCGCGAGGCCCGCGTTGAGGCGCGTGAGGTCCAGCTCAGAGGGAGCCTCGCAGTGGTTCCCGACCCAGGTCGCCCCGATCACCGAGTCCCGTGCGTCCTTCAGGTAGGCCGCAGTGACGTCACCGTCGGTCTCGACGACGAGCCGCCGGCTTCCGTACGGGCTGGCGGCGGTGTGGACGACCCTGAGGGCGGACCCCCGGGCCGTGGCGGTGCCCTTGCGCAGTACCGGCATGATCGAGACCTTAGTCGTCCACAAGGTCATGTGCAGGAATGTCGCGGTACGCGTGAAGTGTCCGCGCGGGGCGCCGCCGTTCCGGCCGCCTTCGTCGTCTCGGACGGACGATCCACACGGCCGGGTTTGCGACACTGGAGGCATCATGTCTACCACCCGGGCCGCCACCGCCGACTCCGCGTCCAGCAAGACCCCGGCCAAGCTCGTCTTCGCCGCTCCCAGGCGCGGCAAGCCGCCGACGCATCTGGCCGACCTCACCTCCGCGGAGCGGCGCGCCGCGGTCGCGGAGCTGGGGGAGAAGCCGTTCCGCGCCGACCAGCTCTCACGGCACTACTTCGTCCGCCTGGCGGACGACCCGGCGCAGATGACGGACCTGCCCGCCGCCCTCCGCGAACGCCTGGCGTCCGAGCTGCTGCCGCCGCTGCTGACCCCGGTGCGGGAGATGGACTGCGACGGCGGCACGACGCGGAAGACCGTGTGGAAGGCGTTCGACGGCGTCCTGGTCGAGTCGGTGCTGATGCGTTACCCGGACCGGGTCACGATGTGCGTCTCGTCGCAGGCCGGGTGCGGGATGAACTGCCCCTTCTGCGCGACCGGTCAGGCTGGGCTCACCCGCAACCTGTCCACCGCCGAGATCGTCGAGCAGGTCGTCGCGGGTGCGCGCGCACTGGCCCGGGGACGCGTCCCGGGCGGTCCCGGACGCGTCTCCAACATCGTCTTCATGGGCATGGGCGAGCCGCTGGCCAACTACAAGGCGGTGCTGGGTGCGATACGCCGTCTCACGGATCCGCCGCCCGCGGGGCTGGGCATCTCGCAGCGCGCGGTCACGGTGTCCACGGTCGGGCTCGTCCCGGCCGTCGAGAAGCTCGCCGCGGAGGACCTGTCGGTGCGGCTTGCTGTGTCGCTTCACGCGCCGGACGACGAGCTCCGCGACGAGCTCGTGCCGGTCAACACCCGCTGGAAGGTCGCCGAGGTCCTGGACGCCGCGTGGGCCTACGCGGACCGCACCGGCCGCCGCGTGTCGATCGAGTACGCCCTCATCAAGGACATCAACGACCAGGCGTGGCGGGCGGATCTCCTCGGCAGGCTCTTGCGCGGCCACCTCGTCCACGTCAATCTGATCCCGTTGAACCCGACGCCGGGTTCCAAGTGGACTGCCTCCCGGCCCGAGGACGAGCGCGAGTTCGTCCGGCGCCTGGAGGCCCACGGGGTCCCGGTGACGGTGCGTGACACTCGGGGCAGAGAGATCGACGGGGCCTGTGGTCAGCTGGCGGCGTCGACGAAGGAGTAGACGCGATGGACGCGGCGCGGGCGGTCTCAGGCGCTTCTGCGACCGCGGGCTGAGGAGCGCGGTGCCGGTGAGAACGGGTGCGCGGTTGCCGGTGTCCCTGCGCGGCTACGACCGCCGGCAAGTGGACGCCCTGCTGGAGCGGATCTCGGGTGCGCTCAACGGAGGGCCGCCCCTGTCGGCGGACGAGGTGCTGGAGACGCGTTTCGACGTCGTCCTGCGCGGCTACAACCCCCGCTTGGCGGACGAGCTGATCCGCGAATGCGTCAGGGAACTGCGGATGAAGGAACCGGTCGCCAAGCGTCCGGGACGGTCGCGGGCGCAGCCCGCCTGGCTCATCAACTTCATCCGGAACGCCCGCTTTTCAGGGTCGGGCCTTCGCAAGGGCTACGACGTCCGGGACGTGGACGCGTTCCTGGAACGGGTGCTCGCCGGTCTGCGCGGTTCGGCCCCGCCGGTGACGGCCCGTGACGTGCGCGAGAGCGCGTTCCGCGTCGTCCGTTTCGGGCCGGGCTACGACGAGCAGGAGGTCGACCGCTTCCTGCTGCAGCTCGCCAGCGCCCTCGAAGGCCGCTGACGCACTTGCCCGCGGACGAAGTTATCCACAATTTCCGGGGATGCTGCGGCGGACTCGCCCGGCGGGCGAGGCTGTGCGCATGGATCACTTCGCAGCCCAGTACGACAAGCTTCGTTCGCTCCTGTCCGTCTTCCTCGGCTCCGGGATCACCTCGGCGCTGCTGCGGCTCGCCGGTCCCGCCTTAAGGCTCGGTGCCCGCGGGGACGTTCCCGTCGAGCTCGGCGGGCCGCCGGTCCTGCCGCCCGGGGAGCCCTGGCCTCGGTGGAACGGACGTCCCCTCGACTTCCTGGGCGCCATCGACTTCACCGATCTCGCCGTGTTCGGTGAGATTCGTGGCGTCCCCTCGTCCGGCAAGGCCGCCTTCTACTACGCCAGCGATGTTCCACGTCCCTGGGGCGATGCCATCGACCAACGCGAGGGCTGGCGCGTCTTCACCGGAGACCTCAGGGAGGCCGTCCCGCCGCCGGGCGCCGTGAACTACCCGCGGACGCGTCTCCACGCCACCCCCTTTCTCTCGCTGCCCTCACCGAAGGAGCCCGCCTTGCGGCGTCTGGAAGTCACCGACGGTGGCCTCGTGCCCATCTACGAGCAGCTCCACGCCGCCTGGTCCCGGCACATCTGGCCCGACGGTATGCCCGCTCACCAACTGGGCGGATGGCCGGCGCTCGTCCAGCGTCCCCTCGGCCCCGACTGCCTGTACGCCACGACGGGCCGTCCTCTGGATTCCGTCGCCGCTCCGTCGCTTGCTCCGGGTGAACAGGACGCGGGGGAGGAGTGGCGTCTTCTTCTCCAGCTCGACTCCGACGACCGTCTCGGCTGGTACTGGGGCGACCCAGGCCGCGTGTACTTCTGTTCCCGGGCGGACGACCCCCTGGAACGGACGTGGCTCGCCCTCCAGGCCGCCTGAGACCGGAAGGACGACGCGGTGCTGACCGGTGGAGCGGCAATGGGCGGCACGGCGATGGGCGGCGGAGTATGACGCGGGGTGAGAATGTGCGCATGGGTGAAACGACGGGGTGCGTGTTCTGCGAGATCGTCAAAGGGGAACGGTCCGCGCACGTGGTGATGGACGAGCCCGACGCGATCGCGTTCCTCGATGCAAGGCCGCTGTTCAAGGGGCACACGCTGCTCATCCCGCGCACGCACTACGAGACGCTCGGAGATGTGCCCGGCGAGTTGCTCGGCCCCTTCTTCGGGTACGCGCAGCGGATCGCGGTGGCGATGGAGTCGGTGCTCGGCGCGGCCGGCTCGTTCGTGGCGATGAACAACCGGGTCAGTCAGAGCGTCCCGCACCTGCACGTTCACGTCGTGCCGCGCAACCGCAAGGACGGGCTTCGCGGGTTCTTCTGGCCGCGCCAGAAGTACGACTCGGACGCCGAGGCCGCAGACTACGCCGCGCGCCTGCACGACGCGGTCGCCCCGGCCTGATCCGTCCCCCGCGCCGGCTCCCACGTCCGCGCGTGACAGGGTCAGGCGCGGGCCAGGAGGAGAGCGAGGAAGGGGTCTGCCGGGTCGGCGTCGGTCACGCCCGTGAGGGCCGCGGCGTCCAGGGCGGCGGCGTGTTCGTAGAGGTCGCGTTCGGCCCGGTCCAGGATGGCGGACAGGACGTAGTCGGTCACCGTCCAGCCGACCAGTTCGGCCGCCCTGCGGATCACGAGGAACTGTTCCGCGGACAGCCTGAGGGCGACGTGCTTGTCGGCGTGGGCGGCGGGAAGGTCCTGGTGAACCGACTCAGACATGGCCGGTCTCCTTCCGTACGACATTCAAGGACGCCCGTGGACATTTCAGGACATCCCTCAGTGAGAAGAGCATCCCCGATGCGGAGTCTCCGTACATGGTCATGAGACTCAGAAGCGGGATGTGGCGTACGCGGTGCCCGCGAACGCCGCGCCCGCCCGTCCGGATCGGGGAGAGGGACGGGCTCCGGCGTGACGGGGCGGCCCGAGAGGTCAGTCGGGGGATTCGTCGACGGAACCGAAGATCACGGAGGAGACCTCGACGTAGAGCTGCTCCGGATACGGCATGAAGTTGACGCTGCGGATCGCCTGGCTCTGACCGGCGGACTCGGTGAGGAACTTGCCGTAGCCGAGCATCCGGCCGAACATCGAGCGGTCGAGGGTGATGTCGGTGACCTTGGACAGCGGCATCATCGCGACGTGGCGGTTCAGCACGCCCGTGATCAGCATCACCCGGTGCTCGGTGACGAGGTAGAACTCCATCGACCAGGCGAGGATCTTCCACAGCAGGTAGCCGATCGCGGGCAGCCACAGCCACCAGACCCACAGGATGCCGGTGGCCGCCGCGATCACGCTGCAGGCGATGAGGCCGCCGACGACCGCCCCGAGCGCGGGGATGAGGATGGCCGGGTGGCGGCGGACCGCGATGACACGCCCCTCGTAGGGCATCAGGTACTTGTCGATGGTGCGCGACGAGCTGTCGTGCTGCACCATCATGTCCTGCAGGTTCACGGCGGCGTCCTCGTCATGATCCGGGTGGTCCCACGGTAACCGACGCGGCCGCGGCGTCGCAGGAGCCGTGCGGTAAGGGGATCGAGCCTTGCCGGAGGGGGAGGGGCGGCCGATGATGATCGTGATGGACGGCGGTGGGGAACTCGGCGGGTCCGGCGCGGGACGGGGAGCGCGGGGCACCGGCGATGCGGGGATCGGCGCACGGGCGGGTCCGGGGGGCGCGTTCGCGCCGGAAGTGACCGGACGTCCCATCTGGCGGCTGCTGCTGCGGGGCCTTGGCGTCTACCTCCCCGGCTGGGAGATGCCGACGGGCGCGCTGCGCGTCCGGGACGGAAGAGCGGAGGGCTTCGGCCCGCCCGCCTACGTGAACGGCGAGGCGGGGTTCGGCATCCACATCCCCGGCCGCCGCAAGGGGCTGGAACCCGACCGGGAGATCTACGTCCGCGGCCGGGAGAACCCGAGCTTCGGCATCGTCGTGGCCGGACCGGCGGCGGCGATCGGCAGCCGGGTGGTGGACGCGAACGTGCTGATGCGGTTCGCGCGGAGGCTGACGTTCGAGGAGCTCTTCGAGACCGGTGACGCCGACTCCGTCCCGTACGCGGTCCGCGGGGCGCGGGCCGTGGAGAACGTGGTGTTCCTCGACCGTGCGGCGGGAATCGGGCTCTGCGCGGAGGTCGACCCCGTGACGCGTGCGCTGACGTGCCCGCTGTACGTGCGCCTCGGCGGCCCGTCGGAACGGACGGTGCGGGTCTACGCGGGCGCCCCGCCTGCTCCGCACGGACGCCCCGCCCAGGTCTGACGGCCGTTGCCGCCGCCCGCGAACGGCCACCGTGCCCACGACATGCCAGAACCAACAGTGCAGCAGGGTCGACAGTGCACGAGGGCTGACAGGGCGGCAGGGTCGGCAGAGCAGAGCAGGGTCGGCAGAGGTGGTGACCTGGGCGTGACGACGCCTCACGGGCTCCGGAAAGGTGCGGCTCGGCCTAGAGCGCGGCGGCCCAGGAGGTGAGGTCCCATAGCTGGTGGGACGGCAGGCGCCGCAGCCGGACGGTCGCGGCGACCGGGTCCCAGAACACCTCGTCGCTCTCCATTTCGAGGGACTGTGCGGCCGTCAGCACCGCGCACAGCAGTTCGTCGCGCGTCCGAACGGCCATGAGCGGACCGATCTGCGCGATGGCCCCGGAGGACTCCGACAGCGTTCGGAGCAGGGCCTTGAGCGCCGCCTCGTCCTCTGGCAGGCGGGTGGGCTCGACGCCCGCCGGGACGCCGGGCTCGACGCGGGCGAGGCCCCGCCTGAGCGCGTGGGTGCCGTTGTGCAGGCCGTTGCGGGGAAGGTCGGCTCCGGTCGAGATGAGCAGCGCGCTGAACGAGCCCGCGAGGTCCTCGGCGGGCATCCCGCCGAGGAAGTAGCGGCGGCGCTCGGGCGCGCCGGGAACCGACCCGTCGGAGCCTTCGACGGTGCGGAAGCGGATGTTGAGGCTGCTGGCGCGCACGCACCGCTCGTACATCTCGCTGAGGATGTCGTCGAGCTGCTCGTCGCGCGTCCACAGCCGTCCCGTGGCGGTGACGGCGTCGCCGTGGGAGCGGGGACGGCCGGTGAGCGCGGCCGTGACGCTGTCGTCCAGCTCGCCCTCGGTGAACTGCAGCAGCTCGGAGACGACGTCCTCGACGTTTTCGAGAGTCCGGGTGAGGGTGCGCTGCAGCGCGAGGATCTCCTGGCCGCCGCGTTCCAGGTCGGCGAGCCGGCTGAGGGCGAGGTCGGCCTTGCTCTCGTCCGCGCCGCCGCCCTGCCGGGCGGCGGCCCGCACCGACGTCTCCACCTCGCTCAGCTTGCGTCGCAGCGCGGCCAGCGTGATCCGCTGCTGTTCGAGGTCGCGGAGCCGGCCGGCCTGCGTCCGCAGGAACTCGTCGGCCTGGTGGACGAGCCCGGCGAGCTCCTCCACCTGCTCGCTGTTGCGGCGGAGGCGGGTGTCGAGGGCGGGCAGCACGTCCTGCTTGACCCGCGACAGCTCCGCGGAGAGCTGCTCGCCCACCGTGATCAGGACGTTGTTCTGCTTGGTGACCTGGTCGTTCAGCTCCTCGATCCGGCGGGTGAACGCCTTCGACTGATCTCGGCTCTGCTTGCTCGCGTACAGTTCCAGCGCCCCGACCACGACGCACATCACCACCAGGATGACCGTCGTCATTGCACTCCTCGGGGGTGATGGTGGTGGCCGGACCGATTTTTGATCGCGACCATAACTTACGATCACGTTGCCGGACAGGAACTTACGTAACCGACTGATCTCAGTGACCGGCCAACACGTCTGACATTTTGTGATTGATCGGGCACTCTCAGTGTCAGACGCGGCTCGGTGCGGCTGATGATCGGAAGGCTCTGGGGTGCGGAGGCGATTACCGTGAACCCGGTGAATTCGCCGACCCGGCGTTGTCTCGCTCCTGCGGCGGCCGGCGAGCGCGTCATCCGTCGCGCGGCGCAAATCTCACTCGGGGAATCCGGGACGGGCGGCCCGAAAGCCTGCCGCAGGCCGTTCACGCCATCATGATCATCAGCGCGATGGGCCGACGTCAACGGTCACGTATGCTGCAGCCCGCACCCCGCGTGTGCAGCGCATCGACGAGAACGAGCATCAAGGAGTCCGACAAGGGGATCAGTACGTCGCCACCGTGCTTCCGGGGATGGTTCGCGTGCGATGCGAATGCCATGCCCCGTCGGCGCGACCAGATGGTCGGTCGTCGCCGTGGCGGGAATGAGCATTCCGGTACTTCAGGAGTGCTGATTCAGTGCCGCTTCGCTTTCCGAAGGCGAACTCCGGGGCCTTCGCGACCGGATCCAGAAAATGCCGTTCAGGCATATTCCCCTTGGGGCGTCCTGCGCGAGGAATGGAACACGACCTCATCATCGTCGGGTTCGCCCGGAGCAATGCGAACGGTTTCCTCAACGAGTTCCACCGCGCCAAGGTGGCGTTCTCCCGGGCTCCCCGGCTGCTGAGCCTCGTGGGAGACTCCGCGCCCCTGATACGCGCCGCTGACCTCGCGTTCGGGGCCATGGCGACGTCTGTGCGCCACTGCGGAGGGCTGCGCCGGACCGAGGACGCCTTCCGCGCGTACGCGTCCGCCGATGTGCGGGCTCTCATTGCGGCGGGCCCGCAGGGGGTCGCTGCTGGATGCCGGAGGGGTGCTGTGGCGCCTGTCCGGCGGGCGGCGGGCCGACCTGCCCGCCCCAGCCGGGCGGCTGGACGGGCGGACCGGGCTGCTGACCGGGGGTGCCGCCCGGCGTTCCCCCGGGCATCGGCCCGGCCGCGGCGGGCTTGCGGCGCTTCGCGATGGCGAGGACGACGACGAGCAGCACCGCGAGCAGGGCGACGCCGCCCAACGCACCGAGCAAGAGCTTGGTGCGCTGCGCCGCCTGCTCCTCACGCTTGGTGAACGCGCTCTTCGTCGGCGTGTTCTGCCCCGGTCGCCGTGCCGCCTGGGCATGCGTCCTTCGCCACTGGTCGTAACGCTCGAAGACCGGGTTCGGCGCGGTTTTGGGGACGTCCGCGGTGAGCGCCGCCGCGGGGATGACGGCGCCGTTCCCCGTCATCTCGTCCCGGCCGGGCGGGC
The DNA here is from genome assembly GCA_036564055.1 of Spirillospora sp. Lineage (GTDB taxonomy): Bacteria > Actinomycetota > Actinomycetes > Streptosporangiales > Streptosporangiaceae > Spirillospora. The sequence goes on from DATCLF010000360.1 coordinate 11,453, forward strand.
CCGCGTCCTTGGCGGTGTTGATGATGCGCTGCACGACCTCACGGTTCGGCATCTGCGGGTACTTCGACCGGATCAGCGCCGCTACCGCGGACGTCAGCGCGGACGCCGGGCTCGTCCCCGCCTTGGCGGTGAGGACCTGCCCAAGGTGGTTGACTCCGCCCACGTAGACCCCTGGAGCGGCGACTTCGACGAAAGACTGCCGCGCGGTCTTCTCCCAGGCGCGCTTCTGGTTGTCGATGGCGCCCACGGCCAGCACGCCGGCGCAGTTGGCAGGAGCCTCCGGGTGGTTGGTGACGTTTCCGTTGTTGCCCGCTGCGGCGACGATGACCACGTCACGCTGCAGTGCGTAGTCCACCGCGAGCTGGATCTCGTCTGGGCACTTGTTGTCGGGGCGCGGGTATCCCTGCGAGATGTTGATGACCTTCGCGCCGTGGTCGGCGGCGAACCGGATGGCCTTGTCGACGTTGACCCCCGGCGTCCTCACGGACATGATCTTGGCTTCCGGTGCAACGCCGACGAAACCGGTGCCCGTTCCCCGGCTGGCGATGAGAGACGCCATCTGTGTCCCGTGGCCGGGGCTGTCGCCGTCGTCCCGGCCCCCGTCACCGGTGCCGGTGGAAACGTCGGTGCCCGGAACCAACGCCCCCCCGGAAATCGGGAAGCCGGGCATTCACGCCCGTGTCGAGGACGGCCACGGTCACGCCGGCGCCCCTGCTCACGGGCCAGACCTTTTGCTCGATCTCCCATGCGGAGAACCACCATTGTTCCTGCCGCGGCGAAGGAGTCGCATATGCGGGCGCGGCAATGGCGGCGGCCAGCACCGAGCCCGCACCCGCTGTAGCCAGGAACCGTGTCAGCCGTCGCACCACACAAACCTCACTCAGCACGTTGGCGGGGACAGTGTACTCACGTTCCCGAAGTCCGCACGGCGCCGGGCATGAGACGTTTCGCCGACCTGATGGACGAGCCCGTAACGGCTCAGCTCAGATGGACACAGAACTCAGATTTCAAATGGTGGAAGAATATATGGAGCAGTCTTCGAATTGAGGGAATCCGCGACCGGATCGAGCTCGACGGGCGTGACCGGCCGCCGCCCCGGCGGCCTCCGAGACGAGGCCGCCGGGGAGTTCGCCGGCGGGGACGGTGTCGAGCCGCCCCGCTCCCTCTCACTTCGACCAGCGGTACTCGGCCAGGCGGGGCCGCACCCCGACCAGCACGAGCAGAGCGATGGCGACCCCCACGGCCGGGAGGACGCCGTACCAGCCGCTCGTCCCGTCCTCTCCGTCCCCGACGGCCTCACGGAATTCGGTCTGGTGAACGCCGATCAGCTCCCTGAGGGACCGGTCGTAGGCGGCGAAATCCTGAGACGCGGAGCGACGTGTCGTGATGGCGTCCTGGCGCCTGCCCTTGTAGAAGAGGTCCCGCATCTCCTTGTCGTTCGCCTGCACCTTCTGGTAGGCGGCCAGAACCTTCTCAAGCCCGCGCACGAGCTGGGTGCGCCGCTCGCCCGGCTCGGTGGGCCGGTTGGCCTCGGTACCGAGGAAGCCGAGGAACCTGGCGCGTCCGGGCTCGAACGAAAGGTCGCCCTGCACGGCCCTGTTGTACTCGGCGAGATTCCCGGCGGGCAGGAACAGCACGGTCTGGGACTTGCTCAGAAAGACCTGCTCGTAGGCGTCGGCCCGGCCCGGGTCGAGAAGGAAACGGGTCTCGTCGGCGTTGGCGCTGTTGCTGATGGCGCGCGCCCGGGCCAGGGAAAGGATCGAGTCGAAGCCGTTCTCCTTGGCCTTCTGCAGATGGTCGGCCTGACCGGTCAGCATCAGCGTGGCCGCCGTGACCAGGAACAAGGCGACGAGCGTGGCCAGCGCCAGCGGCACGTTGATGAGCCGGCGGAAACGCTTCGTCAGGTAGAGCTGCAACCCGATCAGGGCCGCGAGCAGCGCCAGGCCGATGACGATGACCAGGAGGCGCCCCGTCAGCACGGCGGACCGCTTGTCCTCGTAGGTGTGCCGGACGAGGGTGCCGTTGTCGAGCGTCAGGTTGTACGCCTTGGGCAGCAGGTCGAGCTTCATCAGGTCGGTGGCCTGGCGGTACAGGCCGACGACCTCGGGCGACGGCTCCCCGGGCGGACGGTCGGACTGCCGGTCGAGCAGCAGCGCCTGCCCGGCGAGGCGCTCGTAGCGGCCGAGGGCGTCCAGCACGTCGCGGGCCGTGTTCTTCTCGGTCTCCTCGTCGGCGAGCCTGGCCGCCTGCAACAGCGCATCGCCCGCCTTGAGCCGGTTCTCGTTGTACCGCTTCTCGGCCTCGTCCCGCGTGGACGAGTCGTTGCCCGCCAGCAGGGCGTTGGCGAGCTGGGCGTCCATGTCGGTGAGCTGGAAGTACAGGTCGCTGGTCGCGACGACCTGCGGCCCGGCGTCCCTGCCGATGACCCGCACGCCCTCCCGCGCGTTCGCGATCGTCGTCCACGTGGTCGCCAGCAGCGCCACGAGGAGGACGAGCGCCACGCCCGTGAGCGTCCGGACGCGCGCCACGACCGTGCGGGGCAGCAGCCGGGCGGCGCGGGAGACACGCCTGCCGGGGCCTCCGGGCCGCTGCACCGTGCCGGGATGACGCGGACCGGGCGGCGCGGGCCGCGGGGAAGGGACGGGTGCTCCCGTGCCGGGAGTTCGCTGAACGGCCGTCATGTGGCCTCGCCTCGGATGAGCGTGATGGTGGTCCAGGCGCCCACGTGGATGCGGTCTCCGTCGCCGAGCGGGATCTCGGTGTTGTAGGGGATCGGTTCCATGGACCCGTTCATGCAGGTCCGGTTGGTGGAGCCGGGGTCGACCAGCGTCCAGGAGCCGTCCGGCTTGGCGAGCAGAACCGCGTGCAGGTGGGAGACGCCGGGATCTTCGGGCGGCTCGCGCAGGTCGATCTCCGGCGGGGGCGACGGCTGCTTGGTGCTGCGGCGCCCGACACGGACCTGCGGCCCGGCGAGCGGGATCCGCCGCTCGGGCGCGTACGGCGGGAACTTCAGCGACGCCGAATCGGGACCGCCCTCGGCCAGGACCCTCTCGAAGTACTCACGGTCGGCCGCCACGACCGCCGTCCAGACCGCCGTCGGCGGTTGGGGCGGCGGTGTCGGCGTCGGCGGCGGGGGCGGCGACGGGAGGGGCGGCGCGGGCTGCGGACGAGACGGCCCCGACGCCGACCCGCCCGGCCGGTTCGGGAAGGACTTCTCCGTCCGGGGCGTGGGCTTCCCGCCGCCCGTGGCGAAGTCGTAGCCGCACGCCTCGCAGAACCGGTCGGTGCAGGGAGTCCCGCAGTCGGGGCAGGGCCTCGGGCCCGGCGCGGCCCCGGCCGGCGAGCCGGAACCCGGCGGGGCGCCGATGACCTCGCCGCAGACTTCGCAGTAGTCCGGGGTCCGCGAGGTGTGTCCGTTGGGGCAGGTCGCCATGCTCAGCGCTCACCCGGCCGGGGCGTGGTCAGCGTCTCGTCCTTGCGCGTCCGGATCGTCTTGGTGGAACGGGTGTCGAGTTCCATCTCGTCGGCCTTGTCGATGTGGCTCTTCAGCCGGACGGTGCCCGTCACGGGATCGATGACGTCCACCACCTTGCGGAGCATCGCGGTGATCGCGTCGTTGCCCGCCTGCTGGGCCAGGACGACGGCCTTGCCGAGCCGCGCGGTCGCGGTGTCGAGGTCGCCGTCCTTGCGCGCCTGCAGCCCCTCCTGGATGGCGGCGGCGAGCTCGGCCTGCCCGGTGTAGTGCGCCACCCGCGGGTTGATCCGGGTGGACTGCGCCTCGTCGTCGGTCCACTGGGCGAGGACGTTGCCGGTCGCGAGGACCTTGTCCTCCTCGCCGGGAGCTCCCGGCACGACGAGCTTCACCCACGCGGCCCGCAGCTCCTTGCCGATCTCGCCGGGCGGGACCTCCACGCAGATGTGGTAGTCGCGGCTCTCGTCGCCCCACGCGCCGAGCGGGTAGTCGCCTGACTGCGGCGCCGACTCGACGCGCATCCCGGTGAGGTCCTCCACCGACGGCATGACCTGCTTGACGAACCGGATCCGCGCGGTCTGCGGCGTCCACACCCGCAGGGCGACGTCGGCGACGGCCTTGCCCATGGCCGCCTCCGTCATCGCCTGGAAGTCGGCGACGAGGCCCGCGGGGTCGGCGACGATGTCGACGCTGCCGAGCAGCGCGGAGGCGATCTTGCGCAGCTCGGCGACCTCCCAGTCGGTGCCGACGCCGCGGCAGTCGCACACGAAACGGCCGTTGCAGCGCGACAGGGCCGCGTCGAGCTCCTCGGGCGTCTCGTGCTGGTTCTTGCCGTCGGTCAGCAGGATCGCGTGCCGGATGCCCTGGACGTCGCCGAAGAGCTCGTTGGCGAGCCCGAGCCATTGCCCGATCGCGGTGCCGCCGGAGGCGGTCAGCCTGCTCAGCGCCTGCTTGGCCTCCGCCCTGGTCTGCGGGTTGACGGTGACGAGGCCCTTGGTCCGCGGGTAGACCATCGACGCGGTGTTGGACCCGGACACGACGGCGAAGTCCACGCCGTCGCGCAGCGTGTCGACCGCGACCTGCGCCGCCTCGATCGCCGCGCGCAGCTTGGTGTCGGGGTAGGACATCGAGCCCGAGGTGTCGATGATGATGACCTCGGACGCCTTGGCGGACGGAGCGGGTGCCGCGCCGTCGGCGGTGGTCGCCTCGACCGACACGATGGCGTGCACCTCAGTGCCGCCCTCGGGCAGGTACTTGTTCTGGTCGACCTTGATGGTGAATTGGGGAAGCTCGCTCATCGGGGCTGCTCCGTGCTCTGCGAAGGGATGCTTTCGTGCGGGGCGGCGGGGGAGGGAAGCGGGATCACCGCGACCGTGACGTTGTCGCGGCCGCCGGCGTCCAGGGCGTGGCGCACCAGCGCCCGCGCGACGCCGAGCGGATCGGCCGCCGGATCGTGCCCCGGGTCGGGCACGGTGGGATCGGGTCGCGTGTCGCCGGCGCGGTTCTCGATGTCTGGGTTGTCGGTGTCGGCGTTCGCCGCGTCAGGGACGGTGTCCGGTGCGGGGCCGGTCCCGGGTCCGGGACCGGCCGTCAGCAGCGCGGCGAGATCGCGGGCCTCCGGGAAGTAGTTCCACAGGCCGTCGCTGCAGACCAGCAGGGTGCCGGGACCGGTGGGCCGGAACGTCGCCACGTGCGGGTCGACCTCCCCGGCGTCCGCGCCGAGCCAGGCCGTGATGACGTGGGCGTTCGGGTGCCGTTCCGCCTCGCGCTCGGTGAGCGATCCCTGCGCGACCATGAACGCGGCCCATGAGTCGTCCTCGGTGAGCCGGCGCGACGCGCTGATCTCCGCCATGTCACCGGTGGCGACCTCTGCCGCGTCGGCCGCGTCCCCGCCCGGTTCCTCCCCGGAACCCTCGCCGGTTCGGTCGGCGGGGTCGACGGCCCCGTCGGCGGACAGCCAGTAGGCGCGGCTGTCGCCGACCCACCCGACCGTGACCGACGACCCGCGCGTCACCGCCGACACGTACGTGCACGACGGCGCCTCGTGCGGGGACCCGGCCAGCGCGGCGACCGCCGCGGCCGCCCGCAGCGCCGCCGTGCGCGTCGCGTCCTCGGGGTCCACGCCGGCGTCGAGGAGCGCCACGAGCTCGGCGACACCGGTGTCGGCGGCCGTGCCGGAGGCGTCCTCGGGACGCTGCGAGGAACCGACGCCGTCGCACACCACGACCGCGACCCCGGTGGAGTGGGCCGCGAGGGCGATCGCGTCCTCGTTACGGCTGTAGCGCAGGCCGCGGTCGCTGACGCCCGCCGCGACCACCGGCCGGGTGCCCTCCGCACCGCCGGGCGCCGCGAGCTCGATCTCGACGTGGTCGCGTTCGGTGGGCTGGCGCAGCCCGCAGGTCTCGCAGTACCCGTCGGCGTCGATCGCCGTCGACGCGCAGCCCCGGCACGAGCGCGCGTCGCCCTGCCCGCCGTCCTGCGTCGCGGAGTCCGCCGCAGCGGAAGGCGGGCCGTCGGCGATCCGGTACCCGCACTCCTCACAGAAGATCTCGCCTGGATAGACCACCTCGCTGCAGTTCGGGCAGAACCGTTCGGCGGCCTTCACCGCCTCCGGGTCGGCCCGGTCGGCATCGGTCGGTTCGCCGGTCACAGCAGCGTCCTCGGGCGTACGGCGTTGGCGGCGTCGACGAGGCGGCGGCACTCGTCCCGGTCGCGGCTGCGCCGGGCCAGCTCCCGGTAGCGCGCCTCGAGCTCGCGGCGCAGCGGGACCTCGGCGATCGGGGCGCCGAACAGGGAACCGCCGGCCGCGGTGTGCGACCCTCCGGCCCGTGCGCCGCGCACCGCGGGAAGCGCTGACGAGGTGTGCAGCAGCCAGCCGAGCGCCGCCTCGAGGATCTCCGCGGCGAGCCGGTCGCGGCGCTCGGCGTCCAGGTCCAGCGCGGCGAGGCGGTCGCTCGCCCTGACGAGGGCGTCCGGGTCCAGCTCCGCGGGGGACCGGCCGCGGACCGCCGTCGCGACCGCGGCCACCTGGGCGGGCACGTACCGGATCGAGGTCTTCGGCACCGAGTCGAGCACCGCGATCGCCGCGTCCCGGTCGCCCGTCGCCAGGTGCACGCGCGCGAGGCCGAACGCCGCGTTGATGTAGTTGCGGTCGGTGCGCCACACCGTCTCGTACAGGCGGATCGCGTCGGCGGGCGCCTTCTGCTCGCGGCAGTAGGCGAGGGCCAGCT
>DATCLF010000361.1:0-37923 GCA_036564055.1 Spirillospora sp.
TGGTGGAGGCGTTCCTGCGGGCCCTCGAACGCGAGCCGTGGGAGCCGCCCGGCCCGGTCGTCGTGCCGGACGACGGCGTCGTGGAGACCACCCAGCAGGATCACGACGACCCGAGCACGCCCCTGCGGGTCGCCGGCGACGAGGTGCGGCGGTGACGGGGTTGCCATGACCGGTCAGGCCGAGGCCCGGGAGAAGGCCGTGTGGCAGCGCATCGACGCCGCCCGGCTCCTGCTGATCGCCACCGCCGGCCTGTTCGCCGTGGTCGCCGTCGCGCACGTCGCGGCGGTCGGGCTCCGGCAGCCCGACGTGGCGGTCATCTTCGGGGCGCTGATCGCGCTCGGCGAGCTGTTCCGGATGGTGATGCCGGGCAACCGGGAGGTCGCGCCCATCGCCAGCGCGGGCGCCATGGGCTACGCCCTGCTCGTCGGCGTCGGCACCGAGGGGGCCCCGCCGGACGCGCCGCTCGGCGTCGTCCCCGCCGAGCACTCGGCGCTGCAGGTCCTCGCGGTCACCTCGGTCGGCATGTTCGTCGGGTCCCTGCCGCACATCGCGGTCGGGCGGTGGCCGCGCCCGGACGCGATGGCGCGGCGGCTGTTCACGGTCGCGGTCATCGCGCTGTGCTTCCGCCCGGTGCTGACGCTCGACCTCGCCTGGCACCTGCTGCTCGCGGTGATGGGCCTGGTGGTGGTCGCGTCCTGCTTCACCGACGTGCTGATCGCCGCGGTGATCCGGGCCGAGACCGTCCGGGCGCGGTTCGGGATCGTGATGCGGGACGAGATCAAGGCCAAGATGGCGCTGTGCGCCGCCACCAGCGCGACCGCCATGCTGATCGCGGTGGCGACGACCGCGATGGGCGAGGCCGCGCTGCTGATCTTCACGGTGCCGATCCTGGTCACGCAGTTCGCGTTCCGCCGCTACGCCGGCACCCGCGCCACCTACCTGCAGACGATCCGGGCGCTGTCGCGCGTCACCGAGGTCGGCGGCTACGTCGAGACGGGGCACTCCCGCCGGGTGGCCCGCCTCGCGGTGGAGATGGGACGCGAGCTCGGCATGTCCGAGGCCGAGCTCCTCGAACTGGAGTACGCGGCCCTGATGCACGACATCGGCCAGCTCTCGCTCGGCGACCCGATCCCGGGCGGCGCGACCGTGCTGGCGTCCCCGGCCGAGCAGCGCCGCATCGCCGAGCTCGGCGCCGAGGTGATCAAGCAGACGGGCGTCCTGGACCGGGTGGCGACCATCGTCCAGCTCTCGTCGCATCCGTACCGGTCCGCGCCCGAGCCCGCCGGTGACGACGGCGAGGCCGCCAAGCCGGTCTCCCCGCCGCTCGCGAGCCGCATCATCAAGGCCGCCAACGCCTACGACGACCTGGTGGGGGAGTCGTCCGACCGCGACCGGGGCGCGGCCGTGCTGGAGAGGCTGAGGCTCGACTCCGCGGCCGAGTACGACCCGACCGTCGTGGAGGCGCTGAGCCGCGTCGTCGACCGCCGGGCCCGCCCGTAGCGCACGGCGGCCCGCACGCCGGGGACGGCGGCCGTGAGAACGACCGCGAGCGTCCACAGCAGCAGCGCGCCGAGACGCTGGTCGTCCAGCGGCGGCGCGCCCCAGTCGCGGCCGAGCTCTTCGTACCAGCTTCCGAGGACGGCCCCGTGACGCATGAGGTCGATCCCGGCGACCGCGTGCAGCGGCAGCACCGCGAGGGGCAGGAGCGTCCCGGCCGTCCCGCGCAGGTACGCCAGCCCGATGACCAGGAAGCACAGCATGACCAGCGAATGCAGCGCGTGGTTGCTGAGCGACGGCGGGAACAGCGGCGAGACATAGAACGCGTACAGGCTGAGCAGAAGGAGCACGGAGGCGACGACCGGGTGCGCGAGCAGCCGGACCCCGCGGCAGTCGGCCGCGGCGGCCAGCAGTGACGCGTTACCGCCCCGGACGGTGCGCAACGCGAGCCGCAGCGGCGCCCCGTGCAGGAGCAGCGCCGGGGCGGCGAGCCCGATCAGGACGTGCTGGACGGCGTGGGCGCTGAACAGGACCATGCTGTACCGGGCGAGACCGCCGCAGGTGGCCAGGAACGCGACGGCGAGCCCGGCGTACCAGGCGGCGGTGCGGTGCCACGGCCAGTCCCGTGCCCGCAGCACGCCCGCCCCGTACAGGACGGCCCCGGTCGCGATCAGCGTGACGAACAGCGGGTCGGGCCACCAGTCGAGCAGGTAGGGGCCCGGTCCGGCCGGGCCGGGCAGCGGGAAGCCGAGGCGCAGCGCGGCGAGGTCGAGCGTGTCGGGCGGGTTCTCCGGCGGCGGGGTGCGCGACAGGCCGGTGGCGAGCGCCATCGTCGCCGCCATGACGAGGATCTCGGCGGTCCCGAGGCGCAGGAAGGGCCGCGGCCCCCTGCCGTCGCGCAGCGCGGGGAGGGCGGAGCGCCGGTGCCGCCACCCGAGAACCCCGAGGACGACCAGCGCCGCGATCTTGGCGACGACCACCCACGCGTACCGTGAGCCGAGCTCGACGCCGCCGAGCCGCACCCAGGCGTTCACGGCGCCGCTCACCCCGACGACGGCGAACGACACCAGAGCCAGGGTGCTGTAGCGGCCTGCGATCGCGGGAAGCTCGTCGCGGAGCGCGGGCCCCGCGGTGACCAGGGCGACGAGCCCGCCGATCCAGAGCGCGGCGGCGACGACGTGTGCGGCGAGGCTGTGGACGGCGAGGGCGTGGTAGGAGGCGTTCGCCGCGTGCCCGGTGAACAGCGGCGGGAGCAGGGCGGCGAGCGCTCCGGCGAGCAGGTATCCGGCGCCGTTCGCGGCGCGGGGGGCGCTCGCCGCGACCGCGAGCACGACGGCGGCGACGAGGACGATCAGCAGCGCCCGTCCCTGCGGCAGCTCGACGAGCAGCGTCCGCATCATGCCGCCGGTGAGGCCGCCGAGGCCGACGCCGAACAGGTCGAGGGCGGTGAACACGATGAGCGCGAGCGTGCACAGCGCCCACAGCAGGGCGGTCAGGGACGCGGCGCGCAGGCAGCGGCGGCCGACGGGTGAGGGAGGACGCGCGAACACGGCGGCCACGAGCAGCCACCCGACCGTCAGGACGGCGGCGGCGTTCCCGGCGAGCTTGGCGGTGGACAGCCCCGCCTTGGTGAGGGCGCCCGCCTGGGACAGCCCGGGCGCGGCGGTGTCGCTGAGCGCGCCGCCGAGCCGCAGGACGAGCGCGAGCCCGACGAGCGCGGTCGCGGCGGCGCCGACGGCGAGCATCGGCCCGTCGGCGGGGGCGGCCCGCCGCCCCTGTGTCGCCCGCCGCTCCTGTGTCGTCACGTCCGGACGTACGGATATCGCCGGTCGAAAGGTTCGAAGCGCACTAAGGTACCGCCAACCGAACCACGGGGTTGAGGAGCGAGATGAGCTCGTCTGGACAGGGCAATCCGTATCTGGAGAAGGTTGTCGCCGATCAGGCGATTCTGGAGGGCGACCTCAAGGCGCGGCGTGTGCCCGCGCCGCCGCCACCGGCGGGGCCCGCGATGCCCGCCGGCCCGCTGGCCAAGCGGGAACGGGCCCTCGGCCGCCGTGGCGGCGCACCGGGCGGGGACCGTCCCGCCCCCGGCCCGGTGGACGTGCGGATCAGCGGGTTCTGGCGGTGGAAGAACGTGCTGGTCCCGCCGAACGCGTTCGTGGTGCACACCCGGCGCGGCCGGTCGAAGCCGCTGCACATCGGGCTCGGCGTGTCGTTCCGGTTCAATCCGGCCACCGACTCGTTCCTCGTGGTGCCGGGCGCGACCCAGACGATCCTGATCAATGCGTACTGCATCTGCCGGGAACTGCAGGGCGTGCTCGTCCAGGGTTACGTCCAGTGGATCATCCACGACTTCGAGGTCGCCTACCGCAAGCTCGACTTCAGTGACGCCGATGACCCGATGCGGCTGGTGAACATCCAGCTCAGGGAGCAGGCGGAGGCCGCCATCAAGGACAAGGTGGCCACGATGAGCGTGCGGGACGTCCTCAGCGACAAGCAGCCCATCATCGAGGAGCTGACGGCCCGGCTGCGCGCGGTCGCCGAGGGACAGGGCGGGGACGGCGACGAGGGCCTCGGGCTGCGGATCGTCACCGTCCAGATCAAGGAGGCCGTGGTCAGCTCGTCACGCCTTTGGGAGAACCTGCAGAAGCCCTACCGGGCCGAGCAGAGCCAGATCGCCCGGCTGGCGGAGCTGGAGGCCGAGGAGGCGGTCGCGCAGCGCGAGATGGCGGCCAACCGGCTCAAGGAGACACAGCGCCTGGAGCACGAGCGGGAGATCGCCGAGCTGCGCGCCCGCAACGAGTCGCAGCTGTTCGACACCGAGGCGGCCGAGAAGCTGCGCCGGACCCGGCGCGAACACGAGGACGCCCGCAAGATCGCCGAGCTGGAGACCGAGACGACGCGGCACAAGCTGCGCATGGAGCGCGAGCGCCACGAGGAGGAGGTCGAGGCGGCCCGGCTCCGCATCCAGCGCGACAACGAGCTCGCCCGGCTGCGCGTGGAGGGCGAGCTCGCGCTCGCCGAGACCCGTGCGCGGTCCCGGCACGAGCAGGAGCTGCTGGAGCTGGAGCGGGAGGGCGCCCGCGCCGCGATCGAGAACGACCGGACGCCCGCGGCCGTCCAGGCCCGGCTCATCGCCGCGCTGCCGGAGATCATGGCGAAGCTTCCCAAGCCGGATGAGCTGCGCACGGTCACCCTCAACGGCGCCGACCAGGCCGGCGTGGCCGGGCTGATCAGCCAGCTGACGGCCATCGTCGGCGCCCTGCGCGCCGCCACCGGCGCCTCCGACGGCCGGGGCGGCGGGTCCGGCTGAGCGGATCCCCGCCGAGCCGCCGCGGGAGCGGTTCCGGCCGGAACCGCTCCCGCGGGCGGGGTCAGCTCGGCGGGAACACGACGGGGAGGGAGACCAGGGCCCGGTGGAACGGGCCCGGCCGCCACTCCAGCTCCTCGACGGGGACGGCCAGCTCGATCTCGGGAAGACGGTCCAGGAGCGTCTCGATCGCCGCCGACGCGATGAGCCGGGCGTGACCCTTGGCGGGGCAGGTGTGCGGCCCGCCGGCGAACGACAGGTGCGCGCGGTTGCCCTTCCTGTCGCCCACCGGGCGGGACGGGTCGTTGTTCGCGGCCGCGTAGCCGATCAGGATGGGCTGGTGGGCGGGCAGGTGGTACCCGTTGAACTCGATGTCCTGGCGGGGGAACGTCGTCCCGTAGGCCGTCACGGGCGGGTCGGTCCACAGGATCTCGTCCAGGGCGTCCTCGACGGGGAGGCTGCCGCCGGAGAGGTCGCCGCCGAACCGGTCGTCGGACAGCAGCAGAAGGATCCCGTTGGCGATGAGGTTCTGCTGCGGCTCGGTTCCGGCGGCGACCAGCATCGTGAGCTGGTGCGCCATCTCGAGGTCGTCCAGCTGCGCCGGGTGCTGCATCATCCACGTCGTGACGTCCGCGCCCGGCTTCTTCCGTTTGTGGGCAACGAGTTCGAAGGTGGCCTCCATGAGCAGCTTGTAGCCCTCGGTGGCACCGACGGTGTCGAACATGGCGCTCATGCCGCGCACGAGCCTGTCGCCGAGCTCGGGCGGACAGCCGAACATCTCGTTGAACACCAGCAGCGGCAGCGTGCGGGTGTACTGGTGGCGGATGTCGGCCTCGCCGTCCGCGGCGAACCCGTCGATGAGCCGGTTGGCCGCGTCGATCACGTCCTCGCGCAGCAGCGCCGGGTCGAGGCGGTTCAGGCTGTCGACGACGACCGCGCGGAGCCGGGCGTGGACGGCGCCGTTGGTGAACAGCGCGTTCGGCCGGCTCCTCATCATCGGCAGCACCGGGCACTCGGGGCCGACCCGCTCCTCCCACACCTCGCTGCAGCGGGGGAACCGGTCGGGGTCGCGCAGGATCTCCAGCGCCGTCTCGTAGCCGAGGACGAGCGTGGCGGGGACGCCGGGGGCGAGTTCGACGGGCGCGAAGTCGCCGTGGCCGTCGGCGCGCATCCGCGCGTAGACGGCGTGCGGGTCCCGGGCGAACTCGGGCCCGTACATCGGGTAACGGACGGGCTCGCCGGCCGTCTCGGCCCGCGGCTCGTCGCGGTGGAGGGCGTGGTCGGTCACGGTGTCTCCGTGTCGAGGACGAGAAGGTGGTCGACGAGCGCGATCAACGCCTCGGTGGAGGACCTGCGGTCGCGGGCGTCGCAGGTGACCAGCGGCGTGGTCGGCGCGAGGTCGAGGGCCTCGCGCACCTCGTCGTCGGGGAAGCGCGGCGAGCCGTCGAACTGGTTCACGGCCACCGCGTACGGCAGCCCGCGACGCTCCACGGCGTCCATGACCTCGAACGACTGCTTGAGCCGGGAGGTGTCGACGAGGACCAGCGCGCCGAGCGCGCCCCGGGCGAGGTCGTCCCAGAGGCGGGTGAAGCGCTGCTGGCCCGGCGCCCCGAACAGGTACAGGACGATCTCGTCGGTCAGGGTGAGGCGGCCGAAGTCCATGGCGACCGTCGTGGTCGTCTTGTCCTTGATGCCGGTGAGGTCGTCGACCGGGACGCTCGCCTGGGTCATCCGTTCCTCGGTGTGCAGCGGCCGGATCTCCGACAGCGTCCCGACGAACGTGGTCTTGCCGACCGCGAAGTGCCCGACGATGAGGATCTTGACGGCCGTCCGCACGCTCTCGCGCAGATAGGGCGTGCTAGAGCGTAGCGCGGAGTCCATCGAGCACCTCCTGAAGGAGCTTGGCCTTGGCGTTGCGGGTCTCGGGCGCCCCCGCCCGGGTGGTGAGGTGCCCATCGTCGACGAGGTCGGACAGCAGCACCTTGGTGACCCCCACCGGCAGCCCGAGGTGCCCCGAGATCTCGGCGACCGACAGCGCTCCGCCGCGGCACAGCTCGATGATGCGCAGCTTCTCCGGGGACAGCCCGGTGCGCGGCAGGTCGGCATTGAAGATCACGAGGGTGACGAGGTCGAACACGTTGCGGGTCGGGTGGGCCCGCCCGCCGGTGACGACGTGCGGGCGCACCAGCGCCCGTTCGTTCCTGCGGCGGCTCACGCCGGACTGCCCGCTTCCGGACGGGGCGGGCTGGTCAGCTCCTTGCCCAGCCGCTGGACGAGTTCCTGGAGCCGGAACGACACGGTCTCCATGTCCACGTGCTGTGTCGCCGACACCGCGAGGTAGGCGCCGGGGCCGGCCGCGACGAGGAACACGTACCCGTCGTCGAACTCGTTGACCGTCTGGCGCCACGTCGTGTCCGGGTTCCCGCAGAACTCGGCCGTGCTGCGGGCGAGCGACTGCAGGCCCGACATGCCGGCGGCCTGCCGTTCCGCGTCGTCCCTGCTGATCCCCGCGGAATGCGCCATGAGCAGCCCGTCGGCCGACAGCAGGATCGCGTAACGCGTCTCCGGCATGCGCAGCGCGTCGTCGAGCATCCAGCCGAGCCGGTTCGTACCGTCGTCCATCGCGCCGTTCCACCCCTCGTTCATGGCCTCACATTCCCGCTTTCGCTCGCGGGCCCGTCGTTCTCCGTGTCCCCGGCGTCCGGTCGTCCGGCCGCGCGGCCGGACCGCGTCCCCCGCTGCCAGGCGCCGAGCCCCGCCGCGGTCTCCCGCGCCGGCCGGGGCGGGGGCCATGCCCCGCCGCCGGACCCCCCGTCCGCGTCCCCGCCGCCGGGTCGTTCGGCGACCGCGACGCGGCTGCGCTTCGGCAGTCCGCTCGCCGTGGACGGCCCGTCGTCGGCGCCCGCCGCGCTGTGCGCGGACGTGCGGGTGGACGCCGCCGTCCGGGGCGGCACGTCGTCGGGGATCTCGGTGAGCAGCGTGCGCGGGACGAAGACCACGGCCCTGACACCTCCGTAGGGGGACTGCGAGTCGACCGAGACCCGGAACCCGTAACGGGCGGCGAGCACGCCCGCCACCGCGAACCCGACCTGCGGGGGGTCGCCGAGCCGGTGGATGTCCACCGACGTCTCGCCCGACAGCAGCTCGGCCGCGCGTGCGAGCTCCTCGGCGTCCATGCCGACGCCGGCGTCGTCGATGGTGATCGCGATGCCGTTGTGCGCGGAGCGGAAGTTGACCTCGACGGTGGTGTCCGGCCGCGAGTGCCGCGCGGCGTTGTCGAGCAGCTCGGCCAGCGTCAGCACGATCGGCTCCACGGCCCGGCTCGTCACCGCGCTGTTGACCGTTCCGACGAGGTTGATGCGCAGGTAGTCGCGGATGCGGGAGGTGGCGCCGCGGACCACGTCGGTCAGCGAGGACGCCGAGCGCTGCTGCCCCGGCCACGACCCGCACAGCACGGCCGTGGCCTGGGCGCGCCGGCCGAGCTGGGCGTTCATGTGGTCGATGTGGAGCAGATCCTGCAGCACGTCGGGGTCGTCGTGACGTTCCTGCATGTTCGAGATGGCGAGCTGCTGCTCGTTCGCGAGGCTCTGCACCGCGCGCATCATCGCCCGCAGGGTCGACTTGGCGGACCGGTCGGAACGTTCCCTGACGCGGGCGGCGGACCCGGCGAACAGGTCGATCACGGCCCGGAGCGACCGCTCGAAGCCGGGGGCCTCGCGGGAGAGGTCGTGCAACGGTCCCGAGACCTGGACGCCCGGGTTGCCGAGCGACTCCATGAGCTCGGGCAGCCGGACGTCGGCCAGGTGCCGCAGCTCCCTGTCCCGCAGGTCCAGGCCGCGTGCCAGCGCGGCGTTCTGCGCGCGCAGCTCGGCGGTCTCCTGCCGCTGGCGGACCAGCAGGACCGCGGTCGCGATGGCCGCGCCCGCCACGATGACGAACACGGTCGCCAGGAGGTATGGCTGCATCGGATCCTCGGTGCACACGATTCGGACGAGGCGGGCCGCGACGGACCGCCTCGTGGCCGGGTGGGGGGTAGGGGGCGGCGCCGACACGCCGCGGTTTCGGCACCGTAGGCCGACCGGGCCCCGGTCCGCTTGTACAGACGCGCAGAGATCTTGCCGCAGAGCGCATCTGTCATCACACGCTGTCTGAATCGAGTCACCTTCTGCTGGATTCGCCTGATTTAGCTGGCGTGCTGGTATTAGGCTCTCGAACTGTTGAAACAGTTGGAGCCGGAGCCGCCACGGCGAATTACCGAATGGGGGAAGGGCCTTCGGTGGACGAATTCCTCGGTGGGCCCGTCCGAAACAGTAGTGCCGCCTACCGGCTCGTGCTGTACCGGGCGGACCGGGCCGATCACGTTCGCACCGAGGGCGACATCCGCCGTTCCCCCGATGACTCCTACCGTTTCGTGGTCCCGCTCCACGGCGAGATGCTCGTGCTCCGCGACGGCGTGCGGACCAGGCTTCGCCCGGGGACCGGCGGGCTCCTGTCCCTCCTCGCACCGCTGCGGGTCGTCCAGCACCGGCCGGCCCGAGCGCTCGTCCTGACGATACCCGCGCACGAGGTGCGGGGCCGGGTGCGTCCCGGGCCGCCCGTGGTCGCCGGCCTCGACCTGTCCACCGGTCTCGGCCGCGTCGTCGCCGGAATGGTCCGGGCCGTCGGCGACGAGGCCCTCTCCGGGGCGCAGTTCGACGCCGCCTGCGACCGGATCACCGAGCTGCTGTGCATCGTCTTAGGGGAGGAGCGTCCGGCCGCGCCGAGCCACCTCGCGGAGGTGGAGGCGGTCGTGCGCCGCTACGTTCGGGAACACGCCACCGACCCCGGCCTCACCGGCGCGGCGATCGCGCAGGATCTCGGCTGGTCGCTGCGCCAGATCCAGCTCGCCCTGCAGCAGGCCGGGACGACGCCCCGCGCGCTGATCCGCGAGGAGCGGCTGCGCCTCGTCCGCGACCGGCTGCGCAACCCCCGTGAGCGGCACGTCACCATCACCGACATCGCGCACGCGAGCGGCTTCTCCTCCGCCAGCGCCCTCAGCCACGCGTTCCGCCGCCGCTTCGGCGTGAGCCCCCGCGAGCTGCGCCACGAGACGTCCCGGTGACGGGTTCTCCACCGAAGTGAACGCCTCGGCCGGCGGCTAGCCGCCCGGGAGGGTGACGGTGACGTGGAGGCCGCCGTTCGTGCGCGGGGCGGCGGTCACGGTGCCCCCGTGGGCGCGGACGATGGACTGGACGATCGAGAGGCCGAGGCCCGTGCCCTTCGCGGTGACGACGCGGTCGGAGTCCAGGCGGTGGAACGGTTCGAAGAGGGCGGCGATCTCATAGGGCGGGATGGTCGGGCCCGTGTTGGCCACCTCCAGGACGGCCCGCCCGTCCTCGGTCCGGCACGCGACGGTGACCCACCCGGATTCGGTGTTGTGGCGCAGGCCGTTCTCCACGAGGTTCTGCACGAGGCGTTCCAGGAGAAGGGCGTCGCCCATCGTCATGGCCTCGGCGGTGTCGGTCTCGACGGTGACGCCGGCGTCCTCGGCTTCACGGGTCGTCTGGGACACGACGTGCTCGACGACGTCGGCCAGGTCGACGGGGACGCGGGTGGTGAGCTCGTTCTCGGAACGGGCGAGCAGCAGCAGCCCGTTGATGAGGCGTTCGTGCCGGGCGTTGATCTGCAGGAGGCTCTCGCCGAGCGCCCGGACGTCCGGTGACGCCGACTCCCGGTGCATCGCCATCTCGACCATGGCGCGTCCCAGCGTGAGCGGGGTGCGCAGCTCGTGGGAGGCGTTGGCGACGAAGCGGCGCTGGCCGTCGAAGGACCGGTCGAGGCGTTCGACCATCGTGTCGAAGGTGTCGGCGAGTTCCTTGACCTCGTCGCGGGGGCCGCGCAGGGCGATGCGCTCGTGCAGCCCCCGGTCGGCCGCGGGCGCCGCGGCGATGCGGCGGGCGGTCTCGGTGACGCGGTGCAGCGGGGAGAGCACCCGGCCCGCGATGAGCCAGCCGGACCCGGCGGCGATCCCGCCGACGGCGAGCAGTGCGAGCGACCCCTGGGTGATCAGCGACGTCAGGGCGGTGTCGCGCAGGTCCTCCCGCTCCTGCTCGAACAGACGCCTGGCCTCCGTCACGACCTCGGTTTCGATCTGAGGTTCGTCCTCGGGCCCGCGCCGCGGTCCGCTCTGAGGCCCGCCCTGGGACGCGTCCGTGGGGCGTGCCTCGGTCGACGGTGGCGGGCCGCCGGTGGTCCGGGTGGAGATGACCCTGTTGTTGTAGTGGGGCAACTGCTCTTTGAACAGCAGGTAGGTGACGCCGAGGAGCAGCAGGCCCGCGACGAAGAACAGGATTCCGTAGACGAGGGTCAGCCGGGCGCGCAGCGACAGCGCCGTGGGATACAGCTTCACGGGATCCGGTACCCCACTCCCTTGACGGTCTCGATGACGGGCGGATCGGCGAGCTTGCGCCGCAGCTTCAGGACGGTGAGGCGGACGGCACCGGTGAAGGGGTCGGCGTGCTCGTCCCACACCTTCTCCAGCAGGTGCTCGGAGGAGACGACGGCGCCGTCGGCGCGGAGCAGCTCGGCGAGGACCGCGAACTCCTTGCGCGCGAGCGGAACGTAGCGCCCGTCGCGGAAGACCTCCCGGCGCGCGGGGTCGAGGGTGATGCCGGCGCGGTGCAGCACGGGAGGGGTGGCGGGACGGCAGCGCCGGCCGAGCGCGAGGACGCGGGCGGCGAGCTCGGGGAACGCGAACGGCTTGGTGAGGTAGTCGTCGGCGCCCATCCCGAGACCGTCGACGCGGTCGGTGACCTCCGCGGCGGCGGTGAGCATCAGGACGCGCGCCGTGGCCTGGTTCCGCACCATCTCGCGGCAGACGTCGTCGCCGTGCACGACCGGGAGGTCGCGGTCCAGGACGACCACGTCGTAGTCGTTGACCGCGACCCGTTCCAGGGCGGCCGCCCCGTCGTAGGCGAGGTCGACGGCGTGCGCGTCGCCGCGCAGCCATTCGGCGATCGCGTCCGCGAGCAGCCGTTCGTCCTCGGCGACAAGGATCCGCATGTGCTCCCCTCTGCACTCCCAGCTGCCATCCCGCCCGCGAGTGTGCACGAGGCGGTGTTTCGTTTCCGTAAGTGACGGCGCCGCCGATCGCGGCGGGGACAGGAAACGCGGAGGAAACGCCGCACCGGGTTGCATCGCCGCCAGCCGGCCCGGAACCGCTCCGGCCGCACGGACGAAGGAAGACGAAGGGAAACGGCATGCGACTTCGGATATCGGCGGCCCTGCCGCTCGCACTGACGCTGACGCTGACGCTCACCGGATGCGGCGACGACGGCGGGACGGGCGTCGCCTCGGCGGGCGGCGCGAAGAAGGGGGCCGCCGAGAGCGGCGAGCCGGACAGGCACGAGAAGGCCCTGAAGTTCGCCCAGTGCATGCGCGAGCACGGCGTGGACATGGAGGACCCGAAGCCCGGCGAGGGCGTCCAGATCAAGATCCGGGGCAACAAGGCCGAGCGGGAGAAGGGGGAAAAGGCCCTGGAGGCCTGCCGGAAGTACAGCCCCGAGGCGGACGCCTCAGGGCCGCCGGACCCGCGCATGCAGGAGCGCGCCCGCGAGTTCGCCGAGTGCATGCGCGAGAACGGGGTGAAGGACTTCCCCGACCCCGATCCGAACCAGCGCGGCATCCGCATCGAGCGCAAGGCGGGCGACGACGACGCCACGTTCGACCGGGCGCAGGAGCTGTGCCAGAAGAAGGTGTTCCGGGGCGGGAAGTGATGGGGGAGAGCACCGCGGAGCGCACCCCGGAGAAGGAGGAGGACCGCGCGCCGCGCCGCCGGCGGCGGCCACGGCTGCGGGTCGCCCTCGCGGCCGGCGCCCTGGCCGCGGCGGGCGGGACCGCCGGCGTCGCGGCGCTCGCCGCCGGCGGGGACGAGGGCGCGGCGGCGGCCGCGCTTCCGCCCGCCACCGCGAAGGTGACCAGGCAGACGCTCAGAGACACCCTGAGCGAGCAGGGACGGCTCGGATACGGCCCGGTGCACGTCGCGATGAGCCAGACGAAAGGCGTGATCACCGCCCTTCCCGACAGCGGCGACACGATCACCCGCGGACGTGCGCTGTACGAGGTCGACAACGACCCGGTCGTGCTGCTGTACGGGTCCAAGCCCTCCTACCGGCCGCTGAGGATCGGCACGAAGGGCTCCGACGTCAGGCGGTTCGAGGCCAACCTCAGCGCGCTCGGGTACGGGGGCTTCACCGTCGACTCCGAGTACACCGCCGAAACCGCCGAGGCCGTCCGGGAATGGCAGGACGACCTCGGGATGGAGGAGACCGGGATCGTGGAACTCGGCCGGGTCGCGTACGCGTCCGGGCCCGTGCGGATCGACAGCGTCGACGCGAACCTGGGCGAGCCCGTCGGGCCCGGCAAGAAGGTGCTCGGCTACACCGGCACCACCAAGGCCGTGACCGTCGAGCTGGACACCTCCGACCGGCGGATGGCGAAGAAGGGCGCGGCCGTCGAGGTGACGCTGCCGGAGAACGAGACGGTCAAGGCGAGGATCGACGAGGTCACGACTGTGATCGAGCAGGGTGAGCGGGGCGAGGACCCGACGACGAAGGTGGAGGTGACCATCTGGCTCGACTCCGGGAAGGCGAAGAAGGCCGCCGCGCCGTACGCCCTGGCCTCCGTCGACGTCACCTTCACCGCGGGGGAGCGGGAGAACGTGCTGACCGTGCCGGTGTCGGCGCTGGTCGCGCTCTCCGAGGGCGGCTTCGGCGTGGAGGTCGTCAAGGGCTCCACCTCGTCCTATGTCCCGGTGGAGACCGGGCTCTTCGCGGACGGGAGGGTGGAGATCTCCGGGCCGGGGATCACGGAGGGCACGGTCGTGGGGGTGCCGAAGTGATCGAGCTGCGGGAGGTGACCAAGCACTACCCCGGCGGCGTGCGCGCCCTCGACGGCGTGTCGCTGAGCATCGCCGCGGGGGAGCTGGTCGCGATCGTCGGGCCGTCCGGCTCGGGGAAGTCGACGATGCTGAACATCCTCGGGACGCTCGACCGGCCGACGTCCGGCGAGGTCCGGATCGCCGGGCACGACGCGGGACGGCTGCCGGACGCGAGCCTGTCGGCGCTGCGGGCGACCACGATCGGCTTCGTCTTCCAGCACTTCCACCTGGCGCCGGGCACCCGCGCGATCGACAACGTCGCCGACGGCCTGCTGTACACGGGGCTCCGCGCGGCGGAGCGGCGCCGCAGGGCCGCGGCCGCGCTGGAACGCGTCGGCCTCGGGCACCGGCTGGACCACGAGCCGCACGAGCTGTCCGGCGGTGAGCGGCAGCGCGTCGCGATCGCGCGGGCGGTGGCGGGCGGGCCCGCGCTGCTCCTCGCCGACGAGCCGACCGGCGCGCTCGACTCTGCGTCGGGCACCGGGGTGATCACGCTGCTGCGCGAGCTGAACGCCGCCGGGACCACCGTCGTGGTCATCACCCACGACCGGGAGATCGCCGCCGGGCTGCCCCGCCGGGTCTCCATGCGCGACGGCCGGGTGGTGGACGACACCGCGGCCGGGGCGGGGCCCGCGTTCGCCGGGGCGGCGCGGTGAGCGCCCGCACACCGGCGGCCGCACGGCCGCCGCGGCCCGCGCGGATGCGGCCGGCCGACGTGGTCAGGGTCGGCGCGGTCGGCCTGCGGACCCGCCCGATGCGGGCGTTCCTGTCCGCGCTCGGCATCGCGATCGGGATCGCGGCGATGGTCGCGGTCGTCGGGGTCTCCTCCTCGTCCCGCGCCGACCTCGACCGCGCCCTGTCCGCGCTCGGCACGAACCTGCTGACGGTCTCGCCCGGCAGCACCCTCACCGGCGAGGAGGCGCAGCTTCCCCGCGAGGCCGAGGCGATGGTGTCGCGGATCGGGCCGGTCGGGAAGGTGTCGGCCGTCGGCCTGGTCTCCGACGCGAAGGTCTACCGCAACAGCGAGGTGCCCAAGGTCGAGACCAAGGGGATCGCCGTGTACGCCGCCCGGACCGACCTGCCCGACGCGACCGGCGCCGAGCTGCGCGACGGAGTCTGGCTGAACGCCGCGACCGGCGCGTATCCGGCGACGGTGCTCGGGGCCACCGCCGCCGAGCGGCTCGGGATCGGCCGCGCCGACCCCGCCGTCAAGGTGCTGGTCGGGGGCCGGTGGTTCACCGTCGTGGGGATCCTGGCCCCGGCGCCGCTCGCCCCTGAGCTGGACAGCGCCGCGCTGGTCGGCTGGCCCGTCGCCGAGTCGACGCTGGGCTTCGACGGGCACGCGACGACGATCTACGCCCGCGCGCACGACGACGCCGTCGAGGACGTCCGGGACGTGCTGGGCGCGACGGCGAACCCGGAGGCGCCGAACGAGGTGGAGGTGTCGCGCCCGTCGGACGCGCTGGCGGCGAAACGGGCCGCGGGCGAGACGTTCACCGGGCTGCTGCTCGGCCTCGGCGCGGTCGCGCTGCTCGTCGGCGGGGTCGGGGTGGCGAACACGATGGTCATCTCGGTGCTGGAACGCCGCTCGGAGATCGGCCTGCGCCGCTCGCTGGGCGCGACCCGGGGCCAGATCAGGACACAGTTCCTCACCGAGTCGCTGCTGCTGTCGGTGCTCGGCGGGGCGGGCGGCGCGCTCGTCGGAGCCCTCGTCACCGCCGGCTACGCGCTCTGGCGGGGATGGCCGGTGGTCGTCCCGTCCTGGGCGGTGGCGGGCGGCGCGGCCGCCACGCTGGTCATCGGCGCGGTCGCCGGCCTGTACCCGGCGGTGCGGGCGTCGCGTCTCAGCCCGACCGAGGCGCTGGCCGCCGCCTGATCCGGGCGCCGCCCCGCCGGGGGACGCCCGGAGCCCGCCCGGATCGTCCGCGACTTGGCGTCCTGCGAAGATCCGGCGAACCTTTCCGCGTCCGGCGGCGTCACGTCCGGATAGGGCCGACACGAGGAGGGGCGCGGTGACGACGACCGAGTGGCAGCTGGCGGAGTTCACGGAGGACCGCGAGCTCGGGCGGGGCGCCCAGGGACGGGTCGTGCTCGCCCACCACACCACGTCCGGCGTCCCCGTCGCGATCAAGTATCTCGCGGGGTCGGATCCCAGGGCCGTCGAGCACCTGCGGAGCGAGGCGCAGATGCTCGGCCGCCTGACCAGCCCGTATGTGGCGCGCCTCTACCGGTTCACCGAGTCCCGGTACGGCGCCGCGATCGTGATGGAGGCGATCAACGGCGTCTCGCTCAAGGAGATTCTGCGCGAGCACGGATCCCTCACCCCGGAGGCGGCGCTGCTCGTCCTGAAGGGGTCGCTGCTCGGGCTCGCCGCCGCCCACGCCGTCGGGGTCGTCCACCGCGACTACAAGCCGGCGAACGTCGTCGTGCAGCCCGACGGGCTCAGCAAGCTCGTCGACTTCGGGGTCGCCGTCCTGTCCGGGCAGGGCTCCGCCGCCGGCACCCCCCTCTACATGGCGCCGGAGCAGTGGCGCGGCGAACCCGCCACGCCCGCCACCGACGTGTACGCCGCGACGGCCGTGTTCTTCGAGTGCGTGACCGGACGCCGGCCGTTCACCGGGGCGGACCGGCTCGAGCTGATGAACCAGCACCTCACCGCGCCCGTCGACCTGGGGGACGTGCCCGAGCCGCTGCGCCCCCTCGTCACGGAGGGAATGGCGAAGGATCCGGGGGAGCGGCCCCCCGGCGCCGCCGCGTTCGTGAACCGGCTGGAGGCCGCCGCGACCGCCGCCTACGGCGACGACTGGGAGGGCCGCGGCCTGCGCGCGCTCGCCGCCGCCGCGGTCGCCCTGGCCGCGTTGTTCCCGCTCGGCGCGCTCGCGGTTCCCACGACCGCCGGGGCGGCGGCCGGAGCGGGCGGCGCGGGCGCCGCGGGCACCGCGAGCGCCGCCGGAGCGTCCGGTGCCGCCGGGGCGGGCGGGGCCGGATCGAGCGCCGGCACCGTGGGGGCGTCGGTGAGCAAGGGCTTCTTCGCCACGGCCGCGGGCAAGGGCACGCTGGCGGCCGCCGGCGCCGCGGTCGTCGCCACGACGGCGGGCGGCACGCTCTACGCGGTGCGCGACACCACCGAGCCGCCGCCCCGGCCGAACCCGGTCGTGACGCTGGCCTCCGACAACCGGACGCTCAACGCCGGCCCCGCGACGATCCGGATCAACGGCGCGCGGTATCCGAGGGTCACCGGCCTGCGGAACGCGGAGCTGGAACGGCGCGTCAACGCCGAGCTGCGCGGCCCGATCGACCGGCTCATCCAGGAAGCGAGGAACGCCGTCGAGGAGGAGGGGCTGAACTGCGGGGGCAGGCCGATCAACATGGGCACCGAGACGAGGCTCGGGGCGCGCGGGCCGCGGCTGGTGTCCGTCCGCTACTTCCTGGTGTCCGACTGGTGCCGGCAGGCGGACGGGTCGCCGGGCGGGGAGGTCATCACCGTCGACCTGCGCACCGGCCGCAGGCTCGGCCCGCGCGACGTGTTCCGGCCGGGGACGCTCACGCCCGCGGGCGTGCGGCGGCTCGAGTCGCGCGTCAAGCAGGCCGCGGACGCCGACGCCGAGCGCTGGAGGCGCTGCGCCCCCGAAGGGTTCCAGGTCGCCGACTTCTTCCCCAGGGACCGTGACGGCGCGGCCGGGAACGAGACCAATCCGCCCTACCTGAGCGCGTTCTTCATGCCCGGGGAGTTCCGCATCACGTTCCTGCAGCCCGGCAGTGACGGCTGCACGGACATCGACTTCACCGCCCCCTACGCGAACGTCCGTGACCTGCTGAAGCCGGAGATCATGACCATGGTCTCCCAGGGGCCCTCCCCCCGCCGCACCTGAGCCGCGCGGCGGCCCGCGGCGGCGCCCCGGTGCTCGCCCCGCCTCCTTCGGGTAAGGGGACGGCGACGGGTGACGAGGGGACGGCCGTGCAGACTTTCCTGCCGTACGCGGATTTCGCCGCCACGGCCCGCGTGCTCGACCGGCGGAGGCTCGGCAAGCAGCGGGTCGAGGCGATCCAGGTGCTGCGCGCCCTGACCGTGCCCGGCTACGGCTGGCGCCGCCACCCGGCGGCGCTGATGTGGACGGGCTACGAGGAGGCGCTCGTCCGGTACGGCTTGGAGATCTGCCGCCGATGGTGCGCCCTCGGCCACGGCGACACCTGCGCGGCGACACTGGTGGCCGACCTGGCCGAGGCGACGGGCGTGCGGTCCCCGCGCGACCAGGACCGCCTCGCCGAGGCCGGGGAGCTGCCGCCCTGGCTGGGCGACCCCGACTTCCACCGCAGCCACCGGTCGGCGCTCGTCCGCAAGGACCCGGCCTTCTACCGCGAGCTCTTCCCGGACGTGCCCGACGACCTCCCCTACGTCTGGCCGGGGTCCGACCGGGCGGCGCGTGCGCCGCGGGACGCCGGATAGCCGCGCCGGGGGCCGGGAGAACCCGGCGTCCCGGCGAACGGCGCACCGGCCTGTGCCGTCAGGCCGAGCTCAGGCGTGCCGTGTCCGGATCGGCGGAGGTCCCGTTCACGTACCGGACCGCCCACCGCACCAGCCGCCGCCCGAAGCCGAAGAGGATCAGCGCGAGCCCGGCCACGGGCAGGAGGAGAAGGAAGATCTGCATTCCCGAGACGAGGAGCTCGATCGGCCCGGCACCGGTCGAGGCGGCCGTCATCAGCCCGCGCGTCTTCCCCCACACCGTGGCGAACAGGTGGGGAATCTGGGTCGTGATGAGCCCGAGCTGGAACACCAGCAGGGGGATCACGGTCAGCACCCAGACGGTGACGAAGGTCTGCGGCCAGCGTTTGAGGTCGTTCAGCCGCGCGTCCGCCGGACGCCGCAGCAGCTTCCTGCGCAGGATCGGGCCGATGTACTTGAACAGGTCGGGGATGCCGATCAGGTCCGACATGATGTAGTACCCGTCGAACCGCAGCGTCGGCAGCAGCTGCTGCACCATCTGGAGGTTGACGTACAGGACGGCGACGATCAGGGGCGTGTATCCCGTCTGCAGGTAGGCCAGGGCCAGCCCGTTCACGAAGACGGCGTTGAAGTACACGCCCGCGAGGTCGGTGCGCAGCCGGCCGCCGCGGCCGAGCCGGTAGGACTCGCTGATGTCGGTGTAGAAGGCCGGCCACACCAGGTAGATCCCGCAGCCCATCACGCCCGGCCGGACCCCGCTGTAGCGGCAGGCGGCGGCGTGGCCCACCTCGTGGAACGCGCACGACGCGAGCCCGAGGCCCATCACCAGCAGGATGCTGACCGGGTCGAGGATCGCGAACCTCAGCGCCTCGGTCAGCGACCGGGAGGTGAGCAGCCACGCCTCGCCCACCAGGAACCCGGCGAGCATCGGCGCCAGGACCACCGGCCGGAACAGCCAGGCGAACAGCCCGGCGACGAACCAGCTGAACGACTCGGGGAACACCGCGACCTTGAACCGGAGCGCGAAGAACGGGTCGGGCTTCGCCTCGGGCGGCGGTGTGCCGTCGCTGTAGGTGGTGACGCCGAGCGGGGCGAGCTTGCGGTCGGCCAGGTAGACGATCTGCTCGGCCGTCAGCCGCGCGCCGGCCTGCTCGCTGACGGCGGCGGCCACCCGGTCGAGCGCCTCCGCGACGTCGGTGCCGGAGAGGTGCCGGTGGTCGTGCAGCGCCTTCGCGACGAGGTACAGCAGCGGCGGCAGCCGGACGAGCCGCCCGCTCGGCAGCCGGACGAGCTGCGGCGGCTCCCGGTAGCCGGAGTTCTTGAACTCGCCGACGAACTCCGCGCCCTCGGTGAGGGCGGGCAGGGTGAGGGCGGGCAGGGTGAGGGCCGCGCCGGCGTCCACCGCGTCGGCGGCGCCGTTCGCCGACGCGGTCATGAGGCGTGGTCGACGACGATGGGAACGCAGGTCCTGGTCGTGTACTCGGGCTCGGCGAGCAGTCCCGTGCCGAGCAGACCGAGCGTGCCCGGCGAGTGGGTGTACTGGCAGGCGTACGCGATGGCGCCGGGGCCGTGGCCGACGGCCGACAGCAGAACACGTGTGGGCAGGACCTCCCCCCACAGCCCGTCGAGGTCCGCGTCTGTGATCCGGTGAGTTGTCGTGGTGCTCATCTGTTCGCCTTTGCGTCGTCTGGAGGAAGGTCGTCGGGAAGAAGGAGGCCTGCGAGAAGGGGGAAGGGCCGGCGAGAGAACGCCAGCCCTTCCTTTGCGGGCGCAGGCCCGCGGTCGTGCTCGGTCGGATCAGCCGCCCGAAGCCGCGGGCGCCGCCGCGCCGGTGCAGACGAAGGACGCGGTGGCGTAGTTCGAGTAGCCCGAGTTGGCGCCGATGCCCAGGGCGCCGAGCAGGCCGCCGCCGCTGCCGCCGCCGGTCGGGTTGACGATGTTGCTCTGGCAGCCGCCGTCGGCCGCGAGAAGGGTGGACAGGACGGCGCGCTCCGGCAGGACTTCGCCGGTCAGCTCGTCCAGCTCGGTGTAGGTGTAGGACTTCATGTGGTTCCCTTTTCTTGTCACGCCCGGATCGCAAGATGGATTCCGGATGTCCCTTGTTCCGCCTCCAGGCAGAAGCGGATAGCTCTACGTATAGCAGATGTCACTGTGAGTAGCCAACGATGCCCTGACCAGGGGATTCGTCCCTGTCTTACGAGGACCCGCGAATTCCGGGCTGAAGGCGCCGACGATCCGGTGCGGTGCAGGCGATCAGGCGGGGAAGCAGCGGGGAAGAGGCGTCGAGGGCGTACTGAATCCGGGGCCAAATTTGCCGGTCCGGTGACCTTCGGGCGGCGGAACCGGTCACCCGCGGGCCGTTGTCTCCGAAGGCGTCCGTTCTTTCAAAAGACGTCGCCGAGGCCGTCCCGTGCGGACGGCCTCGGCGACGTGTCGAAGCCACCTGTTCTTCGGACGGCGCGGGTCCCGCTCTCCCGGCGTCCTGCCGGTCGAACGCCGCGGTCGTCCTCTCGGATCCGCGGAGCGGCGCGGCGCCGCGCGGTTCAGGCCGTCGCCGGCTGGGGGCCGTGGCGAGCCCACAGCACGGTGGCCAGGAGCTCGTCCAGCTCGGCCGTGTCGCCGGGGACGAGGACCGGGGTCTCCAGGTAGGTCGTCAGGCGGCGGACGTCCGGGTCGCCGGTGTTGGCCGCCAGCCAGTCGGGGCCCACACAGTCGGCCACGGCCACCAGGAGATCGCGCAGCGTCGTGGCGGTGGCCGGGTCGTCCGCGGCGTGGACGTCGGCCAGGACGCCGAGGATGGCCGCCGCCCGGGCGCGCGTGTCGGCGCTGGTCGTGTGCGTGTGCACGTACTCGGCGGCGGTGCTGGTCTTGCGCAGTCGGAGCGTGGGGGGTGTCGGCATGGGCTTCACCTCCCGGAAGCTCGGCGGACGCGGTGGTCGCGCGGCCTTCTGGCGGGCGGTCCGGGGACGGTCATTCGAGGTCGACGTCGACGCCCAGGGCCTTCAGGCGGCGGGCGTACTCGTCCCGTTCCCGGGTGACGCGGGCGAGTTCGTTCTCGAGTTCGATGATCCGCCGGATGGCGGGAAGGGTCATTCCCTGGTCCATCATAGTGACGACCTGCTGGATCAGGGTGATCTCGTACCGGCTGTAGCGGCGCTGACCCCCGGCCGAACGTCGAGGCGAGACGACCCGGTAGCGGTCGATGCGGCGCAGGAACGCCTGCTGCACGTTGAGCATGGCGGCGACCTGCCCCACGGTGAACAGGGCGGCGTGCTCATCGTCCATGGGCAGTTTCACGCGCCCTCCTCCTGTGGTCCCTCGCACGACGATGTACGGCGGCCCCGCCGCCGGTGACCGGCATCTTCGATCCTGCCGTCGTCGTCGTGATGCCGCCACCGGGGCGGGGCCGCGCCGGGCTGCTCGTCCGCTTCCGGCTGGGCGTCAGCCCTTGAGCGCCTTGCGTCCGCGGAAGCCGTGCTGGATCGCGATCTTGCGCGGCCTGGCCTTCTCCGCCACGGGGATGCGGATCGCGAGGACGCCGTTGTCGTAGGCGGCCTCGACGCCCTCGGGGTCCAGGTACTCGGGCAGGCGGACCTGGCGGGTGAACGAGCCCATCGTCCGCTCGCGGACGAACGGGCGCTCGTCGTCGCCGATCTCCTCCTCGCGGCGCGCGCTGATCGACAGGACGTCGCGGTCGACGGTCACGTCGATGGAGTCGGGGTCGACCCCGGGGAGGTCGAACCGCAGGACGACGTCGTCCTCGCGCCGGATGCCGTCCATCGGCATGCCGTGGCCGTAGCCGTTCACGCCCGCCGCGGCCTGGCGGAACACGCGGTCGACCTGACGCTCGAACTCCTGCATGAAGGGGTCGATCGATGCCAGCAGCATGAGCCTCACCTCCGAAGACGTTCCCGGACCCGGACCGGCCCGGGAGTTGCCTCTCGCCATAGAGCTAACTTGCAACTCAAACTATAAGTTTCCTGCATCAGGCCTGTCAAGCTCGGTTCGGTCGGGGGTCATCCGCCCGGTCGGAGCGGGTTGGAGGGGGCGGCTCGGGGGCGACGGGGACGGTCGGGCTCGTCCGGGGTCGAGGTGGGGCGAGAAAGTGCAAATCGGGAGACGCTGCGCTGCACAGGGGCGCCTCTACAAAACTGCAGGAAATAGGCGTAACGAGAACCCGCTGGACGTGGTCCGTCACGCGCGGTCAATTCGTCCCGGCATGCCCGAGCGATATCGGCTCATGACGTCCTGTCACCGTTCATCTCGCCTTTATTGCATTCACTGCCAATACTTGCGGCTGTGACGCGGGTGACAGTAGCTTCGTCGCCCGAGTGGACGGGGCCTCGGGGCCCGTGACGGCCCGGAACGGCTGGGGAGCCCATGAACAAGCGCACCGACCGGAGGATCGCCGTCGTGGGCAGCGCGGCGGTGGCGGTACTGCTGCCCGCGGTCATGATCGGTCTCGCGCACGCCGGGATCGGTGTGCCGAAGACGAAGTCGGAGGCCGAGGGCAACGCCGACCCGGTGCCCTCCTTCGGCCCGGCGACACAGCCGTCGCCGCCGGGGACCACGTCGCCCTCCAAGCGGGCGACACCGATGAAGCTGCCCGACGTCCCGCGAGGGACCGACCCGTTCCAGACGGGCAGGGCCGTCCCGGCGTCCAACGACCCCGACACGAACGTCCGCAACCACGGCAGGAAACCCCGGCTGCCCGCCGGCACCGGGCCCAGCAGGTACGCCAAGGCCCCCAACGGCGCCGCCATCACCAGCGTCAAGAAGGTCAAGTCGCGGATGCTGGACGTCACCATCGCCAGCCCCTCGCTGGGCGCGAAGGTGCACACGCTCGTGTGGGTCCCCAAGGCGTGGAAGGCCGACAGCACCAGGACGTGGCCGGTCGTGTACGCCTACCACGGCGGCAGGAACAATTACCGGTCCTGGTCGAAGGACGGCAAGATCGAGCAGGTCGCCGCCCCGTACGACACGATGGTCGTCATGCCCGAAGGCGGATCGTCGGGCTCCTACGCCAACTGGTACAACGACGGCAAGGGCGGCATCCCTCAGTGGGAGAACTTCCATATTCACGAGGTCATCCCGCTGATGGAGCGCAACTTCCATGCAGGGTCGTCCCGCGCCGCGATCGGACTGTCGTCCGGCGGTCAGGGCGCCGTCGTCTACGCCGAACGGCACCCGCACCTGTTCCGGTACACCGCCTCCTACAGCGGCTCGCTCAACATCACCGCCCCCGGCATGCCGGCGATCCTCACCGCCCTGAACCGGGAGTCGGGCACCAAGATCTGGGGTGACCCGGTCACCGCGCGGGAGAACTGGCGCGCCCACGACGCCACCGTCAACGTGGCCAAGCTCCGGGGCATCGGCGTGTACGTCTCGTGCGGCAACGGTGAGCCCGGCCCGTACGACGACCCGGACACCCCGCCGCACCACGCGGGCCGCATCGGCGAACAGCTCGCCGGCGTGATGAACGAGAACTTCGTCGCCGCGGCCACGCGGGAGAACATCCCGATCACCGCGAACCTGTACGGGCCGGGCATGCACAACTGGAAGTACTGGAGGCGCGAGCTCGCCCGCAGCTGGCCCCTCATCACCGCCGCCATCGGGGCCCGCAAGGTCTGACGCGTCCCGCCCGCGGGCCGGGCCCCGGCGCCGTGCTCGTGCGCCGTCCCCGTCTCCGGTGCCGTGTGTCGTCGTTCACGGGCACGGAATCGCCAAATCCCGGGCGGTGCCCGTCGTCCCCTGTGACGATGGAGCGCATGACGGGAAGCGATGGCGCCGCCCTCGCCGGTGATATCCCTTCATTCCCGCCCGCCCCGCCGTCCGCGCCCCCGCACGGTGAGGACTCCGCCCGGCGGACCCACCCCGTCCTCGTCTGGTACGGCGCCGCCTACGGCGCGATGGAACGCGTCGGCGGCTGCTGGATGATGTCGGGCATGGAACGGTCGACGCCGCAGGAGGCCCGCGAGTCCCTCGCCTGGTGGCTGCGGAACCTGGCCGAGGACCCCGCCACCTCCCGCGCCGACGGCCGGGCCTGCCGGGAGGGAGCCGCGCTCCTCGAACGCGGGTGTCGCGACCAGGTGACCGCGGCCGGACGCGTCTTCCGCGTCGTCCGCGCCGACCGGTTCTGCCGCTTCGGCCTCGACGGCCCCGAGCGCCCCCGTCCCACCGACCCCGACGCCCTGCCCGAGGGCCGTGCGTGCCGCGCTCCCGGCCGGTTCGACCACGGCCCGATCCCGCCGCCGGCGGACGCGGAGGCGCGGGCCGAGGCGTGGACGCACATTCCCCGCGGTCCCGGCGTCCCGCCCGAGGTGACCCGGGACGCCCGCCGCGCCGTGGTGACCCACCCCGCCGTCGTCCGGGTCGCCACCAGGTTCGCCGCCGCCGAGCGGGCGAACGGGGCGTGGCCGTCGCACGGGCCGTTCCTGCCCAGCCCCGCCGAGGTCCGCGAGCATCTCGCCGCGTACTTCGACATGGTCGTGCCGAAGATGCTGCGGCCGTCCCCGTTCGTCCTCGCCGAGTACCGCGCCGCCGCCCGCCTGCTGCGGGACGGGACCCGGCGCTCGGAGGTCACCGTCCTCGGCCGCCTGTTCCGCATCATCCGCGTCGTGTACGCCGTCCGGATCGGGGCGGACGGCCCCGAGACCCCGCGCCCGTCCGACCACGCCCGCGAGGATTCGCGTCCCGGCGAACGCGGGGAGGTGCGCGGCGGCGGTCTCCTCGACGGCGCCTGACCCGCACCCTGAACGGAACATTTAGGAATGCTTGGTCATATGGGACATCCGATGTTGTGCTGCGTTCCCTAGCGTGAATGGCATGCCGGCTCTGTGAGGTGCGGTCATGCCCGAGGTGAGTTCCCATCCGCCCGGTTTCGCGTCGTGGGCTGAGCTTGCCAGCCCCGACCCGAGGGCGTCCTTGACCTTCTACCGCGGCCTGTTCGGCTGGCACTCCTACACGCTCACCACTGAGATCGGCGACTACGAGGTCTTCACCCTGGGCGACGCCCAGGGGCCTCCGGTCGCCGGGCTGTACGGGCTCGCGGACGATGCCCAGCCCCAGACCTGGACGATCTACTTCCGGAGCGAGGACCTCTCCGCCACGATCGCCACCGTCGTGGCCGCCGGCGGTCAGGAGCTGGTGGAACCGATTGACATCTCCAGCCTCGGGCAGATGGCGATGTGCGAGGACTCTCTGGGCGCGGAGTTCGCCCTGTGGAAGCCCTACACGTTCGAAGGCGCCGCCGTCATCGACGAGCCCGGCGCGCTGTGCTGGACCGAGCTGGTGAGCCCCGACGCCGCCGAGGCGCGCCGGTTCTACGGCGGCGTGTTCGGATGGAAGGCCGTCGACCGTTCCTACTTCTCGCGAAGCTACACCGACTGGAAGATCGGCAACTACTCCGTGGCGGGGATGCTGCCCCTGGACGAGATGGTGGCCACCGCCCGGTCGCCGGGGTGGACCCCCTGCTTCTGTGTCTCCGACTGTGACGCCACCGCCCGGCGGGCCACCGAGCTCGGCGGGGACGTGCACTTCGCGCCGAGCGACCTGGTGCACGGCAGGGTCGCCTCCATGACCGATCCGGCGGGCGCGCGGTTCACCGTGCTCGCCCCGTACGAGGACCTGGGGCGCGTCAAGACCGCCCCGTGACCGGCTCGCCGGCGGCCCGGACGGGCCGCCGGGCGGCGCTTGCGGGGCAGGGGGACGCGACGGGCTAGCGGCCGGATCCGTCGGCGGCGTGGAGCCGCGCCAGCAGGAGGAGGACGAGCTCGTCGATGATTTCGTCGAGGGTGGCGTCGACCCAGCCGGCGTCCCAGTCGTGCAGGAGCCCGGTGATGCTGCCGGTGAAGGCCGCGGCGGCGATCCGGTAGTCGCGGTCGGGGATCTCGCCGCGGGCGGCGGCGGCCGCCGCCTCGGCGCAGATGAAGTCGATCCAGCGGGCGCGGCGGGCGAGGCGCTGGCGGTCCATCCGGGGGCTGACGCCGATGATCTCGACGAAGGCGATGCGGATCCGCGCCCGGTCGGCGGTGATGCTCCTGGCGTAGGCGCGGAAGAGGCGGGCCGTGCGCTCGGGCAGCGGGAGACCCTCGACCTCGGGCAGGGTGGCGAGGACGGCCTGCTCGGCGATGTCGTTGACCTCGAGGTGGAGCTCGGCGAGCAGGTCCTCCAGGCTGGAGAACTCCTCGTAGAACTGCCGGGTGGACAGGCCGGCGGCCTCGCTGAGGGCCGCGACGGTGGTGGCGCGGTAGCCGGGGCCGCGGCCGAACAGCTCCAGTCCCGCGTCGAGGAACCGCCGGCGGCGCTCGGCGCGTCGCTCCGCGGCCGACCTGCCGCCGTACCTGCCGGTCGGCGCCCCCCGCCTTCCTGCCACGTCGCTCCCTCCGGAGAACCCGGGACGGCATTTTCCCCCATGGGGGCCTTGTGTCCAGGCCGCCGCTGTCTTACCGTCCAGTAACAAAGTCAGAATACGGGCGTTTTCAGACTGGAGACCCACCCCCGACAGGAGGTACGCATGCCCTCCCTCCGTCTCCGGAAATCCCTCGCGCCGGTTCTGTGCGGCCTCCTGGCGGCGGCGGCGCTCACCGGCGTGGCGCCGCAGGCCGAGGCTGCGCCGCTGCGGGACGTGATGGCCATCGGCAACGGCCAGGGCGGCACCGTCAGCTTCATCGACGCGACCACCTACGAGAACCTCGGCTCGATGAACCTCGTCCCGGACCTCCGGGAACGCCTGGACGCGATGACCCCGGTCGAGCGCATCGGCTACGAGACCGTCAACCGTCTCCAGGGGTACCGCAAGCTCGTCGACGACCTCGCCGTGTCGCCCGACGGAAAGACGATCTACGTCTCGCGCGGCGCTCTCGCCGACGCCGTCGCCTTCGACATCGAGTCCAGGCGGATGCTGTGGCGGCGCAAGACCGAGGGCTTCAAGGCCGACCACGCCGCGCTGTCCCCGGACGGGACGAAGTTCGTCGTCAGCGCCCTCACGGCGGGCAAGGCCGAGGTCATCGACACCGCGACCGGCCGGCTGGTGGCGACCTTCGCCACCGGCACCTACCCGCACGCGAACGACTACTCGCCCGACGGGACGATCCTCTACAACTCCAGCATCGGGATCACGTCGCTGCCGAAGGCCCTCAACGCGCTCAAGGGGGTGAGGGCCGTCACCGCGGTGGACCCGAAGACCTTCCGGCACCTGCGCACCTACACGTTCGAGTACGGGGTCCGTCCCGCGGTCTTCACGCGCGACAACAAGACGATGTACGCGCAGCTGTCCTACTTGAACGGCTTCATCGAGTACGACCTCACGGAAGGCAAGATCACGCGCAGGGTGGAGATGCCGTTCAGCGAGCGGGCGGCCGCGATGAGCCCCGACGAGTACCCGCAGAACTCCGCCCACCACGGCATGGCCATGAACCCGGACGAGACCAAGCTGTGCATGGCGGGCACGATCGACGACTACGTCTCCGTCGTCTCCCGGCCCGGCCTGACCACGGACGGGACCGTCCACTACGAGCCCGGCTCGCTCCCGTACTGGACGCAGACCGGCCCCAACGGCCGTGACTGCTACGTCTCGCTGTCGGAGAAGAACCAGGTCTCGGTGATCGACTACCGGACGGCCCGGGAGGTCGCCCGCATCGACGTCGGCCACTACCCGCAGCGCGAGCGCGCCGCCCGGCTGGCCCCCGAGGCGATCGCCTCGCTGGATCCGTCCAACGGCTGACCGTCCTCGTCGCTCGTCCACGGCTCCTCACCGACACGGCTCCTCATCGACGCCGACCAACAGACCGGCCACCGCGGCCCGCCGGTCGCCCACCCCGCCGGCGGGCCGCGGTGGCCTCGCCGTGCGGACCTGCGGGCGCAGTGTTCGCAGAATTGTTGACAATTTGGGCTACAAGGCGGAGAGTGGGGGGCCATGAGCGATGACACCCCGTCCAGCCCCCTGCTCGTGATCAGCGCGCACGCCGGCGACTTCGTGTGGCGCGCCGCGGGCGCGATCGCCCTGGCCACCGAGCGCGGCGACCGCGCGAAGGTGGTGTGCCTGAGCTACGGCGAGCGCGGCGAGTCCGCGAAGGCCTGGCGCGAGGGCAAGGGCCTGGAGGAGATCAAGCAGATCCGCAGGAGCGAGGCGGAGGCCGCGGCGGCCGAGCTCGGCGCGGAGATCGAGTTCTTCGACGCCGGGGACTACCCCCTCGTCGAGTCGCAGGAGCTCGTCGACCGGCTCGTCCGCGTCTACCGGGAGTTCGAACCGGCCGTGGTGCTCACGCACACGCTCGCCGACCCCTACAACGGCGACCACCCGGCGGCCGCCCGCATGGCCCTGCAGGCGCGGGTGCTCGCGCAGGCCATCGGGTACGACGCGCCCGGCGAGCCGCTCGGCGCCCCGCCGGTGTTCTTCTTCGAGCCGCACCAGCCGGAGCAGTGCGACTTCAAGCCCAACGTGCTGCTCGACATCACCTCCGTGTTCGAGCGCAAGCGCAAGGCCATGGAGTGCCTGCCCGCCCAGCAGCACATGTGGGAGTACTACACCGACCTCGCCAGGCGCCGGGGCGTGCAGCTCCGGCGGAACGCGGGCCCGAACCTCGGCCTTCCGCACAACACGATGGCGGAGGCGTACGTCCGGCTGTACCCGCAGACGACGGGGGTCCTGGCGTGAGGACGGTCGTCGTCACCGACCCTCCGCGCGCCGACATCGGCTCCGTCGACACGCTGGCCGGGTTCGGGGTCGCGACCGTCCACGAGGCCATGGGACGGACGGGCTACCTCGGGCCGTCGATCCGTCCCGTGCACCTCGGGTCCCGCATCGGCGGGACGGCGGTGACCGTGCTGTCGTGGCCGGGCGACAACCTGATGATCCATGTCGCGGTCGAGCAGTGCCGGCCCGGGGACGTGCTGGTGGTGACGACCACGTCGCCGTCCACCGACGGGATGTTCGGCGAGCTGTTCGCGACCGCGCTGCAGTACCGGGGCGTGCGGGGGCTCGTCATCAACGCCGGTGTCCGGGACGTGGCGGAACTGCACGCGATGGGCTTCCCGGTGTGGTCGGCGGCCGTGAGCGCGCAGGGGACGGTCAAGGCGACGCCGGGCGCGGTGAACGTGCCCGTGACGATCGGCGGGCAGGTCATCCGTCCGGGCGACGCGATCCTCGCCGACGACGACGGCGTCCTGTGCGTCCCCCGCGACCGGGTGACGGACGCGATCGCCGCCTCCAAGGCGCGGGAGGAGAAGGAGGCCGCGACCCGCGAGGCGTTCCGGCGCGGCGAGCTCGGGCTCGACCGGTACGGGCTGCGGGCGCGGCTGCCGGAGCTCGGCATCGAGTACGTCGACTACGCCGAGTACGCCGCCGGGCGGAACGGGACCGACCGGCCGTGAGCGCCGGCGTCCGCTGCATGCTGATGCGCGGCGGCACCTCCAAGGGCGCCTACTTCCTCGCCGAGGACCTGCCGCGGGACGCCGGCGAGCGGGACGACCTGCTGCTGCGCGTCATGGGCACCCCCGACCCCCGCCAGATCGACGGGATCGGAGGCGCCCACCCGCTCACCAGCAAGGTCGCGGTCGTGTCCCGCTCGGACGCCCCCGACGCCGACGTCGACTACCTGTTCCTCCAGGTCGGGGTGGAGGAGGCGACGGTCTCCGACAGGCAGAACTGCGGGAACCTGCTCGCGGGGATCGGGCCGTTCGCCGTCGAACGCGGGCTCGTCGAGGCCGGTGAGCCGCGCACGAGCGTCCGCATCCGGATGGTGAACTCCGGGAGCGTCGCCACCGCGACGTTCCCCACCCCCGGCGGCGCCGTCGACTACGACGGGGACACCGCGATCTCCGGCGTCCCCGGCACCGCCGCCCCCGTCGTCCTGGACTTCGCGGAGACGGAGGGGTCGGCCTGCGGGGCGCTGCTCCCCACCGGCCGTGTCCGCGACGTCATCGACGGCGTCGAGGTGACCTGCGTGGACAACGGGATGCCGGTGGTGGTCGCCGCCGCGTCCGACCTCGGCGTCACCGGATACGAGAGCCCGGACGAGCTCGCCGCGCTGCGCGACCGCGTCCAGGCGCTCCGGCTGCGGGCCGGCGAGCTGATGGGCCTCGGCGACGTCGGCGCGGCCTCGGTGCCGAAGACGACCCTCGTCGCTCCGCCCCGCGAGGGCGGCGCGATCTGCACCCGCACGTTCATCCCGCTGCGCGTGCACACCTCGATCGGCGTGCTCGGCGCCGTCAGCGTCGCCACCGCCGTGCTGATCGACGGGGCGGTCGGCCACGACCTGGCCGAGCTCCCGCCGCCCGGCACCCCCCTGGGGATCGAGCACCCCACCGGCCGGCTGGACGTCGAGGTCGAGCTGGACGGCACGTCCGTCCGGCGGGCCGGTGTGGTCCGGACGGCCCGCAAGCTCTTTGACGGAACCGTATTCCCCCGGAGCAGACGATGAGCCTTAAGCACGAGGTCGCCCACGTTGCCCACGTCGAGCTGCTGACGCCCGAGCCGGAGAAGAGCCTGTGGTTCTTCACCCGCGTCATGGGGCTCACCGAGAACGGAACCGAGGGCGACTCGGTGTACCTGCGGACGTGGGACGACTACGAGCACCACACGCTCAAGCTGACCGCGCACACCACGTCCGGCATCCGGCGGACGGGCCTGCGGGCGTCGTCGCAGGAGGCGCTCGAACGCCGCGTCAAGGCGATCGAGGACGCGGGCCTCGGCATCGGCTGGCGCGACGGCGACCCGGGTCTCGGCCCGACCTACGTGTTCCGCGACCCGGACGGCCACGAGCTGGAGATCTACTGGGAGACCGAGTGGTACGAGGCGCCGCCGGAGCTGAAGCCGTCCCTGAAGAACCAGGCGCAGGCGTATCCGGCGCTCGGGGTGTGCGTCCGCCGCCTCGACCACGTCAACTTCCTGGCCGCCGAGGTCGAGCCGAGCACCGAGTTCATCAGGGACGTGCTCGGCGCGCACCCCACCGAGCAGATCCGCCTGGACAACGGCATCATCTCCGGACGCTGGCTCACGTTCACCAACAAGTCCTACGACCTCGTCTACACCCGTGACCTGACGGGCAGCAACGGCCGGCTGCACCACATCGCGTTCGCGACCGACACCCGGGAGGACATCCTCCGCGCCGCCGACATCTTCCTCGACAACGGCGTGTTCATCGAGACCGGGCCGCACAAGCACGCCATCCAGCAGACGTTCTTCCTCTACGTCTACGAGCCGGGCGGCAACCGGATCGAGCTGTGCAACCCGTGCGCCCGCCTCGTCCTGGCCCCGGACTGGAAGACCATCACCTGGACGGAGGCGGAGCGCGCGAAGGGCCAGGCGTGGGGGCTGAAGACCATCGAGTCGTTCCACACGCATGGCACGCCCCCGGTCGACCGGTAGGCGGGCCTCCGGAAGCGAGAGCGACGGGGACGCGTCAGCCGGAGAGACGCCGCAGGAGGTCGCGGCTGGCGGCGGCCATCGTGGGCGGGACGCCCAGCTCGTCCAGCATGGTCGCCGCGGCGTCCATCTCGGCGGCCCGGCGCGTGGCGTGCCGGTAGGTGCCGGTGACGAGCCGTTCGACGGTCGCGTCGCCGGCCCGGGTCAGCTCCTCGACGATGTTGCCGCGCAGCCAGTCCTCGCAGCCGGCGGCCCGCGCGGCCTCCAGAGCCTCGACCACCGACGCGGCGAGGCCCTTGAAGAACACGCTGCGCAGGAGCTTGCGGCTCGCCGCCGTCCCGGCCGGGGCGTCCATCACCTCGACGGACGCGCCGAGCGGCCCGAGGATGCGGCGGACGTCCTGCGCCCCGTCCCCGCTGGCCAGCATCGGCGTGCGCAGGCCGCGTCCCGGCACCGGCGCCATGATCGCGACGTCGGCGAACCGGACCCCGTCCTCGCCCGCGAGCGCGTCGAGCTCCCGCTTGAGGCCGGGGGAGGCGGTGTTCATGTCGGCCCAGACGGCCCCGTCGCCGACGCCGCCGATGCCGGCCTTGAGCGCGGCGGCGGCGTCGTGCGCGCTGTTGACGCTGAGGACGAGATCGGCGCCCTCGGCGGCCTCGGCCTCACCGCGGGCCGGGACCGTCCCCTCCGGGGCCGCGACGGCCGGATCGTAGGCGCGCACCACGGCCCCGGCCGCGACGAGATCGCGCGCGATGGCGCCGCCCGCCTCACCGAGCCCGAGAACCGCGACGGTCGGCATGGCGTCTCCTCCTCCACGACGGACCTGCCACCTGAGCTACCTTAGATCAGCGACAAAATTGGCGACAATCTCGGAGCGGACGTGAACGACGTGGTGAGGGGGATCCGCGAGGCGATCCTCAGCGGGGAGTTCGTCCCGAACCAGCGGCTGATCGAGGCGGACCTGTCCGAGCAGTTCGCCGCGAGCCGCGCCAGCGTCCGAGCCGCCCTGCTGGAGCTCGCCAACGAGGGGCTGATCGAGCGGGTCCAGAACCGCGGCGCCCGGGTCCGCGCGGTGTCCCTGGAAGAGGCCGTCGAGATCACCGAGGTCCGCATGGTGGTCGAGGGCCTCTGCGCCGCCAAGGCGGCCGAGCGGGTCACCGAGGGCGACATCGCCGACCTGCGGGCCATCGGGGAGGAGATGAGCGCCGCGGTCTCGGCGGGCGACGTCCTCGGCTACTCCCGGCTGAACGAGCGGCTGCACCGCCGCATCCGCGACATCAGCGGCCAGCGGACGGCGGCCGGGGTCCTCGAACGGCTGCGCGCCCAGAGCGTGCGTCACCAGTTCCGGCTCGCCATGCACCCCGGCCGCCCGCAGGTCTCGCTCCCGCAGCACCTGGAGATCATCGACGCGATCTGCGCCCGTGACCCGGAGGCGGCCGAGCGCGCCGCCCGCGCCCACCTGCGCAGCGTGATCGAGACCCTCCGCGAGATCGACGCGGCGTCCACCGAGTCCCACTGAGTCCCGCCGAGTCCCGCCGAGCCCCGCTGACACGCCCGCCCGGACGCGGCGCGCCGGTGTCGGTCGGTGCTGCCGGCAACGAGCTGGAGGAACGCGGCCTGGCAGGCAGGGTCGCCGACCCCGACGACCAGCGGGCGCGCCTGGTCGAGCCGACCTCGCCGGGGAGGAGGCCGTCGGCGCGTACAAGCAGGTCATGGTCGGCTGGTTCACCGGGGCGCCGGCGGACTGCCCGACCGTGACCGCCGCGGGTTCGGGCGTCTCCTCGGCCGCTTCGCCGACGACCTCACCGCGCGCCTGGCCGCCCTCGACGAGGGTGAGCCGCCCCCTCCCTGACGTCCCGGCCCGCCGGACGGCGGCGAAAATCCTTCGCGTTCGCGGGGGCCGCGGCGTTACCGTCGCGCGAGCCGCGCGGGAAGCCGCCCGCCGGCGGTCGCCGTCCGACGAAAGGGGGAATCCCGATGACGACCACGGCCGTTGCCCTCGCGAACCTGCGCAACATCGGGATCATGGCGCACATCG
Source organism: Spirillospora sp. (assembly GCA_036564055.1). Taxonomy (GTDB): domain Bacteria; phylum Actinomycetota; class Actinomycetes; order Streptosporangiales; family Streptosporangiaceae; genus Spirillospora. The sequence goes on from DATCLF010000361.1 coordinate 33,573, forward strand.
ACGCCGGGAAGACGACGACCGCCGAGCGCATCCTCTTCCTCACCGGCGTCGTGCACCGGGTCGGTGAGGTCCATGACGGCACCGCCGCGCTGGACTACCTGAAACAGGAGAGCGACCGGGGGATCACGATCACCTCGGCCGCCACGACCTTCCACTGGGCCGTCGACGGCGTCGACCACACCGTCAACCTCATCGACACGCCGGGCCACGTCGACTTCACCATCGAGGTCGAACGCTGCCTGCGCGTCCTCGACGGCGCCGTGGCGGTGTTCGACGGCGTCGCGGGCGTCGAGCCCCAGTCGGAGACGGTGTGGCGGCAGGCCGACCGGTACGGCGTGCCGCGCGTCTGCTTCGTCAACTAGCTCGACCGGGCCGGGGCCGACGTCCACCGGTGCGTCCGCATGATCCGGGAGCGGCTCGGGGCCGTCCCGCTGGTCGTGCAGCTTCCGATCGGGGCCGAGGCGGGTTTCGAGGGCGTCGTCGACCTTGTCGGCATGCGGGCGCACGTCTGGCGTGATGACCGTTACGAGGTCGCGGACGTCCCGGCGGACCTCGCCGACGAGGCCCGTCGGTGGCGCGCTGCGCTCGTCGAGACGGTCGCCGAGCACGACGACGACGTGATGGGGCTGTACGTGGAGGGCGTCGATCCGTCACCGGAGCGGCTGCACGCGGCGATCCGGCGGCTGACGATCTCCTCCGGTTCCTCCGGCGCGACGGTCACGCCGGTGCTGTGCGGCACCGCGCTCAGGAACAAGGGCGTCGAGCCCCTCCTGGACGCGGTCGTGCGGTACCTGCCCTCGCCGCTGGACGCCGCCTCCGACTCGGACCCGGCGCCTTCCGACAGGGCGCCGCTGTCCGCCCTGGCGTTCAAGGTCGTGGTCAACCGTTACGTGGGGCGGCTCACGTTCGTCCGGATCTATTCCGGACGGCTGAAGCCCTGGACGACGGTCCTCAACAGCGCCGCGTCCCGCCGGGAGCGCATCGGCAAGATCTACCGGGTGCACGCTCACCACCGCCAGGAGGTCGCGTCGGCGGGACCGGGCGACATCGTCGCGGTCGTGGGGCTGAAGCACACCACCACCGGCGACACGTTGTGCGACGAGGCGCACCCCGTCGTGCTGGAGTCCATGGACGTCCCCGAGCCGGTCATCGAGGCCGCGATCGAGCCGGTGGCCACGGGCGACGCGGACCGGCTCGGCCTCGCCCTCCGGCGGCTCGCCGAGGAGGACCCGTCCCTGCGGATCCGCGAGGAGAACGGGCAGACCGTCATCGGCGGCATGGGCGAGCTCCACCTGGAGATCCTCGTCGACCGGATGGAGGAGGAGTTCGGTGTGGCCGCCAGCCTCGGCCGACCTCGCGTCGCCTACCGCGAGACCATCACCGAGGCGGTCGACGAGGTCACCGTGACCCACGCCAAGCAGACGGGCGGCCTGGGCCAGTACGCGAAGGTGCAGATCGGCCTCGAACCCATCGAGGAGGGGTACGAGTTCGTCAACCGGATCACCGGCGGGCGGATCCCGAAGGAGTTCATCCCGTCGGTGGACGAGGGCTGCCAGGAGGCGATGCAGGAGGGCGTCCTCGCCGGCCACGAGATGACGGGCGTGCGGGTCACTCTGGTGGACGGCGCCTTCCACCCGACCGACTCGTCCGAGCTCGCCTTCAGGATCGCCGGTGCGGCGGCGTTCCGGGAGGCGGCGCGGCGGGCGTCCCCGGTGCTGCTCGAACCGGTGATGGCCGTCGAGGTCACCGTCCCCGAGGAGCACCTCGGCGCGGTCATCGGCGACCTGAACGCCCGGCGCGGCCGGGTGGAGGGCACCGGTGAGCGGTCGGGCGCGCGTGTCGTCCGGGCCCGGGTCCCGCTGGCGGAGATGTTCGGCTACGTCGGGGACCTGCGCGGCATGACCTCCGGCCGGGGCGTGTTCACCATGCGGTTCGCCTCCTACGCCGGGGTCCCGCGTCCGGTGGCCGAGAAGATCATCGCGCAGGGCTGACCGGCACGGGCCGCGTGGGGCGCGCGCCCCGCGCGGCCCGGCCGCCCGCGATGCCGCGAGGCGGCGCTCCGGGCCGGGCTTCGCGGGCGCGGTCGCTGCTGCGCGCGAGGCAAGGCCCCGCTAATCTCAGTGGGCGCGGGACGGCCGGTCCCGCGATCCACGAGGGGGAGTCCGCAGGTGTTCGAGTCCGTGCTCGTGGCCAACCGTGGCGAGATCGCCAGCCGGATCATCCGCACGGCACGGTCGCTGGGCGTCAAGACGATCGCGGTGTACTCCGAGGCCGACGCCGCCCTGCCGTTCGTGTCCGAGGCGGACGACGCGGTCCTGATCGGCCCCGCCGACCCGGCCCGCAGCTACCTGAACGTCCCGGCGGTGCTGGAGGCCGCGCGCCGCACGAACGCGCGGGCGGTCCACCCCGGCTACGGGTTCCTCGCCGAGAGCGCCCCGTTCGCCGAGGCGGTCGCCGCGCAGGGCCGCGTCTGGATCGGGCCGCCGCCGGACGTCATCGCCCGGATGAGCGACAAGATCAACGCCCGGAACACGATGGAGGCGGCGGGCGTCCCCGTCGCACCCGCGACGAGCGCGCCCGTCCCCGACGCCGACGCCGCGGTCCGCGAGGCCCGGCGCATCGGCTACCCCGTGTTCGTCAAGCCCTCCGCGGGAGCCGGCGCCGCCGGCATGGGCGTCGCCCGCGACGACGAGGCGCTGCGCGCGGCCTACGCGACGGCCCGGCGGAGCGCCCTGGCCCTGTTCCACCGGGCCGACGTCATGATCGAGCGGTACGTCGAGAACGCCCGGCACGTCGAGGTGCAGATCCTCGGCCTCCACGACGGCACCGTCGTGACGCTCGGGGACCGGGACTGCTCCGTCCAGCGGCGCCACCAGAAGGTGATCGAGGAGAGCCCCTCGCCCGGCGTCTCGGCGGAGCTGCGGGAACGGATGCTCGCCGCCGCGGTCCGCGCGGGCGAGGCCGTCGGCCATCTCGGCGTCGGCACCGTCGAGTTCCTCGTCGACCCCGCCGCGCGGGACTTCGTCTTCCTCGAACTGAGCACCCGCCTGCAGGTGGAGCACCCGGTGACGGAGATGGTCACCGGCGTCGACCTCGTCGAGGCGCAGTTCCGGATCGCCGCCGGCGAGCCGCTGCCGTCCGAGGTCCCGGCGCCGCGCGGCCACGCCGTCGAGTTCCGCGTCTACGCCGAGGACCCCCGGCGGTTCCTGCCCGCGTCCGGCGAGATCAAGGTGTGGGAGGAGCCCGTCGGCGACGGCATCCGCATCGACGCCGGGTACGCCGAGGGCGACACCGTCACCACCCACTACGCGACGCTGCTCGCCAAGCTGTGCGTCCACGGCGACGACCGCGACCACGCGCTGAGCCGGGCGAGGGCCGCGCTCGGCGCGTTCCGCATCGAGGGGCCCGCGACCAACCTGCCGTTCCTGGCGGACGTGCTCGACGACCCCGGTTTCGCGAGCGGCGACTACGACGTGGGGCTGGTGGCGCGCATGACGGGGTCGCCATGACCGGGTCCCACGCGGCCGGCCCCCGCGAGACCGGAGCTCATGCGGGCGGATACTGCGACAGATGCGGCGGGCCCGTCGCCGAGGGCGACCACGCCGCGTGCCGCGAGGCGCGCCGGATGGAGCCGCCGCGCTACTGCCCGCACTGCCGCCGCCGCATGGTCGTCCAGGTCACGCCGCTCGGCTGGACGGCCCGCTGTTCCGAGCACGGCGAACGGCGCTGACACGTCTCCGTCACCGGAGCGGGCTCAGCGGTCGTCGAACACGAGGGCGTAGGTGAGCAGCTTCTCCCCGTCCGGCGTGGGGCACCAGTCGCGATCCGGGGTCCGGACGAAACCCATCCGCTCGTACATGCGGTGCGCCTCGACCATGTTCGCCTGGGTCGACAGGCGCAGCCCCCGCAGGCCCGCCGCACGGGCACGGTCGACGCAGGCCCGGACCATGGCGGTGCCCGCGCCCCTGCCGCGCGCCTTCTCCCGGACGGCGAGCATGCGGAATTCGGCCTCGTCCGGCCCGGCGACCTGCGCGTAGGGCGTGCCGGGCGGGCAGTAGGCGACCGCGCCGACGACCTCGCCGTCCACCTCGGCGACCAGCAGGTCGGACCGGGCGGCGCGGTCGGCGGCGTCCCGGAGCACGGCCACGTACGAGGACGCGGGCGACACCAGGCCCCCGTCCACGTAGACCTCCACGGTCAGGTCCCCGACCAGGTCGTACTCGTCGGGACGGGCCGGGCGGACGACGCGCTCAGACACCGGTGGTCGTGCGGGGGTAGGCGACGTCCGGGTCGGTGACGACGTTGACCAGGTACGGGACGCCCGACGCGAACGCCCGGCGCAGCGCCGGCC
>DATCLF010000362.1:0-6876 GCA_036564055.1 Spirillospora sp.
CTCCAGGGCATCTCGGACCTGAAGGACCTCACCGACCGCAACACCGGTCTCCGCCTGGTCATCGAGATCAAGAACGGCTTCAACCCCGAGGCCGTCCTGCAGGACCTCTACCGGCTCACGCCGATGGAGGAGACGTTCGGGATCAACAACGTCGCCCTCGTCGACGGCCAGCCCCGCACCCTCGGCCTGCGCGACATGCTGCAGGTGTACATCGACCACCGCATCGAGGTCGTGCGCCGCCGGTCGATGCACCGCCGCAAGAAGCGCGAGGACCGGCTGCACCTCGTCGACGGCCTGCTCGTCGCCCTGCTCAACATCGACGAGGTCATCCGGATCATCCGGCAGAGCGACGACGCCGCCCAGGCCAAGCAGCGCCTCATGCAGAGCTACGAGCTGTCGGAGGTCCAGGCGCAGTACATCCTCGACACCCCGCTGCGCCGCCTCACCCGCTACGACCGGCTGGAGCTGGAGAAGGAGAAGGAGAAGCTCGCCAAGGAGATCGCACGGCTGACCGCGATCCTCGAGTCGGAGAAGAAGCTGCGCGGCGTCGTCTCCAAGGAGCTCGGCCAGGTCGCCAAGGAGTTCGCCACGCCGCGCCGGACGGTCCTGCTGGACGCGGAGCACACCGTCGCCGAGGCCGTCCCGCTGGAGGTGGCCGACGACCCCTGCCTGGTGCTGCTGTCGTCCACCGGTCTCCTGGCCCGCACGCAGGACGCGTCCCCGCTGCCGGACAGCGGCCCGCGGTCGCCCCACGACGTCCTCGCCTCCGTGGTGCCCGCCACGGCCCGGGGCCAGGTCGGCGCGGTGACGTCCCTGGGGCGGATGATCCGCATCGACGTCCTGGACCTGCCGACCCTGCCGCCCTCGCAGGAACCGCCGTCGCTGGCGGGCGGGGCCCCGATCACCGAGTACGTCGGGCTCGAACCGGACGAGACGGTCGTCGGCATCGCCGCCCTGTCCGAGGTGGGCGGCGGGCTCGCCCTCGGCACCGCCCAGGGCGTGGTGAAACGGGTCGTCCCCGACTTCCCCGCGAACCGCGACGAGTTCGAGGTGATCAGCCTCAAGGACGGGGACCGCGTCGTCGGCGCGGTGCAGCTCCGGTCCGAGGACCACCACCTCGTCTTCATCACCACCGACGCCCAGCTTCTGCACTACGCCGCGTCCAACGTCCGTCCGCAGGGCCGCGCCGCGGCCGGCATGGCGGGCATCAAGCTCGGCGCCGGCGCCCGCGTGCTGTGGTTCGGCGCGATCGACCCCGCCCGGGAGGCCCGGGTGATCACCGTGGCGGGCTCGTCGTCCGCGCTGCCCGGCACCCAGAACGGCGCGATCAAGGTCGCCGACTTCGCCGACTTCCCGTCCAAGGGCCGCGCCACCGGCGGGGTCCGCTCGCACCGCTTCCTCAAGGGCGAGGACGTCCTGATCCAGGCGTGGGCGGCGCCCACTCCGCTGCGCGCGGCGGCCGCCAACGGCAAACCGATGACGCTCAACGTGACCCTGGGCCGCCGCGACGGCTCCGGCGAGAAACTGAAGGCTCCGATCGCCGCGATCGGCGGCCCCATCGGCGAACCGCCGCCGGAGGAGAACACACCCGAAGAATGATCGAAAAAGATCCCGGGACACCGCACCAGCGACGTCCCGGGATCCTTTTTTTGCTCCCTTTTTGGCCGGTACCGACCATACAACCCTTCCGGATTTTCCACGATTGTTCCCCGCGAAAAGAAGGAGCAGGATGTTGTCCCTATATAGGGGGACATCATGGGACGCTTGTTTCCGGTCATCGCGGGGATCGGCGCGATGCTCACGCTCGGTGCCTGCACCGAGCCGAACGGGGAACCAACGACAGCCTCGCCCACGGACACCACGGCGGCGAGCGGGACGCCGTCCGCGGCGAGCCGCTCTCCCACGACGAGCGCGGCGGCCGAGCCCACGCCCTCGGTCGCGAAACGCACCGTCACGAGGACCCGCACGATCCCATACAGAACGATCAAGGTGAACGACCCCGGCCTCGCCAAGGGCGAGACCAGGGTGAAAAGGCGCGGCGTCACGGGACTCAAAGTGCTCACCTACGAGGTGACCTCCACCGGCGGCACCGTGACCGGCAGAAGACTGGTGCGCGAGGAGATCAGGCGGAAACCGGTGGCGCGGATCATCGCGGTCGGAACCAAGCCGGCGCGGCGGTGCGACCCGAACTACAGCGGGTGCGTGCCGATCGCAAGGGACGTGGATTGCGCGGGCGGAAGCGGCGACGGCCCGGCCTACGTCAGCGGCCCCGTGCGCGTCATCGGCTCGGACGTCTACGACCTCGACAGGGACGGTGACGGCATCGCCTGCGACCGATGATCCGGGCCCGCCGTGGCGAGGGACGGCCCGCCCATGTCGTGCTCCATCTGACGGTCGGCTCCGGGCGTGGTGCCCGGAGCCGACCGTCCCGGACGGGTCAGGGCGCGGGCGGCTGGTCATCGCCGGCGGGGTTCTGCCGGGCGGCGGCCACGACGACCCTGGCCGGCCGGAACACCCACGACCCGTGGGCGAAGCCGCGGGAGTGGACCTCGAGGATCGTGCCGGGCGGGGCGCCGGGTGCCTCGCGGACGTCGACCGCCTCGTGGCACGCCGGGTCGAACGGCCCCGACACCGGCACCTCGGTCACACCGTGCATGCCGAGCAGTTGCAGCAGTTCCTCCCGGACGGAGGCCACGAACTCCGGGTCGGGACCGCGGTAGCGGTCCAGCCGGTCGAGGACGAGCGCCATCCCGTTGACGAACGGGTGCAGGTACTGCCGGAACGGCCCCGCCTCCGCCTGGCTCAGGCGTTCGTCGAGCCGCTCGATGAGGCGCCGTTTGTCCCGGTCGTCCTGGAGGCGCCGGCGGAACAGGTCGGTCAGCTCGTCCAGCCGCCGCAGCACCTCGCCCGCGGGCACCGGCGCGTCCGGCCCGGTCATCGCGTCCCCGGTCACTGCACGTCCACCGACTTCATCCCCGCGGCCAGCCCCTCGACCTGGGCGGCGTCGAGGTTGCGCGGCCGCTCCAGCTCGATCTCCCCGAGCGAACGGCCGCTGGTGAGGTCGATCAGCTCCACGTGCACGACGCCGTCGATGTCGTAGGACATGACGACCTTGACCGGTGCGCCCTTGGGCAGGCCGCCGGGCAGCCGGATGGGGCGTTCGACCAGCTTGGCCACGTACTCGGGGTCGTCGTCGTCGCCCTCGGTGACCTGCAGGTCGAGACGGCGCTGGTGGTGCGCGATCGTCTGGAACACCTGGAACTCCTGGCACGGTATCCGGGTGTTCTTCGGGATGATGATCTGGTTGTACTCGGTGACGAGGTCGTCCTCGACCGCGATGACGCCGAGGCCCTGCGACGTCACGTCCTGGATCGTGTAGGGGACGACGGCCTTCGACTCGTCCTTCCTGGTCAGCTCGTAGTCCGCGACGATCGCCGCGCCGAGCGCCACCGCCTCGTCCGGGTTGACGGACGTGTCCGGCGCCTTCCCGGACACGCGTTCGATCATCTCGCGCACCATCGGCATCTTCGTGGACCCGCCGACGAGCAGGACGCGATCGATCTGAGCCCACGTGAGATCCGCTTCCTCCAGCACTTCCTCTGCGGCGTCCGCGGTGCGGGCCAGCAGATCCTCGGTGAGCTCCTCGAACCGCTCCCGGGTGACCGTGACGGTGAAGGTGCCGCCCGCGTCGCTGAAGAACAGCCGGGTCTGCGCCGCCCGGGTCAGCGCGTGCTTGGCCTGCTCGCACTTCTCCCGCAGTTCGCCCTGGAGCCGTCCGTCGTCGTACAGGTCCGGCCCGCCCTGCTCGCGGACCTGCTCCGCCACGTGCTCCATGAGCCGGTTGTCGAAGTCGAAGCCGCCGAGGTTGCGGTCGCCGGTGGTGGCGATGACCTCCAGCTCGTCCCCGCCGACCCGCATCACCGTGACGTCGAACGTCCCGCCGCCCAGGTCGTACACCAGCAGCGTGCCCTCGCCCATGTCGCCGCTGCCGAACGCGATCCCGGCCGCCGTCGGCTCGTTGATCAGCCGCAGCACGTTCAGTCCGGCGATCTCACCGGCCTGCCGGGTGGCGGTGCGCCGCGCGTCGTCGAAGTAGGCGGGCACGGTGATCACGACGTCGCGGACCGGTTCGCCGAGCGCCTCGGACGCGTCCTCGGCCAGCCGCTTGAGGATCAGGGCGGACAGCTCCTCGGCGCCGTGCACGCCGCCGTGCGAGTCGACGAAGCTCCAGTCGGCGTTGCCCATCTGCCGCTTCACGAACTGCACGCAGTCGTCCGGCAGGTCCTTGGCGGCGTTCTTCGCGGTCTTGCCGACCAGCACCTGCCCGGCGTCCTGGAACAGCACGACGGACGGCGTGAGATGGTCGCCCTCGCGGTTCCACAGCAGCTCCGGACGGCCGCCGGCCCGCACGACCGCGACGGCGCTGAACGTCGTACCGAGATCTATCCCTACAGCGTGACCCACACCGTTCTCCCGTCGCCCAGGCGTCACCACGGCCTGCCGTACACGGTCTGCCGGAAGTACGCCATCTGGTTGATCCTCCAGCCGGGTACGAAGGCCGAGAAGTAGATGATCGGGACGATGACGGCGAGGCCGATCACCCAGAACACCAGCATCGCCAGGATGTCCTCGAGCACGCCGCTGCCCAGGACGCCGAGGGAGATGATCCCGGCCACGATCAGCCCGACGACCCCGGCGGCGATGAGGCAGCCGTTGCCCATCCACGCCGGGGTCTGCCAGTGCCGGTCCGCGCACCACTGGAGCATCCGTTCCATCTCGTCGATGGTCGCCAGCAGATCGGGGTCCTGGGTGACCATGCGGGCGCGCAGCATGTGCCGGCGCATGTACTCCACCTCGGCCGGGCTGGTCACCAGGATCCCGGTGGGCGTGCGGACCCGGGGCATGGCCTCGGCCGCGGTGATCAGCGCCATCGCCAGCTGGTCGCCGAGCCACTGGGGGTCGCCGCTGCGCGGGAGCAGTTGTTCGAGCATCTCCAGCGCCTCGGCGTGCCGCCCGGTGTCCTGCAGGGTCAGGGCGATGCCGACGGTCGCCTCCTCCAGGCCGGGGTCCAGCTCCTGCGCACGGCGGTAGGAGGCGATGGCGGCGTCCGCCATCCGCATCCGGGCCTGGATGTCGCCGAGATCGAGGTGACGGCTCGCCTCCCCGGGTTCGAGTTCGACCGCGCGGGTCGCCTCGTACAGGGCGTCGCGCAGGTTGCCGGTCTCGGCGTTCACCCAGGCCAGGATCCCCCACGCCTCGGGGTCGTTCGGATCGGCGTCGCGCGCCTCGCGGGCCGCGTACGCCGCCGAGAGGAAGTCACCGGCCGCCACGCGCCGCCTGGCCTCGTCGATCCAGCTGAGGTCGGTCGACTTGTCGGGGACGGCCTCGCGGGGCGCGGGCGCGGCGGCCAGCGCCCGGTCGTACTCGGCGCGTTTCTGTTCGTCCAGCAGGATCTTGCGCGCCTCGCTGAGCTGCTGAACCCGGCGTTCGGCCTCCTGCCGGCGGGAGAGATCAGGGTGGTTGCTCCGTTTCGACCAGGTGCGCAGCTGCTTCCTGATCTCCTTTTCGAGCTCGCTGGCCGGGGCGGTCCGTTCCACTCCGAGGAGGGCGTAGTAGTCGTCCATGTTACGGGGTGCCTCGCAGGTGAGCCGTCGACCGGTGGGAGCTCGCCGGAACGGATCTATTCATCGGCAATGGTTGCGGATAGCGAAAACTATAACAATAGCGTGTTGTCCCGGTCCCTGCGCGAACGTCCCCGAGGACCGTTATCGGTCTCGCCATAAAAGTCGCACCGAAAGCAATTATGAAATTGACTCACATTTGCCGCCGCCTCGGCCGTTCACCGGCTCCGTGCGCCGCCCCTGGGCGACGTGGACGGCGCGTGCGGAAGCGGCGGCCCGGCCCTGGCACCGGCCGCGCGACGTGCCGTACCCGGGCTACGTGACGACCGCGTCGTTAAAGGTGGGCGGCGCTCCCAGGGTCTCGCGGAACGAGCGGGGACGGGTGCCGTCGACGTCGAGCACGCCCAGTTCGGCGCCCAGTTCGGCGCCGATGAAGACGCGGCCGCTTCGTTCCATCAGTTTCGGATCTCGCGTCAGGGCGTCGATGAGACGGCCGGTGAACTCCGGTGACTCCGCGTTCCGGGCGAAGGACTCGTACCTGCCGGGAGCGCCCTCGAACAGGGCCTGGGTTCGTTCAGTTTTCAACAGGCCCATCCAGATGGAGACGACCGCGACATTGTAGGGACGGAAATCGACGGCCATATCGTGCGCCATCTTGTCCACGGCGGCTTTACCGGCGCCGTAGGCGGGACCGTGCATGTAACAGCGTCCGCCATAGGACGAGGTGTTGACTATCAGACCGGAGTCGTTCTTGATGAGGAGGGGTGCCGCGAAGTAGCTGGCGACGTAGGCCGAACGCATTCCCACGTCGAACATGTCCTGGAGCGCGAGGGACTTCTCCCAGAAGGGTCCCTTGCGGGTCAGGTCGGGATGGATCGTGAACGCGTTGTTCACGAGGACGTCCAACGCGCCGTGCTCGCGTTCCACCCGTGCGAACAGCGCCTCGACCTGCTCGTCCCTGGAGTGGTCGCAGACCACCGGGATGCCGGTGCCGCCCCGCTCGTCGATCTGCGCCGCCGTCTCGGCGACCGAGCCCGGCAGGTCGGACCCGCCGGGCGTCCCGGTGCGTCCGGTGACGTAGACGGTCGTCCCTGCCTCGCCCAGCGCCAGCGCGATCCCCTTGCCGGCGCCGCGGCTGGCGCCGGTGACGACCGCGACCCGGTTCTCCGTCAGGCCCACACGGTCCCCTTTCCGTCGGCGAGGAACTCCAGCATCGCCGCCGTCGTCTCGCCGGGCCGCTCCATCTGCACCATGT
>DATCLF010000363.1:0-2251 GCA_036564055.1 Spirillospora sp.
ACGCGGGGACGACCGCTTCCCGTCCCCGGACGTACGTGTGGCCATGGTTATGAGAGTAACCAAGGACGACCAAGGTTCCCGGGATGGGCAAGGGGCGTGTTCCGGGACGGGAGCGGCCGGGAGCCACGCCGCGACGGCCGGCGCCGATCACGGCCGGCGGGGCCGGGGGCGGCGGCCGGCGCGGCGGCTGTGGGACGCGTCCCGCAGCCGCCGCGCACGCGTCACACCTCGACGACCACCGGAATGATCATCGGGCGGCGGCGGTAGTTCTCGCTCACCCACTTGCCGGTGGTGCGGCGGATGAGCTGGCTGAGCTGGTGCAGGTCGTTCACGCCGTCGCCGGCGGCCTCCCGCAGCACGTCCTCGATCCGCGCGATGACCTCGTCGAAGTCCTCGTTGAGGATGCCCGCGCCGCGGGCGTGGATCTCCGGCCCCGCGACGAGTTTGCCGGACGTCGAGTCGACGGCGACGACGACGGAGACGAACCCTTCCTCGCCGAGGATGCGCCGGTCCTTGAGGGAGGTCTCGGTGACCTCGCCGACGGACAGGCCGTCCACGTACACGTAACCGGCGGGGACGGCTCCGACGACCTTGGCGCGGCCGTCCACGAGGTCGACGACCACACCGTCCTCGGCGATCACGATCCCCTCCTCGGGGACGCCGGTGAGCGCGGCGAGCTTGGCGTGCGCGCGCAGGTGCCGCCACTCCCCGTGGATCGGCATGAAGTTGGCGGGCTTCGTCACGTTGAGGACGTAAAGCAGCTCGCCCGCCGACGCGTGCCCGGACACGTGCACCAGCGCGTTGCCCTTGTGGACGACGCGGGCGCCCCAGCGCGTGAGGCCGTTGATCACGCGGTTGACCGCGGTCTCGTTGCCGGGGATCAGCGACGACGCCAGCATCACGGTGTCGCGTTCGGTGATGCGGATCGGGTGGTCGCGGTTCGCCATCCGCGACAGCGCCGACATCGGCTCCCCCTGCGAGCCGGTGCACACCAGCACGAGCTGGTCGCCGGGGATGTCGTCCAGCTCCTTCTGGTCGACCATCACCCCGTCGGGCACGTTGAGGTAGCCGAGTTCGCGGGCGACGCCCATGTTGCGGACCATCGACCGCCCGACGAAGCACACCTTGCGGCCGTTGGCGACCGCGGCGTCGAGGACCTGCTGGACGCGGTGGACGTGCGAGGCGAAGCAGGCGACGATGAGCCGTTCCTGCGCGGTGCGGAACACCTCGTCGATGACGGGCCCGATGTTGCGCTCGCTGGTGACGAAGCCGGGGACCTCGGCGTTGGTCGAGTCGGCCATCAGCAGGTCGATGCCCTCGGCGCCGAGCCGGGCGAACCCGGGCAGGTCGGTGAGCCGGCCGTCGAGCGGCAGCTGGTCCATCTTGAAGTCGCCGGTGTGCAGGACGAGCCCGGCGGAAGTTCGGACGGCGACGGCGAGCGCGTCCGGGATCGAGTGGTTCACCGCGAGGAACTCGCAGTCGAACGGGCCGAAGCTGCGGCGTTCGCCCTCGGTCACGACCTGGGTGACCGGCTTGATGCGGTGCTCGGTGAGCTTGGCCTCCACCAGCGCCAGCGTAAGCTTCGAGCCGACGAGCGGGATGTCGCGGCGCTCGCGCAGCAGGTACGGGACGCCGCCGATGTGGTCCTCGTGGCCGTGCGTGAGGATGACCGCCTCGACCTCGTCGAGGCGGTCCCTGATGTAGTCGAAGTCGGGCAGGATCAGGTCGACACCGGGCTGCTCGGTCTCGGGGAACAGCACGCCGCAGTCGACGACGAGCAACCGGCCGCCGAACTCGAACACGGTCATGTTGCGGCCGATCTCCCCGAGCCCGCCGAGCGCGACGATGCGCAGCCCGCCGTCGGGCGGCGGGGGCGGGTCCGGCAGGTCCGGGTGAGGATGGCTCACCGGGCGAGCTCCGGCACGGGTCCGTCGGGCACTTTGACTCCCCCAATCGTGAGGTCCTCCCGCAGGCGCTCCGCGAACTCCGGCGAGGCCTCCACGAGCGGGGCGCGCACCGGGCCGCCTCCGGGAAGGCCGAGCAGGTTCAGCGCCGCCTTGACGGCGATGGCGCCCTGCGTGCGGGTCATGATGGCGGTGACCACGGGCAGCAGCCGACGGTGGATCTCCAGCGCGCGCCCATGGTCACCGGCGCGGTATGCGTCGATCATCTCATGGAGCTCGGTTCCCACGATGTGGCCGATCACACTGACGAACCCCGCCGCGCCGACCGACAGCCAGGGCAGGTTGAG
>DATCLF010000364.1:0-5096 GCA_036564055.1 Spirillospora sp.
CACCGAGGACGTCGTCCGGCTGCTGGACGTCCTCCGGCTGCGGGACGTGATCCTCGTCGGGCACAGCTACGCCGGGCAGGTCATCACCGCCGTCGCCGACCGCAGGCCGGACCTCGTCGCCCGGCGCGTGCACCTCGACGCGTTCGTGGGCTCCGACGGCGAGTCGGCCCGGGAGCTGCTCCCGGAGACGGTGGAGCACCACTGGGCGGAGTCCGCCGCGACCGCGGGGTTCGGATGGCTCGTCCCCGTCCGGTCGCTGTCGGTCCTCGGCGTGACCGAGCAGGAGGACGTGGACTGGCTGACCCCGCGGCTCACCCCGCATCCGTGGAAGACCTACACCGACCCGCTCCGGCTGACGGGGGCGGTGGACGACGTGCCGGCGGCCTTCGTCGAGTGCGTCAGCTGGATGCGGGTGTTCCGGGAGCAGGGCGAGCGCGCGCGGCGGCGCGGATGGCCCGTCCGGGAGCTGGAGACCGGGCACGAGGCGATGGTGACCGCGCCCAAGGCGCTCGCCGACGTCCTGCTCGAACTCGCCGCCCTCTGACCGCCCCCGGCCGTCGCCGCCGCCCGTCGGATCACCGAACCAGGGAAGGGACCGCGTGGAGTTCCTCGTCCGCACCGAGAACCGGCTGCCCCCGACCACCCCCGCCGGGGAGCGGGAGCGGCTGCGCAAGGCCGAGCGCGCACGGGCCATGGAGCTGCGGGAGGCGGGCATCCTGAAGCGGCTGTGGCGGGTGCCCGGCCGCAACGCGACGGTCGGCCTCTACGAGGCGGCCGACCCGACGGAGCTGCACGACGCGCTGATGTCCCTGCCCATGGCCCCGTGGACGGACGTCACGGTCGAGCCCCTGGCCACCCACTCGCAGGAGCGGTAGCCGGAGTGCTCAGCCGCCGAGGGTGGCTCCCCTGCGCAGCGAGCTGACCGTGCGGGCGTAGACCGACAGCCAGCCGCACCCGGCCGGGGGCGGACGGGGCGGGCAGGTCGGCGTACCGCCCGGCCAGCTCCCGCTCCGGCACGTCCAGCTCGATCGTGCGGGCGTCCACGTCGATGCTGATCACGTCGCCGTCCCTGACCAGCCCGATCGGGCCGCCGACGGCGCCCTCGGGGCTGACCTCCGCCACGACGAGGCCCGTGTTGACGAGCCCGGACATCTGCCCGTCGGTGACGACGGCGACCCGGCCGCCGAGACCGGCGCCCTCGATGGCGAACACGAACGCCGGGGTGAAGCCCATCCCCGGTGCCCCGCGCAGCCCGAGACCGGTCAGCACCATGACCTGGCCGGGTTCCACCTCGCCGCCGCGGATCCCGGCCAGCCCCTCCTCGCGGGAGCGGAACACCTTCGCCGGGCCGGTGAACCGGCGGACCCCCTCGCCCGCCACCGTGCGTTTGACGACGGCGCCGTCGGGTGCCAGCGCCCCCTGCACGATGACGATGCCGGGATGGCGGGCCAGGGGGTCGTCCAGCGGCCGGATCACGTCGGACTCCGGAGGCGTGTAGTCCGCCAGGACGTCGCCGATCGCGCGGCCCGCGACCGTCGGCCGATCCGTCTCCAGCAGCGGCGCCAGCCGGTGCAGCAGCGCGCGCGTGCCGCCCGCCGCCTCGAACTCGTCGATGCGCCGGTCGCCGTCGGCGGCCCCGCCAGCAACGACAGCCACGACCGACGGGAGGGCCGGATGGCCGCGGACAAGACCGAGACCGTCGAACAGGCCGCCGGGAGCACGGCGGCGCCGCCGGGACGCGCCCACGAACCGGTCAAGCTCGAACCGATCGGAGTCGGGAAGGAGTTCCGCACCAGACGTGCGCACACCCAGGCCCTCTCCGACATCAGCCTCACGATCAGGGACGGCGAGTTCGTCTCGGTGATCGGCCGGTCGGGGTGCGGCAAGACGACGCTGCTGCGCATGCTCGCCGGGCTGCTCAGCCCCACCACCGGGCAGATCCTCGTGGAGGGCAGGTCCCTGTGGAACGGCGCCAAGGCCGACTCGTCCGTCGTCACGCGGCTCGGCGTGGTGTTCCAGGAGGCGAACCTGTTCCCCTGGTACTCCGTCGCGGAGAACATCGCCCTGCCGCTGCGGCTGCGCGGCCTCGGCAAGGCGGAGCGGCTCGCCCGCGCGCGGGAGCTCGCCGAACTGGTCGGGCTCGGCGGGTTCGAGCGGTCCTACTGTCGGGCGGCATGCGCCAGCGCGTCGCGATCGCCAGGGCGCTCAGCATCGGGCCGAAGCTGCTGCTCATGGACGAGCCGTTCGGCGCCCTGGACGCGCTCACCCGCGAGCGCATGAACCTGGAGCTGCAGCGCATCACGCTCGCGACCAAGGCCACCACCGTGTTCATCACCCACGACGTCTCCGAGGCGGTGTTCCTCGGCGACCGGGTGGTCCACCTGACGCCGCGGCCGGGCCGGATCCGCCAGGTCAGGACGATCGGGTTCGCGAAGCCGCGTCAGATCGACCTGCAGACCGAGCCGGAGTTCGGCGCCATCGAGCGGGAGCTGCGCCACGCGCTCGACGAGGACGAGGAGAAGTGAACCGTGAACGGCAACCGCGCCCGGAAGCTGCTGCCCTGGGTGAGCACCCCGCTCCTGCTGGTGGTCCTCTTCGCCCTCTGGGAGTGGATCGTGCGGGCCAGGGACGTCTCCGAACTGGTGCTGCCGCCGCCGACGCGGATCTGGGAGAGCTTCAAGACACTGGTGGCGGCGCCTGAGACGTGGGAGCACGCGCGGATCACCGTGACCGAGACCGTCGCCGGGTTCCTCATCGCGCTGGCCGCCGGTGTCACGGCGGGCGTCCTGCTCGGCAAGATGCAGTGGATGGAGCTGAGTCTCCGCCCGCTGATCGTCGCCTCGCAGGTCGTGCCCAAGGTGGCGCTGATCCCGCTGTTGGTCATCTGGTTCGGGTTCGGCATGACCTCCAAGGTGGTCATCGCCGCGATGCTGGCGTTCTTCCCGATCATGCTGAACGTGCAGCTCGGGGTCCGGTCGGTGGACCCGGGTCAGCGCGAGGTCATGCGCAGCCTCAACGCCGGACGCTGGCAGACGTTCCGGCATCTGGAGCTGAAGAGCACGATGCCGTACGTCTTCGCCGGCATGGAGGTCGCGATCGTCCTGGCGATCATCGGGACGATCGTCGGCGAGTACCTGGGCGGCAGCGAGGGCCTCGGCTACCTGGTGGTCCGCACGCTGAACGAGCTGAACGCGCCGGCGCTGTTCGCGACGATCATCCTGGTGTCGGCGCTCGGCCTGCTGCTGTACTTCGTGGTCAACGGGCTGAAGCGGTTCTTCATCCCGTGGCACGAGTCGGTCTACGCCCGGCAGGACTTCAACCAGTGAGGGGACCGCGATGAAGGACGTGACCGCCGACGACTTCGACGCCGAGGTGCTCGGCGGCGACAAGCCCGTGCTCGTCGACTTCTGGGCGGAGTGGTGCGGGCCGTGCCGGACGCTCGCCCCCGTCCTGGAGGAGATCCACCGGGAGCACGGGGACCGGCTCGACGTCGTCAAGGTCGACATCGACGAGAACCCGGACCTCGCCGTCCGCTACGGGATCATGGGCATCCCGGCGCTGAACGTCTTCCTAGACGGCGAGGTCGTCAAGAAGATCCAGGGCGCGAAGGCGAAGCCGGCCCTGCTCCGCGAGCTCTGCGAGTTCCTCTGGGCCTCCCCCCTCCTTCGGGCCTCCCGGGCGGCCCTGTCAGGCCCGCGTCAGGCGCCGCCGAGCTCCGCGCGCAGCAGCTCGGCGGCGCCCGCCATCGCGCGCATCTTCCCCCACGCGGACTCGCGCGGCAGGTACTTCATGCCGCAGTCGGGGGCGATGACGATCCGCTCGGGCGGGACCAGGTCGAAGGCGCGGCGGACGCGTCCGGCCACGGTCTGCGGCGTCTCCACCGCGTGGTCGGACAGGTCGATCACCCCGAGGATGATCGTCTTGTCGGCGAGGTCGGCGAGCACCCCGAGGTCGAGACCGGACTGGGCCGTCTCGATGGAGATCTGGTCGACCGGGCAGCCGGCCAGCTCGGGAAGGAACGAGTAGCCCTCCGGGCGCTCGTGGATGATCGCGGCGTATCCGAAGCAGATGTGCACGGCGGTCGTGCCGGTGACCCCGTCGAGCGCCGCGTTCAGCGCGGCGAGCCCGTAGGCGCGGGCGGCGTCCGGACGCGCCTGCATGTAGGGCTCGTCGATCTGGACGATGTCGGCGCCGGCCGCGAACAGGTCGGCGATCTCGGCGTTGACGGCCTCGGCGTAGGCCATGGCGGCCGCCTCGGCGTCCGGGTAGTGGTCGTTCTGTGCCTGCTGGGACATGGTGAACGGCCCCGGCACCGTCATCTTGATCGTCCGGTCGGTGTGGGAGCGCAGGAACCGCACGTCCTCGACCTGGACGGGCCGGGGACGGCGGATCGGCCCGACGATCCGCGGGACGGGGTTCGGGTGGCCGCTGCGGTCGAGCGCCGTGCCCGGATCGTCGACGTCGACGCCCTCCAGCGCCGTCGCGAAGTGGTTGGAGTAGCTCTCCCTGCGGATCTCGCCGTCGGTCACGATGTCGAGGCCCGCGTCCTCCTGCGCCCGGATGGCGAGCAGCGTCGCGTCGTCCTGCGCCTGCGCGAGATGCTCGGGAGCGACCCGCCACAGTTCCCTGGCGCGGACGCGGGGCGGGAACCGCCCGGCGAGCTTCGCGCGGTCGATGAGCCAGTCGGGCTGCGCGTAGCTCCCGACCAGGGACGTGGGCAGCAGGGGCAGTGCCATCGGCGCTCCTCGGCGCATCGGGGTGCCGTAGGTCTCGTTGAAGACGATCTCTTCCACGGGGCGGCCGGTCAACTCCGAGGGGCCCGGCGTCCTGGCGGGCCTTCCAGGGGGATCGGCGCGGCGATCCGTGCGACGGGCCGCCGCGCCGGCGACGTGCGAGGTCAGGACCCCGAACCGGGGTCCCGGTGTTACCGACGCGGCGTAGCTCCCGTTAAAGTTCTGGCCGTTGTGCCGGGTCAGTCCGGTTCGACATGCACGCCCGTCGGTGCTGAAAGATCCCGGTCGATGACGAATCTGCTTCTGGTCTTCTCCGCGCTGCTGCTCCTCGCGGTGCTGGTGTCCGCCTTCATCCACCGGACG
>DATCLF010000365.1:0-4939 GCA_036564055.1 Spirillospora sp.
GCGCGGGCAGGTCGGCGCGGTCGCCGCGCAGCATGAACGGCAGGACGCGGGGGTTCGCGGTCCAGCGGGTGGCGGTCTGCGGCGGCGACGGGAACACCGACCCCTTGGCGGGCGCGCCGTTCTTCTGCGGGACGTAGCACAGGCCCGGGACGACGACCACCGGCCATTCCAGGCCCTTGGAGGCGTGGACGGTGAGGAGCTTGACGCTGTCGGTCTCGCCGACGCGGCCGGCCTCCAGCCCGAACTCTTCGGTCTCGGCGGCCTTGAGGTAGGCGAGGAACGCCCCGAGCGTCGGGTCCTCGGCGTCACCGGCGAACGCGGCGGCGGCGTCGATGAAGGCGTCGAGGTCGGCGCGGGCGGTGACGGGGTCCAGCCCGGAGCGGGCCGCGACCTCGATGTCCAGGCCGAGGGTGCGCTCCACCTCGGTGACCAGGTCGGGCAGCGGCAGCCCGACCTGGCCGCGCAGCGCGCGCAGCTCGTCGCGCAGGCGGCACAGCCGCCGGTACCCCTCCGGGGAGTACGCCTCCGGGGGGCCGAGGTCGTCGAGCGCGTCGACCAGGCTGCCGGTCTCCTGGTTCAGCTCGCCGACGAGCCGGCGCAGCGGATCCCGCCCTTCGTCCGCGTCCTCTCCGGCACCGGGGCCCGTGTCGTCGGGATCCGCCTGCCCGGCCGGATCACCCCCCTTCGGGGCGTCCGGGCCGGCGTCCGGGTCCTGCGGGGGCGTGACGTCGCGGGCCGCCTCCTCGGCGAGGGTGCGGGCGCGGCGGCCGAGGGCGACGAGGTCGCGCGGGCCGAGGCGCCAGCGCGGGCCGGTGAGCAGACGGGCCAGGGACGCGCCCGCCGTCGGGTCGTGCATGACGCGCAGCGTGGCGACGACGTCCTGCACCTCGGGCACCGTGAGGAGACCGCCGAGGCCGACGACCTCGACCGGGATGCCGCGGGCCTCCAGGGCGCGCCTGATGAGCGGGAACTGCGATCGTTTCCGCGCGAGGACCGCGATGTCGGAGTAACGCAGCGGCTCGGTCTGCGGGCCGCCGTCGGGCGCCGTCTCCGGGTCGGCGGCCATGAGCTGGGCGATGCGCTCGGCGATGCGGTCGGCCTCGTCCTCGACGGTGGGGAGCAGCGCGCACTCGACGCGTCCGCGGCCCTCCCGTCCGGCGCCGGGGACGAGCCGCGGCACGGCCTTCGTCTCGGCCCGCAGCTCCTCCTGGACCTTGGCCGCCGCCTCCAGGATGCGTTCGCCGTTGCGGAACGAGCGGCTGAGCTGGACGACGGGCGCCGGGACCGGACGCCCCCCGGGGCCCGCCGGCCGCAGCGGGAAGTCGTACGCGAACCGCAGCAGGTTCCCGGCGCTGGCGCCGCGCCATCCGTAGATCGACTGGCAGGGGTCGCCCACCGCCGTCACCGGGTGCCCGCCCCCGAACAGCGACCGCAGCAGGACGAGCTGCGCCTGGCTCGTGTCCTGGTACTCGTCGAGCAGCACGACCGAGAACCGCGACCGCTCGATCATCCCGACCTCGGGGTGCCGGGCGGCGATCCGCGCCGCGAGGGCCATCTGGTCGCCGTGGTCGATGACCTCCCGCTCCGCCTTGGCCCGCCCGTACGCCTCGACCAGGGGCATGAGCTGTTCCCGCACGGCGTGCTTGTCGAGGATGTCGCGCTGCGCCTTGAGCGGCTTCTTCAACGCGGCGAACCGCTCGTCGAGCCACGCGCCGACCTCGCGGACGTCGTCGGGGGTCCGCAGATGCTCCGCCAGGTCCCCGGCCAGGTCCATGACGGCCTTGGTGACGGTGTCGGGCTGCCAGTCGACGCGGTCCATGGGGCCGTCGTAGGCGTCCACGACGCGGGAGCAGATCTGCCACGCCACCGCGGGGGAGATCAGCCGCATGGTCGGTTCGAGGGCCTCGCGCAGCGCGTGGTCGCCGAACAGCCGCGCCGCGTACGCGTGGTAGGTCGCCACCACGGGCTCCCCGTCGAACAGCGACTCACCGCCGAGCCGTTCCAGTTCGTCGGCGGGCAGGACATCCCGCAGCGCGTCGAGGCGTTTGCGCACGCGTGCGCCCAGTTCGGCGGCGGCCTTGCGGGTGAAGGTGAGGCCGAGGACGCGTTCGGGCCGAACGAAACCATTCGCGACCAGCCACACCACCCGCGCGGCCATCGTCTCGCTCTTGCCGGACCCGGCGCCGGCGATCACCGCCATCGGCGCCATCGGCGCCTGGATCACCCGGGCCTGCTCGTCGGTCGGCTCCGGGATCTCCAGCAACCGGGCCAGTTCTCCCGGCGTGATCACCTCGCTCCCCCCGAGCCCTCGCGGCGGCCGCTCCCCGACCCGTCGCCGCCCGATCTGTCACTCGCCGACCTGTCCGCCCTCATCGTGGACGGGGCAGCACGAGCGTACGGGACAGGTACGGCACTTGTCGTTGGCCCGCGCCCGGAAGACGTCGCCGGCCATGCCGGTCGCGACGACCTCGACGAGCTTCTTCGGCCACTCGGGGTCCTCGTCCTGCGACGGCGGAGGCTGCACCTGCTCCCGGGCCCGGGTCGCGAACGCGGCCCTGCCGACCTGCACGAGCTTGGCGCCGCCGGGTTCGATGAGGCCGTGCCGTTCGAACGCGCCGAGCATCACCGCGTACTGGTAGACGCCGAGCTGCGGGTGGCGGGCCAGTTCGTCCTCGGGGACGGCGGTGGAGGAGGTCTTGACGTCGATGATGACGGCGCGGCCCTGCCTGTCGCGTTCGGCGCGGTCGATCCGTCCCTTGATGACGACGCGTCCGAGGTCGACCTTGAACGACTCCTCCAGCGCGACGACCTCGTTGGGGTTGTCGCGGTGCCAGGCGAGGAACTTGTCGACCATCCGGGCGGCCTGCTCGCGCTGCTTCTCGGAGTACCAGGTGCTGCGGAACTCCAGGTCGTTCCAGATCTCGTCGAGCCGCTCCGCGACGTGGACCTCGTCGATCCCGTCGTCGGCGCCGGCCATCTCGGCGACGGCGTGGACGACCTTGCCCATGGTGCTGTACTCGTCGGGGCCGCCCTCCCGCGCGCCGACCGCCGAGGCCAGCAGCCAGCGCAGCCCGCAGGTGGTGAACGTCTCCACCTGGGACGGCGAGATCGTGATCTGCTCGTCCCCGGCGAACGCGGGCCCGGCGTCCGACAGCGCGGTGATCGCGTACCAGTTATCCGGGCGGGCGCCCCGCACACCCGCGCGGGCGAGGCGCGCGAGGTGCCCGGCCGCGGCGCGTCTCAGCGCCTCCGGACGGGACGGGTCGGCGACGACCGAGCGCAGGTCGGCCACCAGCGCCGGCAGCGACAGCCACCGCGTCCTCTCGTCGAGCCGCGACTGCTCGATCGCGCCCGGGAGCAGCTCGTTGAGGAACCGGGACGGGCGTTCCTCGGTGTCGTCGCCCCCGACGGCGGTGACGACGAGCCGTTTGCGGGCCCGGGTGACGGCCACGTAGAACAGGCGGCGCTCCTCGTCGAGCATCTTCGCCGCCATGGACGCGCCGGCCACCGCCTCCCCGTCCGGCTCGGCTCCGGCGGCGTGCTCAATGAGCTCCTCGACGCCGAGCAGCGACCCGCGCAGCCGCAGGTCCGGCCAGACGCCCTCCTGCACCCCGGCGACCACGACAACGTCCCATTCCAGGCCCTTGGAGCGGTGCGCGGTGAGGATCCGGACCGCCTCCCCCTCGGGCGCCTGCTCGGCGAGCGTGTCACCGGCGATCTCCTGCGAAGCGACGGTGTCGACGAACAGCTCCGGCCCGGCCTGGGGCAGCCGGTCGACGAACCGCGCGGCGTGCTCGAACAGCGCGACGACCGCGTCGAGGTCGCGGTCGGCCGCCGCGCCGCGCGTCCCGCCCCGGGCGCTCTGTTCCAGCAGCACGTCGGCCTGGCCGCTCTCCTGCCACACGGCCCACAGCACGTCCTCGGCGGTGCCCCCGTCGTCGGCGCAGCGCCGCGCCACCTCGATGAGACGCGCGACCCGCTCCGCCGGCGCGCGGACCCGCTCGTGGACGAGGGCGAGCTCGCGCGGGTCGTTCAAGGCCGCGACGAGGAGTTCTCCGAGGGGACGCTGACCGCCCGACAGCTCCTCCAGGTCGCGCAGGGCGCGTTTCAGCCTCCGCAGCGCCAGCGCGTCGGCGCCGCCCAGCGGGCCCGTCAGCAGGTCTTCGGCGACGACCTCGTCCAGGTACCCCTTCTTCAGGGCCGCCCGCAGCAGGACGAGGAACGGCCGGACGGCGGGCTCACCGATCAGGGGCACCTCGTCGCCCGCGACGACCACCGGCACGCCGGCCTGGGCGAGGGCGCGCCGCAGCGCCGGGACCTGCCGCACGGCGCTGCGCACGAGCACGGCCATCCGCGACCACGGAACACCGTCGAGCAGGTGCGCGCGGCGCAGTTCGTCGGCGACGAGCGCCGATTCCTGGCTCTCCGAGTCGGCGATCACGGCGCGCACCTCGTCGGCGCGGCCGGAGGCCCCGCCGCCGGGGACGGCCCGCGCGGAGCCGTCGCCGGGGTCGCTCGCCGGCACGAGGTCGCGGTGCTCGGCGGCGCCCGCGGACGCGGCGGGCAGGCGGCGCGCGATCCGCCGGGACGCGGCGAGGATCTCCGGGCCCATCCGCCGGCAGGTGCGCAGCGCCACGACCGGCGCGGGCTCGCCGTCCAGCGTGCGGAAGCGGTCGGGGAACTCCTGGATGTTGCGCACGTCCGCGCCGCGGAAGCCGTAGATGGACTGGTCCGGGTCGCCGACGACGACGAGGTCGCGACCGCCTCCGGCGAGGTGCTGCAGCAGGGCCTCCTGCGCGGGGTCGGTGTCCTGGTACTCGTCGACGAAGACGACGTCGTAGGCGTTCCGCTCCCGGATGCGCACGTCCTCGTCGCCGAGCAGCCCGGCGGCCACGTGGATCAGCTCGCCGTAGTCGTAGGTGGGGACGGGGTCCAGCGC
>DATCLF010000366.1:0-5976 GCA_036564055.1 Spirillospora sp.
GGCGCCCTTCGGGCGGCCGGTGGTGCCCGAGCTGAGCATGATCGTCCGGCCCTGGATCTGCGGTGGCGTGGAGCCCGGGCCGCGGGCGGCCTCGGACGCGGGCACCGAGGCGATGATCTCGTCGATGCACGGTCCCCGCTCGGCCCGCGGGAGCGGGGGCGGCTCGGGGGCCATGCGCGGCGGCGGCGCGAGAGTGCCGGCGGGGACGGGCGCGGACAGCGGCATCGTCTGCGGCGGGTCGGGACGCCGGTCGGCCCACAAGACGGTGCGGCGCAGCGTCACCGGCAGCGTGCGCAGCAGCGGCGCGAACTCGGCGTCGGCGACGAGCAGGCCGGGGCGAAGCTCGGTGAGCACGGCCTTGAGCTGGGCCGTCCCGAACCCGGTGTTGAGCAGGATCACCTCGGCGCCGCGCCGGCTGCACGCGACGAGCGTCTCCACCATGCCCCGGTGGTTGCGGCACAGCACGCCGACGCGGGGGCGGGGCCCCTGGAGCGGCAGCCCGGCGGCGAGCCGCGCGGCGCGTTCGTCGAGCTCGGCGAAGGTGAGGGCGCCCTCGTCGTCGATCAGGGCGGCACGCGACGGTGAGCGGGCTGCGGCCGCGGCGCTGAGCCCGGCGAGCGTGGTGCCCCAGCGGCGCAGCGCGCGCAGGTGACGGATCAGCCGGTGCGGGCCGCCGGAGAACAGCAGCCCGGTGCGCAGGAGAAGCGCGGCGAGGTCGCGGATGTGCCCGAGCCGGCGCCGTATGCCCGGCCGGTACACGGGCCTCGCGTGCGTCACCGCGTCCTCCTCCGGGGATTTCGAGCCACGCTACCCAGCCGCCACCAGCCGAACAAGGGTGCTGCGAGGTCAGACGCCCGGTCAGTGGTTACTGACGAGTAGCATAAAGGGTTACCAGCGAGTAGCATCGGTGTCGCGGGTACTCCTCGCCGAGACCCGGCACCGCCACCGCAGCCCACCGCAGGGAGGACGACTCGTGCCTCGCACCGCACGCGACGTCGTGTTCGTCGACGGCGTCCGCACGCCGTTCGGCAAGGCCGGCCCCAAGGGGCTCTACGCCCAGACCCGCGCCGACGACATGGTCGTCCGCGCGATCCGCGAGCTGATGCGCCGCAACCCGTCCCTCCCGCCCGAGCGGGTGGACGAGGTCGCCATCGCCGCCACCACCCAGACCGGCGACCAGGGCCTCACCATCGGACGGTCCGCCGCCGTGCTGGCCGGGCTGCCGAAGAGCGTGCCCGGATACGCCATCGACCGCATGTGCGCGGGCGCCATGACCGCCGTGACCACGTCCGGGACCGGGATCGCGTTCGGCTCCTACGACGTGGCCATCGCGGGCGGGGTCGAGCACATGGGACGGCACCCGATGGGCGAGGGCGTCGACCCGAACCCCCGGTTCCTCGCCGACCGGCTCGTCGACCCGTCCGCGCTGGTCATGGGCTCCACCGCGGAGAACCTGCACGACAGGTTCCCGAACATCACCAAGGAGCGCGCCGACGCCTACGCCGTCCGCAGCCAGCAGAAGGTCGCCGCGGCCTACGCCGCGGGGAAGATCCAGCCGGACCTCGTGCCGACCGCGGTCCGCTCGGCGGAGCAGGGCTGGGGCCTCGCCACCGAGGACGAGCCGCCGCGCCCGGACACCACGATGGAGAAGCTGGCCGGGCTGAAGACCCCGTTCCGCGTCCACGGGAACGTGACGGCGGGCAACGCCGCGGGCCTCAACGACGGCGCGACCGTGTGCCTGCTGGCCGCCGAGGACGTGGCGCGCGAGCTCGGCCTCACCCCGAGAATGCGGCTGGTCGACTTCGCCTTCGCCGGGGTCGAGCCGGAGGTCATGGGCATCGGGCCCGTCCCCGCCACCGAGAAGGTCCTCGCCCGCAACGCGCTGACGATGGACGACATCGGCCTCATCGAGATCAACGAGGCGTTCGCCGTGCAGGTGCTGGCGTTCCTGGAGCATTTCAAGATCGCCGACGACGATCCGCGGGTGAACCCGTGGGGCGGCGCGATCGCGCTCGGGCACCCGCTCGCCTCGTCCGGCGTCCGGCTGATGACCCAGCTGTCGCGGCTGTTCGAGGAGCGCAGGGACGTCCGGTACGGCCTGACCACGATGTGCGTGGGCCTCGGGATGGGCGGAACCGTGCTGTGGGAGAACGTGAACTGGGAGGGGGCCGAATGAGCCCGAAAGCAGGCAGCGACCTCGCGGAACTGTTCAGTGACGAGGTGGTCACCCGCGCCTACGTCCGGGACG
This sequence comes from Spirillospora sp., assembly GCA_036564055.1. Lineage (GTDB taxonomy): Bacteria > Actinomycetota > Actinomycetes > Streptosporangiales > Streptosporangiaceae > Spirillospora. The sequence continues at coordinate 2,249 of DATCLF010000366.1, forward strand.
TGACCCTCCCGTACGGCGCGGGGACCCTCGCCCTCATCACGCTCGACAACGGGCACGACCACACCAAGCCCAACACCTTCGGCCCGAACGGCCTCGCCGACCTGAACGCCGCCCTCGACTCGATCGCCACGCGCGACGACATCGCCGCCGTGGGCGTCGTCGGCAAGCCGTTCGTGTTCGCCGTCGGCGCCGACCTGAACGGCGTGCCGCTCATCAGGACCCGGGAGGACGCGTACGCGATCGCCCGGCTCGGCCACGACGTGTTCCGGCGGCTCGGCGAGCTGGACGTCCCGTCGTTCGCCTACTACAACGGCGCGGCGATGGGCGGCGGCGTCGAGATCGGCCTGCACTGCACCTACCGGACGGTCTCCGCGGGCGTCCCGGCGTTCTCCCTGCCCGAGACGTTCCTCGGGCTGGTCCCCGGCTGGGGCGGGACGTACCTGCTGCCGAACCTGATCGGCGCGGAGAAGGCCCTGAAGCTCATCGTCGAGAACCCGCTCGCGCAGAACCGCACGCTGAAGGGCCCGCAGGTCCACGAGCTGGGCATCGCCGACGCGATCTTCGAGTCGGCCGACTTCCTGGAGGAGTCGCTCGCCTGGACGGCCCGCGTCCTGAACGGCGACATCACCGTCCGGCGCCCCGAGATCGACAAGGGCGAGGCGTGGGACGAGGCCGTCGAGAAGGCCCGCTTCACCGTCGACTCCAAGCTGCACGGCGCGGCCCCGTCCTACACCCGCGCCCTGGACCTCGTCGCCGCGGCCAAGGACCGCGACCGCGACGCGGGTTTCGCCGCCGAGGACGAGGCGCTCGCCGACCTGATCATGAGCGACGAGCTGCGCGCCGGCCTGTACGCGTTCAACCTCACCCAGAAGCGCGCGAAGAAGCCCGCCGGGGCTCCGGACAAGGAACTGGCCCGCCCGGTCACCAAGGTCGGCATCGTGGGCGCCGGGCTCATGGCCTCGCAGCTCGCGGTGCTGTTCGCGCGGCGCCTGGAGGTGCCGGTCGTGCTGACCGACCTCGACCGGGAACGCCTCGACAAGGGCGTCGCCGCCGCGCACGGCGAGATCGACAAGCTGCTCGGCAAGGGACGCCTGTCCCCCGACAAGGCCAACCGGCTCAAGGCGCTGATCACCGGCTCGCTGAGCAAGGAGGCGTTCGCCGGCGCCGACTTCGTCATCGAGGCCGTCTTCGAGGAGATGGCGGTCAAGAAGAAGGTGTTCGCCGAGGTCGAGGAGCACGTGTCCGCCGAGTGCGTGCTCGCCACGAACACCTCCTCGCTGTCGGTGAGCGAGATGGCGTCCGGGCTGCGGCATCCCGAGCGCGTGGTCGGCTTCCACTTCTTCAACCCGGTCGCGGTGCTGCCGCTGCTGGAGGTCATCCGGGGCGACCGGACCGACGAGGCGACGCTGGCCACCGCGTTCGCGACCGGCAAACAGCTGAAGAAGTCGTGCGTGCTGGCCAAGGACGCGCCCGCGTTCGTCGTCAACCGCCTGCTGGTGCGCCTGCTCGCCGAGATCGTCCGGACGGTGGACGAGGGCACGCCCATCGAGGCGGCCGAGCGTTCCGTCGCGCCGCTCGGCCTGCCGATGCCGCCGTTCATGCTGCTCGGCCTCGTCGGGCCGGCGGTCGCACTGCACGTCAACGAGACCCTGCACGAGGCGTTCCCGGACAGGTTCCCGCTGTCGGACAACCTCGCGAAGCTCGTCGCGTCCGGCAAGACCGGCGTGTACCGGCCCGACCTCACCCTCGACCCCGAGGTCGTGGAGATCTTCTCCGGCGGGACGAACCCGTCCACCGAGGAGCAGGTCCTCGCCCGCGCCCTCGACGCGCTCGCCGACGAGATCCGCATCATGCTGGACGAAGGCGTCGTCGCCGCCCCGCAGGACATCGACCTCTGCATGATCCTCGGCGCCGGCTGGCCGTTCCACCTCGGAGGGATCACTCCCTACCTGGACAGGACGGGCATCTCCACGAGGGTCACCGGCCGCCGGTTCCTGGAGCCGGGAGTGGCGTCGCTGCCCGAGTAGGCACCGGGTCCCGCTCACCCGGTCGGGGGAGGGTGCCCCGGGTCACGGCCCGGGACACCCTCCCCCTTTTTTTCGCCCACGTCAGGCGCATGCAAAGATTCTCCCCGGCACAAGCCCCGCTCTCCGCCATAAGCGGCGTGCATCCGGGATACGGGTACGGTCCAAAAGATCATCTGGGGAGGCCCGAGGATGAACCTGCTGCGCACGAAGTCGGTCGAGCAGTCGATCAGGGACACCGAGGAGCCCGGGCACCGGCTGCGACGCGCGCTGTCGGCGCTCGACCTGACGGTGTTCGGGATCGGCGTGATCATCGGGACCGGAATCTTCGTGCTCACCGGGCAGGTCGCCCGCGACAACGCCGGGCCCGCGGTCGCGCTGTCGTTCATCTTCGCCGCCGTGGTGTGCGGGCTGGCGGCGCTGTGCTACGCGGAGTTCGCCTCCACCGTCCCGGTCGCCGGGTCCGCCTACACCTTCTCCTACGCCACCCTCGGCGAGTTCCCGGCGTGGATCATCGGGTGGGACCTCATCCTGGAGCTGGCGCTCGGCGCCGCGGTCGTCTCGGTCGGCTGGTCCGGCTACTTCGCCTCGCTGCTGGAGGACATCGGCATCACGCTGCCGGAGTCGCTCGCCGCACCGCCCGGCGAGGGCGGCACCGTCAACGTCCCGGCGATCGCGCTGGTGCTGGCGGTCACCGCGCTCCTGGTGGTCGGCATCAAGATCTCCTCGCGGGTCAACGCCGTGGTCGTGACGATCAAGGTGGCGGTGGTGATCCTGGTGATCGTCGCCGGGCTGTTCTACATCAAGGGCGCCAACTACGACCCGTTCATCCCGCCCTCGAAGTCGACCCCGGAGGTCGAGGGTCTCGACGCGCCGCTGATGCAGGTGCTGTTCGGGGTCACGCCGGTCGCGTTCGGCTGGCTCGGCGTCTTCTCGGCCCTCGCGATCGTGTTCTTCGCGTACATCGGCTTCGACATCGTCGCCACCGCCGCCGAGGAGGCCAAGCGGCCGCAGCGGGACCTGCCGATCGGTCTCATCGGCTCCCTGGCGATCACCGCCATCCTCTACGCGGCCGTGTCGGGGGTCGTGGTCGGCATGCAGCACTACGAGGATCTCAGCACCGAGGCGCCGCTCGCGGACGCGTTCAAGGCGGCCGGCGCCCCGGCGTTCGCCACCATCATCAACGTCGGCGCCGTCGTCGGCCTCATCACCGTCGTGATGATCCTGCTGCTCGGCCAGAGCCGGATCTTCTTCGCCATGAGCCGGGACGGCCTGCTGCCCGGCTGGCTCTCGGCCGTGCACCCGCGGTTCGGCACGCCCCACCGCTCCACGCTCATCATGGGCGCGATCGTCGCGGTGCTCGCCGGGTTCATCCCGCTGGCGGAGCTGGCCGCCCTCGTCAACATCGGCACGCTGTTCGCGTTCCTCATCGTGTCGGTCGCCGTGGTGGTCCTGCGCCGCACCCGGCCGGACCTGCACCGCGCCTTCCGCACCCCGTTCGTGCCGGTCATCCCGGCGCTGTCGGTGGTGGCCTGCCTGTTCGTGATGATCAACCTGCCGGTGGAGACCTGGCTGCGGTTCCTGGTGTGGATGGGCATCGGGATCGTCGTCTACGCGGCGTACGGCTACCGGAACAGCAGGCTGGGAAGCTCTGAAGAGGTTCCGCTGAAGTCCTAAGCTCCGTATCGGCCCCGAGCCCTGTGT
>DATCLF010000367.1:0-12481 GCA_036564055.1 Spirillospora sp.
CGCATAACGTCCGAGCCGAGGCCCGCCGGGGTGGGCAGGAACGGCAGCCGGTGCGCCGCCGCGTACAACCCGAACATGAACATGCCCTCGTCGTACTCGGTCAGCTCGATCGACCCGGACTGCCGCGCCCTGCGGAAGTGCGGCTCCAGCGGCACCGAGTCCATGGTCACGAACGCGGTGACCAGTCGGCGGACCTTGCCCGCCGCGCACAGCAGGCCCACGTCCGGCCCCCCGTAGGTCACGACGGTGAGGTCGGTGACGGGGGAGCGGAGGATCGCGCGGACGAGCGCCATCGGCTTGCGCCGCGACCCCCAGCCGCCGATCCCGATCGTCATGCCGTTCTCCAGCGACGCCGCGACCTCGTCCGCGGACAGCACCTTGGAGCTCATCGCGCCCCCTTCGACACGAACGCGTCGCGGTGCCGGTCGCCGGCGCCGGTGAGGTTCAGCTCGAAGGTGAAGCCCTGCTCGTAGCGGTAGCTGCGCTTGACGTCGACGGGGTCGATGCCGTTCAGCGACTCCTTGGCGCGCCGGATGACGTACCGGTCCTTCGCGGCGATGGCGGCGGCGATCTCCATGGCCGTGGCGCGCAGCTCGTCCGCTTCGACGACCTCCAGGACCGAGCCGTGACGGTGCAGTTCCTCCGCGGTGACGTTGCGGCACGTGTAGACCATCGCGCGCATCAAGTGCTGTGGGACGAGCCGCGCCAGGTGGGTGGTGGCGCCGAGCGCGCCCCGGTCCACCTCGGGCAGTCCGAAGTAGGCGTCCCGTGAGGCGACCACGATGTCGGCGTTGCCCACCAGGCCGATGCCGCCGCCGAGGCAGAAGCCGTGGACGGCGGCGATGACGGGGACCTCGCAGTCGTAGACGGCGGCGAACGCCGCGTAGCAGCCGCGGTTGGCCCCCACCAGGGCGGTGTGCCCCTCGGTGTTCTGCATCTCCTTGATGTCGACGCCGGCGTTGAAGCCGCGTCCCTCGGCGCGGAGCACGACGGCCCCGACGTCCGGGTCACGGCCCGCCGCGAGCACCGCGTCGGCCAGCTCGTACCAGCCCGCGACGGGGAGGGCGTTGACCGGCGGCGCGTTCACGACGATCTCGGCGACCCCGTCCCGGGTCGTGGTGGAGACTCCCATGCGCTACCTTTCCACCAAACATTTGTTAGAACAGACGGTAGCAGGCGCACCGAGGAGGCGGCATGGCGGTGACGCTCGACCTGACCGGCAGGACCGCCGTGGTCACCGGCGGCGTGCGCGGCGTGGGCGCCGGCATCAGCCGCGCGCTGCTGGAGGCGGGCGCGGACGTGATCGCGGTCGCCCGCCGCGAGCCGGAGTCGCTCCCGCAGGCGGGCGGGCGGACGGCCCGGTTCGTCTCGCTGGACGTCCGCGACCCCGACGCCGTCCAGGCGTTCGCGGACGGGCTGGACCGCGTCGACGTGCTGGTCAACAACGCGGGCGGCGCCCCGTTCCTGCCCGTCGCCGACGGGAGGCTGCGCACCCACATCAAGATCATCGAGCTGAACCTGACCGCGGCCCTGATCATGTCCCGTGCCCTGCGGCCGCGGATGCTGGAGGCGGGAGGCGGCTCGATCGTCAACATCGGCAGCGTGAGCGGGGAACGTCCCTCGCCCGGGACCGCCGCCTACGGCGCCGCGAAGGCCGGCCTGCGGAGTCTCACGCAGTCGCTGGCCGTCGAGTGGGCGCCCGACATCCGGGTCAACTCGCTGACGGTCGGCCCCGTCCGCACCGAGCAGGCGCACCTGCACTACGGCGACGAGGAGGGCGTCGCGTCGGTGGCGCGGACCATCCCGCTCGGCCGCCTCGCCGAGCCCGGCGACGTCGGCGCCGCCTGCGTGTACCTCGCCTCCGACCTCGCCTCCTACGTCACCGGGGCGTCGATCCTGGTCCACGGCGGGGGAGAGCGCCCCGCCTTCCTCGACGCCGCCACCGTCAACAAGCCGTAACCCCGTGCCGGGAGCAGTAAGGGACGGGAGCACCGAAGGAGTCGCGATGATCTGCAAGGACCGGGTGGTCGCCGTCACCGGCGCCGGGCGCGGGCTCGGCCGCGCCCACGCCCTGGAGTTCGCCCGGCAGGGCGCCCGCGTGGTCGTCAACGACCTCGGCGTCGCGCGGGACGGCACCGGCGGCGGCTCGCAGGGCCCCGCGCACGAGGTCGTCCGGGAGATCGAGGCGCTCGGCGGGGAGGCCGTGGCGAGCACCGACGACATCGCCACCGACGCGGGCGCCGCGGCGTTGGTCGACACGGCCCTCGGCGCCTTCGGGCGGCTGGACACGCTCGTGAACAACGCCGGGTTCCTGCGGGACAGGATGCTGGTCAACATGGACGAGGAGGAGTGGGACGCCGTCGTGCGCGTCCACCTCAAGGGGCACTTCCTCCCGCTCAAGCACGCCGGGCGGTACTGGCGGTCCGAGAGCAAGGCGGGCCGCCCCGTCGAGGCCAGGGTCGTCAACACCTCGTCCGGCGCCGGGCTGCTCGGCAGCGTCGGGCAGGCCAACTACTCCGCGGCCAAGGCCGGGATCGTCGGTCTCACCCTCGTCGCCTCCGCCGAACTCGCCCGGTACGGGGTGACCGTCAACGCGATCGCGCCCGCCGCCCGCACCCGGATGACCGAGGAGGTCTTCGCGCAGACGATGGCCCCGCCCGCGGAGGGCGAGTTCGACGCGATGGCGCCGGAGAACGTCTCGCCGCTCGTCGTGTGGCTCGGCTCCGCGCGGTCGCGGGGGGTCACCGGCCGGGTCTTCGAGGTCGAGGGCGGCAGGATCTGCGTGATGGACGCCTTCAGGCACGGACCCGCCGCCGACAAGGGCGCCCGGTGGGACCCGGCCGAGGTCGGCGCGGTCGTCGCGGACCTGCTGGCGAAGGCGCCCGCCCCCGAACCCGTCTACGGCGCGGGCTGACCGCCGCCGGACCCGTCAGGACGACACGCCCGGGACGACCACGCGCAGGCCGGGCATCGACGGGCGGGCACGGCCCGCCGGCAGGGTGGGGCGGACCAGGCGCCGCGGGCGGCGGGGCCGGCGGCGGAATGCCGCCGGTGACGGCGGCGTTGTCCCCACCGGAAAAACCGATCGCCTTCCAGGGGGCGCCGCGGCTACGGTGCGAAGGCTCCACTGGGTGAACGGAGCCGAGGGCCTGGAACCCTATCCTTGTCGATGCCTATGAGGACGCCTGTGACATCGCCGTCCGCGGATCTGCGCGCGCGCCTTCCGGGGCTGATGACGCGCGACCGGCACCGCCTGCTCCGCCGGATCGACGGCCTGCGGAAGATGCGCGACGCCGCGCGGCGCGCGAAGGTCACCGAGGAGATCGCCGCCGACATCGAGGCCGCCGAGCGGCGGGTCGAGCGGCGGCGGCTCGCCGTGCCCGCGATCGGCTACCCCGAGCGGCTTCCGGTCTCGCAGAAGAAGGACGAGATCCTCGCCGCCATCCGCGACCACCAGGTCGTGATCGTCGCGGGCGAGACCGGCTCGGGCAAGACCACCCAGCTTCCCAAGATCTGCCTCGAGCTCGGCCGGGGCGTGCTCGGCTCGATCGGGCACACCCAGCCCCGCAGGATCGCCGCCCGCACCGTCGCCGCCCGCATCGCCGAGGAACTCGGCACGGAGCTCGGCGACGCCGTCGGCTACAAGGTGCGGTTCACGGACCGTTCCAGCGACGACACGCTCGTCAAGCTGATGACGGACGGCATCCTGCTCGCCGAGATCCAGACCGACCGGCTCCTGCGCCAGTACGACACCCTCATCATCGACGAGGCCCACGAACGCAGCCTGAACATCGACTTCCTGCTCGGCTACATCAAGGAGATCCTGCCGAAACGACCCGACCTCAAGGTCGTCATCACCTCGGCGACGATCGACCCGGAGCGGTTCTCCGAGCACTTCGGCGGCGCCCCGATCGTGGAGGTGTCCGGCCGGACGTATCCCGTGGAGGTCCGGTACCGGCCGATCGTCGACCCGGACGATCCGTCCGCCGACCCCGACCGCGACCAGATCCAGGCGATCGTGGACGCCGTCGACGAGCTGGGCCGCGAAGGCCCCGGCGACGTGCTGGTGTTCCTCAGCGGCGAACGCGAGATCCACGACACGGCCGACGCGCTCACCAAGCACTTCGCCCAGCGCGGGGAGAACACCGAGGTCCTCCCGCTGTACGCGCGGCTGTCCTCGGCCGAGCAGCAGCGGGTGTTCCGGCCGCACCGCGGGCGGCGCGTCGTGCTCGCCACCAACGTCGCCGAGACGTCGCTGACCGTGCCCGGCATCCGGTACGTCGTCGACCCGGGCACCGCCCGCATCTCCCGCTACAGCCACCGCCTGAAGGTCCAGCGGCTCCCGATCGAGCCGATCTCGCAGGCGTCGGCGAACCAGCGCAAGGGACGCTGCGGCCGCGTCGCCGAGGGCGTGTGCATCCGGCTCTACTCCGAGGAGGACTTCGAGTCCCGCCCGGAGTTCACCGACCCGGAGATCCTGCGGACGAACCTCGCCTCGGTCATCCTGCAGATGACCTCCCTCGGCCTCGGCGACATCGCCGCGTTCCCGTTCGTGGATCCGCCGGACCGCCGCAACATCAAGGCCGGCGTCGACCTGCTCCACGAGCTCGGCGCCATCGACCCGAAGGAGAAGGACCCGCGCCGGCGCCTCACCCCGCTCGGCCGCCGCCTCGCCCAGATCCCGATCGACCCGCGCCTCGGCCGCATGATCCTGGAGGCGGACAAGAACGGCTGCGTCCGCGAGGTCCTGGTCATCGCGGCGGCGCTGTCGATCCAGGACCCCCGGGAACGTCCCGCCGAGCACCAGCAGGCCGCCGACGAGCTCCACCGCCGTTTCGCCGACCCCACCTCCGACTTCCTGGCGTACCTGAACCTGTGGAACTACGTGCGCGAGCGGCAGAAGGAGCTGTCGGGCAGCGCGTTCCGCCGCATGTGCAGGAACGAGTTCCTCCACTACCTGCGCATCCGCGAGTGGCAGGACCTGCACGGGCAGCTCAGGCAGGTCGCCAAGTCCCTCGGCGTCACGATCAACAGCGCCGACGCCCCGCCCGACCGCATCCACATCTCGCTGCTGGCGGGCCTGCTGTCGCACATCGGGCTCGCCGACACCGACAGGAAGGACGGCGGGAAGGACGGCAAACGCCGCGGCCAGGAGTACCTCGGGGCCCGCGGCGCGAAGTTCGCCGTGTTCCCGGGATCGTCGCTGTTCAAGAAGCCGCCGCGCTGGGTGATGTCGGCGGAGCTGGTGGAGACGTCGCGGCTGTGGGCCCGCGTCAACGCCAGGATCGAGCCCGAGTGGATCGAGCCGCTCGCGCAGCACCTGGTGAAACGCACCTACAGCGAGCCGCACTGGTCGAGGAGGCAGGCCGCGGTCATGGCGCGGGAGAAGGTCACCCTGTACGGGGTGCCGATCGTCACCGGCCGCCGCGTCAACTACGGGAGCATCGACCCGGCCCTGTCCCGGGAGCTGTTCATCCGCCACGCCCTCGTCGAAGGCGACTGGGACACCCATCACCGGTTCTTCCACGACAACCGCGCCCTGCTGGACGAGGTGGAGGAGCTGGAGAACCGGGCCCGGCGCCGCGACATCCTCGTCGACGACGAGACGCTGTTCGACTTCTACGACGAACGGATCCCCGAGCACGTCGTGTCCGGGCGGCACTTCGACGCCTGGTGGAAGAAGGCGCGGCGCTCCGACCCCGACCTGCTCTCGTTCGAGAAGTCGATGCTCATCAACGAGAGCGCGGAGGACGTCAGCGAGGCCGACTACCCCGACGTGTGGAAGCAGGGCCCGCTGCGCCTGCGCCTGACCTACCAGTTCGAGCCCGGCGCCGACGCCGACGGCGTGACCGTGCACGTGCCCGTCCAGGTCCTCAACCAGGTCCGCCCGGACGGCTTCGAGTGGCAGGTGCCCGGGCTGCGCGCCGAGCTGGTGACCGAGCTGATCCGGTCGCTGCCCAAGCGGCTGAGGGTCAACTTCGTCCCGGCGCCGGACTACGCGCGCAAGGTCCTCGACCGGCTCGCTCCCCGCACCGAACCGCTTCTGGACGCCCTGGGACGCGAGCTCACCGCGATGACGGGCGTTCCGGTCCCGCGCGAGGCGTGGGACCCGTCGCGGCTGCCGTCCCACCTGCGCATGACGTTCCGCGTCGTGGACGGCACCGGCGGCAGGAGCCGCACGCTCGCGGAGGGGCCCGACCTGGACGAGCTGAAACGCCGCCTCGCGGGCAAGGTGCGGGGGACGCTGGCGAAGGCGGCGTCCACGATCGAGCGGTCCGGCCTCACCGACTGGACGATCGGTGAGCTGCCCCGCACCTACGAGCGCGACCAGGCGGGCTACCACGTCAAGGCGTACCCGGCGCTGACCGACGAGGGCGACTCGGTCGCCGTGCGCATGTACGAGACGGAGGCGGAGCAGCGCCGCGCCATGTGGCTCGGCACGCGGCGGCTGATCCTGCTGAACGCCCCGTCACCGGTCAAGCTCATCCAGAGCGAGCTCGGCAACCGGGCCAAGCTCGCCCTCAGCCACAACCCGCACGGGTCCGTCGCCGCGCTGTTCGACGACTGCGTCGCCGCGGCCGCCGACCGGCTCATCGCCGAGGCGGGCGGCCCCGCGTGGGACGAGGAGGGGTTCCGCGCCCTGTACGACCGTGTCCGCGCCGACCTGTACGACGCGACCGCGCAGGTCGTCGGCCTGGTCGAACGGATCCTGGCCGAGGCGCACGAGGTGGACCGCCGGCTGCGCGGCACCACGAGCCTGACGCTCGTCCCGGCACTGACCGACATCCGCGGGACCCTCTCCGGCCTCATCCACCCGGGGTTCGTCACCGAGACCGGGTGGGCGCGCCTGCCCGACCTGCCCCGCTACCTGCGCGCCCTGCAGATCAGGCTGGACAAGCTGCCGGAGAATCCGGGCCGTGACCGGATGCTCGCCCACCAGGTCGAGGTCCTCGCGCAGGAGTACGAGCAGACGCTGCGCCGCCTGCCCCCGTCCCGCCGGGACGAGGAGCCCGCGCGGCGGATCCGCTGGATGCTGGAGGAGCTGCGGGTGAGCCTCTTCGCCCAGCAGCTCGGCACGCGGTTCCCCGTGTCCGACAAGCGCATCCGCAAGGCGATGGCCGAGCTGTGACGCCTCCGCCGGCCCGGCGCCGGTGCGCGGCGGGCCTGCGTTTCGGTGCATGTGAGATCCGCCATCCGATGATCATGGATCCGCCGCCCGACGTGGGCGCCCCCACATGTACCACCCAAGTCACTGCGGCAACTTCCATCAGGTCGTATGGTTCATTCCATGCCCAACAGCGAAGAGCGCGACAAAGACGGCCGTGACGGGGCGGCCGAGGCTCCCCGGGGCGGCGCCGTCTCCAGGGGCGCGGGGGACGGGGGAGCCGACGAGACCGCGGTCGCCCGCCTCGGCGACCCGGTCGCCGTGTGGCCGTGCGCCAACTGCGGACGGCCCGTCCCGCAGCCCGTGGGCGCCGTCCGCGCCATCCGCTACTGCCAGGACAACGACGGCGCCTGCGCGAAGGAGGCGCGGGACCGCCGTGAACGCGGCCGTGACGCGCCCGGCCTCACCGGTCAGGTCGCCTCGGCGTGGGAGATGGTCGAGCGGCTGGAGAAGGCCGCCGACGTGCTCGCCGAGTCGCTGACGTCCGAGCTGAGCGTCGCCGGTGTCGAGCGGCGCGTCGCCGAGGTGCGGGCCGAGGCCGCCCGCGAGCTCGCCGTCGCGCAGAGCGAGCGCGACGCGTCCCAGCGCCGCGCCGAGGAGGCGTGGCAGGAGGTGGCGGCGGCGCGCAAGCGCGTCAAGGAGGTCGAGGAGCTGGCCGAGCGCCTCCGGGAGGAGGCCAAGGTCGCCATCGCCAAGCGGGACGCCGCGCAGCAGGCGTGGGAGGAGGCCCACCAGATCGCGCAGCAGTCGGTGTCGGCGAAGCTCGCCGCCGAGAGCGAACGCGACCGCGTCGCGGCCCGCGAGACCGAGCTGCTCGCCGCGCTGGAGAACACCCGCGCCGAGCTCGTCGCGCTCCACGCCAAGCTCTCCGAGGCCGAGAGCACCGCCGAGTCCCTGCGCGCCGAGGCCGCCGTCGCCAAGCAGACCGCCGAGGACCTCCGCAACGCGATGCGCGACGCGGAGGCGCAGCGGCAGCGCGCCATGCAGGCAGCCAGCAAGGCCGAGTCCGAGCGCACCGCCGCGCAGCGCGCCCAGTCCGAGGCGGAGGCGGAGGCGCTGCGCGCCAACGCGCGGGCCGAGGAGGCCATCAAGGAACGCGACGCCGCCCAGGCCCAGGCCAAGGCCGCGATCGCCGAGCGGGACGAACTCGCCGCCAAGGTCAACGACCAGGCGCTTCAGCTGCGGCAGCTCTCCCAGTCCGTGGCCGAGCAGCAGGCCGCGCTCACCGCCCTCGCCGAGGAACGCGACGCCGCCCGCGCCGAGGCCGACCGCGCGCGGCGGCAGATCGACCAGTTCACCCACAGCACGCTGTCCAACGTTCCCCCGGGCGGGCGGATGGCGGGCGGTGGCACGCCGCCGCCGGCGACGGGGCTCCCGCACGCCGCGGGACGCAAGCCCGCCGGGATGCCGCCCGGGCCGTCCCCGGCCGGCGGCCTGGTCGGGGCGGGGGCGCAGAACGGCTCGCCGACGCCGCTCGGGGCGCCCGTTCCGATGGATCCCCCGAAGCAGGCCCAGGGTCAGGGGCAGGGCCGGGCGCCGGACGCCGGCCAGGCGGGCGGCGCCGTGAACGGGCAGGGGAACGGTCAGGGAAACGGCCAGGCCGGCGGCCAGGCGAACGGCGCGGCCAACGGGACGCCGACCAATGGGACGCCGAACGGCACGGTGAACGGCGCCGACCGGGGCAACTCCCTGTTCACCGGCCCCTGACCGCGGGCGCGGCCGGACCCGCCGTCAAGGCCCTGCCACGGCGGCCGGGCCGGGCGGCACGCGCGGAAGGCGGCCGGGTCACCCCCCGAACCGCGCCAGGTCGACCTCGACCCAGATCTGCTCGGCGCGGCCGAGGAGCCGCCCGCCCTCCCCGTACAGGGCCGTCGCGGCGTGCATCGTGCGGCCCTCGCGGCTGCGCGCCAGGCCCATGACGACGCACTGCTCACCGGCCTCGGGCACGTCCATCACCTGCGCGGTCATCGTGCCGAGCACCGCGGGCCGCTCTCCCACGTCGAACGACCACCCTCCCGGGCAGTCCAGCGCGGCCCACACCAGCTCGCGTTCGGGCACCCGGTCGGGCACCCAGGGGGTGGCGACGGTGCCCTCGGCGACCGGCCCGGGTTCCAGCCGCAGCCCGTCGCCCGGTTCGCGGGCGGGCCCGCACACGAAACAGCCGGGGAAGGGGTGGAACTCCGCCGCCCGGAACTTCTCGGCCGCCTCCACCGCCCGCTCGAACGACACGGGCGGGATCGGCGGGACCACGATGGCGCCCGCGAACGCCTCGGCGATCAGGCGGTCTCCGTCCCAGAGCCGCACGCTGTGCCCGCGGTCGTCCTCCACCGTGACGGTCAGCCCGGTGTTCAGCGGCGGCGGCTGCCGAAGCTTCACCGTCACCGTGTCGACCGGGACCCTCCCCGCCAGGAGCCCCGCCACGTACCCGCCGTTCCCCGATCCGTCCGGCCCGTGGAACCGCCCGTCGATGATCATTCCTCGTTTCCCCCGTGTTAACGGACACCCCAAAACAAACGGCACCGATCTTAATGACCTGCCCCGACACTCCACCCCGCACCCCTGCGGCCGGCCCCGGAGCGCGACTCGGGTGTTCGCGGGGTCGGGCGATCGCCCCGGCCGCTTCTGACACACTGCCGTCCCCGGCGGCCGCGCGCAGGCGGATTTCGAACAACCGGCCTTGAATCGACCCCCGCGGAGCGGCGTGCTAGACGGCCCGGGACGGCTGGGGACGGCCCGGACGGGTGGTGAAGAACACCGACAGGGAGCCGCGGAGACGCGCACGGGCGGTCTCCTCGTCGACGGGACCGTCCTCCGGGACGGGCGTGCGGTCGAGGGCGCGGTCGATGAGAAGGTCGATGTTCCGGTCGGCGACGAGGACCGAGCACGTGTCGCACGCGTACCACGGGTAGAGCATGTTGAGCACGGCGACGGCGGTGTCGTCGTCCGACAGGTGCGTGGTGTCGAGCTCCACCTCGAACATGTCGGTGTCGTCCGGGTCCAGCGTGGGGTAGTAGAGCCAGCTCGGCTCGGAGGCACCGCAGAAGTCGCATGTCGGGTCCTGCGGGGTCGGCTCTCCCACGGCGAGTTCGAGCTCGTGGTCCCACGGCTCAACCCGCCGGTTGTGGCGGTAGCCCACGCCGTCCAGCGAACCTTCGCGGTTGTGCGTGACGTCGTGCACCTCGCCGCCGCAGCGGGCGCACATGAGGCCGATGTCCTCCATGACCCTCCCCTCACTGAGGCACCGGCTCTCACAGTATCCGTCCGGGACCTCCTCCCGTACGCGCCCGCCTGTGATCCGGACACCTCGCCGGCCGTCGACGAGGCCGCATCGCCGGCGCCTGTGACCGGGGCGCGGGCCCGTCAGCCGGCGGGGACGCGGTGGCGGGCCAGGTGGGCGAGCACGGCCTGGTTGGCCTCCCACCCGTCCGGGAACTTCACCGGCACGCCGAGATGCACCGGCTCGGCGGACGGGTGGGCGTCCAACAGCTCCGGAATGCCCGCCCGCGCGACGACGATGCACGCGTGCCTGTGCCGGGACGTCAGAACGCACAGACGGCCCGACTCCAGATGGAACGCCGTGGCGTCACGCCGCCCGGACAGCGGATGCAGGAACACCGTGACGTCGTACTCGCGGCCCTGCAGACGGTTCGCCGTGTCCACCGTGATGCCGTCGCCGTGCGGGCCGAGCGCGTCCCGGATCGCGGCGACCTGGTCGCGGTGGGCCGCGCCGATCGCGACCCGGTCGGCGCCGATGGGACCGGAACCCCGCTCGGAGTGGGCGACGGGACCGCGCTGGAGCAGCCGGACCGCGAGGGCCGCCGTGGCGCGGACCGCCTCGGCGTCCGTGCGCAGGGTGTGCCGGGCGGGAAGCTCGTACAGGCTCCACCCGGTCGCCGCGGCCTCCTCGATGGCCCGGTCGTAGGTCGTGCCCATGCCGCGGGTCTCGAACTCCAGCCGCCGGTCGCCCGGGCCCGTCCCCGAACGGAACCCGGTGAACGGGTAGAACGCCTCCGACACCACGGGCGCGGCCGACGCGGGCAGCCGCCACGACACGGGAAGACGGTGGACGGGCAGGTCCGGGTTGTGGGCCAGCAGCACGGACACGGCGCTGCGCATCGGATCCCACGACAGGCCCGCCCAGCGTTCCACCTCCACCGTGGAGAACGGGTCGAGCTGCCCCGGGTCGCCCACGAACAGGGCGCGTTCGAACCGCCCGGCGATCCGCAGCAGCATGTCGGAGCGCATCTGGTACGCCTCGTCCACGATCGCCCACGGCCACGTCCCGTCCGCGACCGTCGCCCACTTCGCGGCGGTCGCGATCACGACGGGGTGCTCGGCCAGGTCGCCCGCCTTCTGCGCGACCCGCACCGCGGGATGCGCCAGCACCCGCTCCGACGGGACGTACCCCGACGCCGACAGGCGCCCCAGCGCGAGCCCCGGCCGCTCCCGGGCGATCCGGTCGACCAGGTCGTCGACCTGCTCGTTCGTCTGCGCCACGATCATCAGCCGTTCACCGGCGTCGACGAGATGACCGGCGGCGCGCACGACCAGCGTCGACTTTCCCGCGCCCGGCGGCGAGTCCACCACCACGCCCCGGTGCCCGCCGGCGAGGTCGGCGAGCACGGCGTCCACGACCCGCGCCGCCGCCTCCCGCGGATCGGCCTGCGCCGGACCACCGGCCTGCCGGCCCGGGCCGTGCGCGCCTGCGTCCTGCACCGCCACCAGGGGGCGTCCCGCTCCTTCGGTCACGACCATTCCTCTGCGGCGTCCTCGTCGGTCGGCACGTAGTCCTCGGGCGGCCCGCCGTGCGTCCACGGCGTGTCCTCCCGGTCGGGGAACTTCGCCACGCCGTACGAGCCCTCCATCAGCGACGTGAAGCACACCCGGTCACCGACCCGGGGGACCACGCCCGGCTCGGGCGTGAGCTTACGCCCCATGCCGGCGGTCAGCTCCAGCACCACCGCGCCGCCGCCGACCCTCACGATCCTCCCCTTCAGCGCCGGCCGCGCCGCGCTGCACACGGTCGTCCCGGGTTCCAGCCGCACCGGGTCGGACGTCTCGACCCGCAGGAGCGGCCGCAGCTTGGGACGCTTCCCCGTCTCGTCCAGCCGCTCCGGGTCGCATTCGACGACCACCCCGCCGAACGCCTCCCCGGCGAGCCGGTGCTCGGCCATCACGAGCGGATCGTCGAACGCGCGCTGCGCCTCGTAGGCCTCATGGGCCCTTTCGAGGTCGTGCAACCGCCGCGCCGCCCGGACCGGCGAGTCCCGGCGGGCCTGCGGGTACGCCTCGCCGAACGTCTGGTGGTAGTAGGTG
>DATCLF010000368.1:0-6794 GCA_036564055.1 Spirillospora sp.
CCTGGGAGTTGCTGCGCCGGGCCTTCAGCCACCGTGCTCCCTGGAGCTCGGCGGCCGGCATCCCGTTGGCGTATTTATTCTGGAGCATCATGTCTCTCTGAGAAGATCACCGAGAAGCTCGACCGTGCGTTCCGGGGTCGCACTGTCGACACACAGGCGTTCCATCGCCTGGAGATATGTATCGACGTCGTCGCGCTTGTCCAGGTACATCGCGCCGGTGAGGTTCTCTACGTAAACCACGTCCGGCAGGTCCTGCTCGGGAAAGCGCAGGATGGTGAACGCGCCCCCTTCGGCGGCGTGGCCCCCGAACCGGAACGGCATGATCTGGATGGTGACGTTCGGCAGCTTGGACATCTCGATGAGGTGCTCGAACTGGGCCCTCATCACGTCCGGGCCGCCGATGGGACGCCTGAGCGCCCCCTCGTCCACCACCGCCCACAGGCGCGGAGCGTCCGGGCCCGTGAGGCGTTCCTGCCGTTGCATGCGCAGTTCGACGCGCTGCTCGATCTCGTGTTCGCTGGCCCCGGCGTTGCCCAGGCGGATCACCGCACGCGCATACCCCTCCGACTGCAGAAGCCCCGGAACGAACTGCAGTTCATACGTGCGGATCAACGCCGCCGCCTCCTCCAGACCGACGTAGGTCTGGAACCAGCTGGGCAGTACGTCGTTGTACCGGTGCCACCAACCGGGGGTGTTGGCCTCCCGCGCAAGCTGCAGCAGCGCCTCCCGCTCCGTCTTGTCGGTGACGCCGTACAGCGTGAGCAGGTCGTCCACATCTCGCTCTTTGAAGCTGACCCGGCCGAGCTCCAGACGGCTGATCTTGGACTCCGACGCGCGGATGACGTAGCCGGCCTCCTGACGGGTCACGCCCTTCTGCTCGCGCAGACGACGCAGCTGGGACCCGAGCAGGATGCGACGTACCGTCGACCCGCTTCCCGGCGTCTCTGGAGGAGTCACGCCCAACCTCCGGCTCTCGGCGGACAGCGAACCTAGTGTGCCACTGGCCTCAGCGTCCTGCGGTTACCTCCATTCACCTCGCGCGCACCCGCGTCGCCCCACACCCTCACAACGCAGATGCACGTGCATTGGGCCTTGCATTCGCACGCTACGATGCGCAGGATAACGCACGAGACTTCCGAGCCACGGCGGCACGACGAGATCACTCTGCGGGGTCCGGTTGGAATGACGTCAAGCCACGCGCACGACGACACACGATGGGAGCTCGGCTCCGTCGTGGACGCCGCCGACCCGCGCGACCTCGCCGGATGCTCGACGGCCATACCTTCGACGGCCATACCGGAGTCCACCTGCCTGCCCCCGCAGCTCGAGTCGGCCGTCACGGCGCTGACCGAACTCCGGGGCGCCACGGTCTCGTTCACCGTCGAGCCCGAACCGGAATCGGTCACCGCGGCCCGCCACTTCGCGGTGTCGCGGCTAGCCGATTGGGGCATGCCCGAGCTCGCCGACGATGTCGGCCTCGTCGTCTCCGAGCTCGTCACCAACGCGCTGCGGCACAGCGGCACCCCGCTCCGCGTGCGGGCCCGCGACGGCGTGCACCGCGCCGGCCTGTACGGCGCCGACCCCTATGAAGCCGACCCGTACGAGGCCGGCGGCTACGACGTCGACGGCTACGAGGTCGGCGGCTACGGTCCGGACGGGTACGGGACGGCCGGGTACGGGGGCTACGGCGACCCGGCCGATCCGCTCGGGTCGGCTCCGTCCGCCATCAGGCTGCGGCTGGGGCACAGATACCCCTGGCTGCTGTGCGGCATCATGGACGCGAGCCGGGCCGCGCCGCGCCGCAAGGAACCCGACTACATCACCGAGACCGGACGCGGTCTGCACCTCGTCGAGTCGTTCAGCGTCCGGTGGGGGTGGCGCGCCATCCCGGAGGGCAAGGTGGTGTGGGCGCTGTTCCGCTCCCCCTGAGGCCTCCACGGAACCGTTCCCGTTCCGTCAGGCGGGCGTAACGGTGCGCCACAGGGGTAACAAACGAGTTCCCACCAGTCCCGCCGAGACGTCCGCCACGGACGGCTTCCACCGGCCACCGGGAGACCACCGGAGGGTGCGCGGACCGGGCGCCGCGACGGGACGACCGGCAGAGAGGAGCACCGGTGGACTTCGCCGTCGAGCATCGCGACGAGAAGGGCCTCACGGTCGTCAAGATCAGCGGTGAGATCGACGTCTTCACCAGCCCCCGCCTGAGAGAGTCCCTCCTGGAGATCATCGACAACGGCGGCGCGCACCTGGTCATCGACCTCGGAGAAGTCACGTTCCTGGACTCCACGGGTCTCGGGGTCCTCGTCGGCATCTACCACCGGCTCCGTGCACGGGAGGGGTCGATGTCGTTCGTGGGGATCAACGACCGGGTACGGCGCGTCTTCCACGTCACCCAGCTCACCAAGATCTTCGTCCTGCACAACTCCCTGGAGGACGCGATCGCCGCCCACGAGTCCTCCTCTTCCTGACCTCTTTACTTATAGAGACCTCCCCGCTCCCGACTCCCCCTCTTCGTCTTCCGCCGTCCCGCCTCCCCGTCTTCTCCTCCGTTTCCAAGGCCGTTCCCGTGACCGGCTCCGGCCGTTCCGGTGCCACGGTGACGGGCCGGGCGCGTGGGTTGTCCACAGTTCACGCAGGCGCGCGACCGGCCGCGGCTACCCGGTACGGTGAGAGCGAGATCAAGCCCGCCGCCCGGGCACGTCCGCCGACGCGCGCGGTGCTGTCCGCCGGCCGACCCATCGAACGGACGGGAGCGCTCCGTGGCAGAACAGCCGCTGCATGAGCACACGCTCAGCAATGGCCTGCGCGTGGTGGTCTGCGAGGACCACTTCGTACCGCTGGCCGCCGTGAACATCTGGTACGGGGTGGGCTCGCGGCACGAACGGGCCGGCCGCACCGGGCTCGCCCACCTCTTCGAACACCTCATGTTCCAGGGTTCGGCGAACGTCGCCGAGGGCGAGCACGCCGCCCTGCTGGAGAGCGCCGGAGCGACGTTCAACGCCAGCACGTCCTTCGAGCGGACGAACTACTACGAGACCGTCCCCGTCAGCCATCTGGAGCTCGCGCTCTGGCTGGAGGCCGACCGGATGGGCACCCTCCCGGCGGCGCTCACCCAGGCCAACCTCGACAACCAGCGCGACGTGGTGAAGAACGAGCGCCGCCAGCGCTACGACAACCAGCCCTACGGGACGGCCTTCGAGCGGTTGTGCGCCCTCACCTTCCCCGAGGGCCACCCTTACGCGCACACCCCCATCGGCTCCATGGAGGACCTGGACGCCACCACCCTCGAAGACTGCATCGAGTTCTTCGCGACGTGGTACGCGCCCGGCAACGCCGTCCTGTCCATCGTCGGCGACGTCGACCCGGAAGAGACGCTGCGCGCGGTGGAGCGTTACTTCGGCGGCCTGCCCGCCGGCCCGGAGAAGCCGCCCGCGCGGCCCGGCGACCTCGGGCCGCTGACCGGCGTCAAGGAGGAGACCCTCGACGAGGAGGTGCCCTCCCCCGCCTACTTCGCGATGTTCACGCTGCCCCCCGACGGCGGCGACGACATCGAGGCCGCCGAGCTCGCGGTGGAGATCCTCGGCGGCGGCTCCGGCTCCCGCCTGTACGACCGGATGGTCCGCCGCGACCAGATCGCCACCGAGGTGTGGGCGGGCGTGACACGGCTCGCGGCCGGCCCGTCCCTCGCGATCGTCGACGCCATCGGCCCGGACCCGGAGAAGATCGCCGCCGTGCTGGACGAGGAGCTCGCGCGGTTCGCCGAGGAGGGCCCCGACGCCGACGAGACCGCTCGCGCCACCGCCCAGGCCGAACGGGGCTTCCTGGAGCAGACCGAGACCGTCACGGGCCTCGCCAACGCGCTCTCGCAGAACGCGACGCAGTTCGGCGACCCGGCCCGGGTCTTCACCGCCCCCGGCCGCGCCGCCGCGGTCACCGGGGACGCGATCAAGGAGATGGCGGCACGCTGGCTGGCGCCCGGCGCCCGCACCGCCCTGACCTACGGAGGCACCTCGTGAGCAGCGGCCTGGACCTGCAGCCCCGTCCCGTACCCGGGCCCGTCCCCGCGTGGGCGTTCCCGGCCGGAGTCGCGGGGCGCGTCCCCGCCGGCCCGGCGACGCTCCGCTGCGACCTGCCCGGCCGCAGGCTCGCCGCGGTCCGGCTGGTCCTGCACGCGGGCGCCGGCCGGGAGCCGGTCCTCGCCGACGGCCGGCGGCTGGACGGCGTCGCGACGCTGACGGCGCACGCGCTGGCGGAGGGCACCGAACCGGGCGGCGGCACCGCGCTCGCCGCCGCGTTCGAACGGCTCGGCGCGAGCTTCTTCGCGCACGCCGACCTGACCGCGCTGCGGGTCGCGCTGGACGTGCCGGTGACCCGGCTCCCCGCCGCCCTGGAGCTGTTCGCCGAGGTCGTGCGCCGTCCCGCGCTGGACGACGCCGACGTGCGACGCCTCGTCCGCGAGCGGCTGGAGGAGATCGCGCAGGAGGACGCCGACCCCGGCACCCGCGCGATGCGCGAGCTGCGCGCGGTGATGTTCCCGCCGCAGGCCCGCGCGTCCCGCCCGACGGGCGGCACCCCCGAGTCGGTCGACGCGCTCCAGGGGTCCGACGTCCGCGCCTTCTACGGCTCGGTGGTGCCCGCCGAGGCCACCGCGGTCGTCGCGGGCGACCTTTCGGGGGTCGACGTCGACGGGGCCCTCACGGCCGCCTTCGAGGGCTGGGCCGCGACCGGCGACCCGCTCCCCGACCCGGACCGCACCATGCCGGACTCCACCGCCCGCATCGTCGTGGTCGACCGTCCGGGCTCGGTGCAGACCTACCTCGCCTTCGGTCACGGCGTCCCGGACCGCTCCCACCACGACTGGCCGTCCCTGGCCGTCGCGGCGCACGTGCTCGGCGGCGGTCTCACCTCGCGGCTCAACGCCAAGCTCCGCGAGGAGAAGGGCTACACCTACGGCATGCGCGCGGGCCTGCTGCGGATGCGGCACTGCGGGCTGTTCGTCGCCCAGGGCGCCGTCCACACCGAGGTCACCGCCGACGCCGTCTCCGACGCGCTGGCCGAGCTGCGCGGTCTCGCATCCGACGGCATCGACGCCGACGAGCACGGCGCGTCCGTCCGCGCGCTCGCCGACCGGGCGCCCGCCGAGTACGAGACGGCCCGGGCCGTCGCCGCCGAGCTCGCCGACGTGTCCGCCAACGGCCTCGGCAGCGACTACCCGAGCGCGTACCTGGCCGCCGTGCGCGCGTCCACTCCCGACGGCGTCGCCCGCACGTACCGCAGGCACGTCGACCCGGAGGCGCTCACCGTCATCGCCGTCGGAGACGCAGAAAAGATCAGCGAGCCCTTGGAACAGCTGGGATACGCCACCGTCACCGTCACGGCCGGGGAGAAAGAAAAGGAATAGTCACCTCGAACCCCCACCGGGGACGGCGGCAAAGCAGAGCAGACAGAAGTCAGAGCAGGACAGAGTCCAAGCGGGCAGAGTCAGAGCAGGCAATGTCAGAGAGGCCCCCTTCGCGCAGGGCGGCGAGGAGGTCAGATGCACGTTGCCCCTGACCTGCCGCGCTTGCCTCACGCTGCGGCGGCATGCGAACTTCGTAGAACGGCCCGGCGAAATGGGCGAGTGTTCCGCTTCGCGGTGTGAACCGATGGCATGGTGGAGTGGGTCTAAGCTCGCGTCGGCCGACTTGCGCGGGACCGCCCGCGCGGGCCCGCGTACGCGGGGAACATCCTCGCTTCGGGAGAGGGGAACTGCCGTTGTCCTACGGGCAGAGGGCGGACGCCACGCCGTCCGTCGAGACGATCCTGTCGGAGCCCAACTGCAAGCCCGGCGGGGTCGTGGCGGGCAAGGTGCATCTGCGCGGCGGGGCGCGACCCGTGGAGATCCGGCACGTGACGCTGGCGCTCATGCCGCGCATGCAGGACGGGCACGGCGGTGAGACGGCCGGGCCGGAGGTGTACCGGGGCGCTCTCACCCGCGGTTTCCGGTTGGAGCCCTCGCAGCAGCGCGACCTGTCGTTCTCCATTCCGCTGCCGTACGAGCTGCCGTTCACCACGGTCCTCGGCCACGAGCTGCCCGGCTTCACCATCGGGCTGTGCACCGAGGTCGACGCGGTGGGGCAGCCCGACCCCGGCGACATCGACCCGATCTCGGTGGAGCCGCTGGAGTCGCAGCAGTGGGTGCTCGCCGCGATCGCGCGGCTCGGGTTCCAGATCACGAACGTCACGTTCGAGTCGTCCAAGCTGAGGGGCGTCTCCCAGCGGCTGCCGTTCCACCAGGAGATGCACCTCAACCCGCCGAGGTCCTACGAGGGACGCATCGAGAAGGTCGCGCTGAGCTTCGTCGCGAGCCCCCGCACCGTGGCGTTCGTGCTGCGCGCCGAGGACCGCGAGCCCCCGTCCGACGAATCGTTCGGCGTGTTCGAGGTCCCGCACGCCGAGGCCGCCGAGACCGACTGGAACAGCAAGATCACCGACTGGCTGGAGAGGGCCGTCGCCCTGCCGCGCACCTCCGGCTCCGGTCGTTCCGCCGGTCCCCCGCCCCCGCCGCCGAGCCGCCCGTCGCCGCAGGGCCAGGCGCCGCTGCCGCCTCCGGGGGGCGCCTCGCCGTTCCCGCCCCCGCCGCCTCCGCCGGGCGGAGCGCAGGCGCCGGGCGGAGCGCATCCGCAGCCGGCCGCCGCGTCCTACGGCGGCCCCGGCGGTTCCGGCGGGCCGGGCAACGCGCCGTTCCCGCCGCCCGCGCCCGGACCCGGCAGTGTGCAAGGACCCGGCGGTGCGCCAGGACCCATGCACGGCCC
>DATCLF010000369.1:0-50811 GCA_036564055.1 Spirillospora sp.
ATTCAGATGCGGGAGACCCGTCCTCCGGGGACGGTCTGGAACGCGTCGCAGCGGCTAGGAAGGAGGCATGGTGGACGCGCAGCGGGCGGTGATCGCGGACGAGCTGGAGATGCGGGGATCGCCGCTGTGCGACTGCGCGCACCGGGGGACGGCGTTCGGCGTGACGACCGGGGTTCCGGTCGCGCACCACTGCGACTGCGCGGCGGTGCGGGCGTCCGCTCTGGCGCGTCGTGTCGCGTCCATCACCCGCCATGCCCGCGAGTGCGGATGCGACCTGGCGGACCGGGAGGCCGCGCTGTTCTGGGAGGGGGAGTTCGCCGCCCGCCGCCCCGGCGGTCACGGCCCGTCCTCGGGCGGTTCCTGACCGCCCGAGGACGACGGCGAGGGCTCAGGATCAACCGGTTCCGCAGTACGACAGGGCGAGGGCGGTCAAGGTCCGGGCGGCGGTGGCCACCTCGGTCAGGGAGGCGTACTCGTCCGGGCCGTGCATGACGCTCAGGTCGCCTGGCCCGTACTGGACCGCCGGGATGCCGCCGAGGCCGGTGAGGATGCGAAGGTCGCTCCCGTAGGGCGCGCCCCAGACGTCCGGGGCCTCACCTGTGACGCCGGTGTGCGCGTCGATGAGGGCGTCCAGCAGGCCGCCGTCGTCGCCGGGAAGGCGGCACGGGGCGAACCGGCCGCCCCACCACTCGACCTCGACGGGATGGCGGGACAGCCAGTCGTCGGAGGCGCAGACGTCCGCGACGGCGTTTTCGAGGGCCCGGCGCGCGGCCTCCTCCGGTTCGTCCAGGGCGACGCCCATGCGGCCCTCGGCGACCAGCTCGTCCGGGACGGTGGAGGACCAGTCGCCCGCGTGGACGGTGCCGATCTCGATGGCGTAGGGGAGCCGCCAGCGTTCCATGAGGGGATCGACGCCGGTGTTGCGGCGGCGTTCGAGGTCGCGCAGGGCGGTGAAGACCGGCAGGAACCGCTCCACCGCGCTCACTCCCGCGTCCCGGCGGGCCGCGTGGGCGGCGCGGCCCCGGATCCGGAGCCGGAACGTCAGCGCCCCGGCGTTGGCGGGCACGACGTCCAGGCCGGTCGGCTCGGGGATGACGCAGGCGTCCGCGCGCCAGCCGCGTCGCAGCAGGCCGTAGGAGCCGAGGCCGCCGTCCTCCTCCCCGGGGACGCAGGCGATCAGCACGTCGCCGCGCGGCCGCGCCGGCGGGCGGGCGCGGCGCAGCGCCCGCACCGCGAGCAGCGCGGCGGCCAGCCCGCCCTTCATGTCGCAGGCGCCCCGTCCGTAGAGCCGGTCGCCGTCGACGCGGCCGCCGAACGGGTCGCCGCTCCAGGCGGACGCGTCGCCCGGCGGCACCACGTCCACGTGGCAGGTCAGCATCAGGGAGCGGCCGTCGCCCGTTCCGGGCAGGCGGCCGACCAGGCCCCACGCCTCGGTGCGGGGCGCCTCCATTCCGGGGAAGTCGGCCTCGGCGGCCAGGACGTCCAGGGGGAGGGGCCAGTGGTCGACCTCAAGGCCCTCGTCCCGCAACCACGCCGCGAGACGTGCCTGGATCTCGACCTCGGCGGGGGAGCCTCCGACGCTGGGGACGCGCACCAGGTCGGACAGCAGCCCGGCCAGCGCCCCCGTGTCGACGGGGGCCGCGTCGGCGAGCTCGACGAGCTTCGCGTCGATGGGCGCCGGGTCGGCGGGAGGCTCGGTCGGTTCCGTCATGGGCGGTCGGTGAGGTAGCCGCCCATCGTGCGGAAGTACTCGGTGGCGGGCAGCTCGGTGCCGTCGTCGGTGCGGACGCGTTCGATGACCAGGCCGTGGTTGCGGCCGCGGCGGGCGTCGGCCCCCGCGACGATGACCACCCCGTTGCCCTCGCGGATGAAGACGCGGCCCGGCGTGCCGCCGTAGACGCCCTTGGAGACCGACGCCTTCACGACACGGATGCGTTCCCCCTTGTAGTAGGTGAAGGCGTTCGGATACGGGTCGCACTGCGCGCGGACGAGGCGTTCGATGTCCTCGGCGGGCCAGGTCCAGTCGATCCGGCTGTCCTCGATCGACCGCTTGTGGAAGAAGCTGGCCTTGGAGCGGTCCTGCGGGGTGAAGTCGGTGCGGCCGGAGGCGATGAGGCCGAGCGCCTCGGTCACGATCGGGCCGATGAGGTCGACGGTGCGGCGCACAAGGTCGGCGGCCGTGTCGGTCGGGCCGACCGGAACGGCCCGCTGCACCACGATGTCGCCGGCGTCGAGTTCCTCGTTCATCATGTGCGCGGTGACGCCGACCTCCCTCTCCCCGTTGATCAACGCCCAGACGATGGGGGAGAAGCCCGCGTAGGCGGGCAGCAGCGAGTCGTGGATGTTGAGCGTGCCGTGCCGGGGGAGGCCGAAGACCTGCGGCGGAATCCAGGTGCGCCAGTTGTTGGCGACGATGAGGTCGGGGTCGGCCTCCTTGAGGCGGCTCATCAGCTCCTCGTCGTCGGGACGGTTGCGCAGCAGCACCGGGATGCCGTGCTCGGCGGCCAGGTCGGCGACCGAGTCGTCCCAGATCTTCTCGTAGGCGTGGTCGCTCTTCGGGTGCGTCACCACCAGCACGACCTCGTGATCCGACTCCAGCAGCGCCTCAAGGGTGCGATGCCCCCAGGTCTGGTAGCCGAACATCACGACCCGCATGCGGCCTCCTTGTGCCGTCGATCGAGGAAGGTTAGGCTCACCTTCGTTAGGTGAACCTAACCTAATTCATGCGCCGGAGCAGGGGAAGGCCATGGCACGTGCGGTATGCGCCGGATCACGTGCCGTCCCCTCCGTCCCGTCCGGCGCATCCGTGCCCGACCCAGGATCCGTCCCTTCGGAAAGGCCTCGTTCATGCCCCCCTCGGACGCGCATGTCCACGACCTCGTCGGCATCGGCTTCGGCCCCTCCAACCTCGCGCTCGCGATCGCGCTGAGGGAGCGGCAGGAGCAGGGCGGCGAGGCGATCGACGCCGTGTTCCTGGAGAAACAGCCGCGGTTCGGCTGGCACCGCGGAATGCTCATCGAGGGCACGACCATGCAGGTGTCCTTCCTCAAGGACCTGGTCACCCTGCGCAACCCGTCGAGCAGGTTCAGCTTCCTCAGCTACCTCAAGGACCGCGGGCGGCTGCCCGACTTCATCAACCACAAGACGATGTTCCCGTCGCGCGCGGAGTTCCACGACTACCTGGACTGGGCCGCGTCCGCCTTCGCCGACCGGGTCGAGTACGGCTCCGAGGTCGTCGGGGTCACGCCGGTCACCGTCGGCGGTGCGGTCGAGTACCTCGACGTGACGGTGCGGCAGGGCGGCTGCTCCGACGAGCTCACCACCCGCCGCACCCGCAACCTCGTCGTGGCGGCCGGCCTCGAACCGGTGATGCCCGAGGACGCCGTGACGAGCGAGCACGTCTGGCACAGCGAGGAGCTGCTCGACCGCGTGCCCGGCCTGCGCGACCCGCGATGCCTCGTGGTGGTGGGCGCCGGGCAGAGCGCCGCCGAGGTCACCGACTACCTGCACCGCACGTTCACCTCCGCCGAGGTGTGCGCGGTGTTCGCCAAGTACGGCTACACGCCCGCCGACGACAGCTCGTTCGCCAACCGCATCTTCGACCCCATGGCGGTCGACCACTTCTTCACCGCCCCCGACGAGGTGAAGCGGACGATGATGGACTACCACCGCTCCACCAACTACTCGGTGGTCGACCTGGACCTCATCGACGAGCTCTACCGGCGGCACTACCAGGAGAAGGTGACGGGCCGGGAACGGCTGCGCATCCTCAACGCCTCCCGCGTCGTCGACGTCACGCCCGGAGGGAACGGGGTGCGGGTCACGGTGGAGTTCCTGCCGACCGGCGAGCGCATCGTGCTGGACGCCGACGCCCTCGTCTACGCCACCGGATACCGTCCGTGCGACCCGCTGACCCTGCTGGGCGAGGCGGGGGAGTACTGCACACGGCTGCCCGGCGGCGGCGTGCGCGTGGAACGCGACTACAGCGTCCACGCCGACGCCTCGATGAAGTGCGGAATCTACGT
The DNA here is from genome assembly GCA_036564055.1 of Spirillospora sp. Lineage (GTDB taxonomy): Bacteria > Actinomycetota > Actinomycetes > Streptosporangiales > Streptosporangiaceae > Spirillospora. The sequence goes on from DATCLF010000369.1 coordinate 4,026, forward strand.
GCAGGGCGCCACCGAGCACACGCACGGCATCGGCTCCACGCTGCTGTCCAACACCGCCGTCCGTGCAGGGGAGATCGCCGCGTCGGTCGGCGAGCGCCTTCGAGCCCAGGCCCGCGACCGGTACGCGCTGAGGGGCTGACGGCGCGGGCGGCCGCCGAGCGGCTGACCGGGGGGCGTGCGTCGCCGGCCGGGTGAGGACCGTGAGGGTTCAGGAGGGGGCCCGGTCGTCCCGCGGCGGCCCGCCGTGGTGGCGGCCGATCGGGATGATCAGCGGGGTGCCGCTGACGGGGTCGGTGGTCACCTGGCAGCGCAGGCCGAAGACGTCCTCGACCAGCGCGGCGTCGACGGCCTCGCCGGGCGGCCCCTCGGCCACGATCGCGCCCGACTTCATCACGATGAGGTGGTCGGCGTACCGGCACGCCTGGTTGAGGTCGTGCAGCACCATGACGATGGTGCGGCCCTCACGCCGGTTCAGGTCGACGATCAGGTCGAGCACGTCGACCTGGTGGGCGAGGTCCAGGTAGGTGGTGGGCTCGTCCAGCAACAGGATCGGGGTGCCCTGGGCCACGGCCATCGCGATCCAGGCCCGCTGCCGCTGCCCGCCGGACAGCTCGTCGACCGGGCGGTCGGCGTACTCGAGCGTCCCGGTCGCGCGCATCGCGGCGGTCACCGCCTCCTCGTCGGCGGACGACCACTGCCGCCACCACGTCTGGTGGGGGGCGCGGCCCTGGCCGACCAGGTCCACGACCGTCAGCCCCTCCGGGGCGACCGGGGACTGCGGCAGAATGCCGAGGCGGCGCGCGACCTGCCGGGTCGGCATCGTGTGGATGGAGCGCCCGTCCAGGTGCACCGTTCCGCCGCGCGGCGCGAGCAGCCGGGCCAGGGCGCGCAGCAGCGTGGACTTCCCGCACGCGTTCGCGCCGATGATGGCGCTGATGCGCCCGGGCGGGACGAGCAGGTCGAGGTTCTCGACCACCACGCGGTCGTCGTAGGCCAGCCGCAGCCCGCTCGCCCGCAGCTCCGGCCCGGCCCGGTCCGCGGCGGCGTCCCGGGTGCCGGCCGGGCCGGACGGGTGGGCGGACGACGTCGGTGTCACGGGTGGTGGTGCCACGGGTCAGCCTCCAGAGCCGATGCGGTTGGCGCGGGCGAGGAGCCAGAGCAGGAACGGCGCCCCGAGCACGCCGGTGACGACGCCGACCGGCAGCTCGAGGTCGGGGAAGAGACGCCGGCCGAGCAGATCGCAACCGAGGACGATCAGCGCGCCGGTGGCCGCGGAGGCGGTCAGCGGCGGCCGGGGGGTCCCGGCGAGCCGCAGCGCGATCTGCGGCGCGGCCAGGGCCGCGAACGCGACCGGCCCGGCCGCGGCCGTGGCGAACGCGACGAGGCCGACCGCCGCGCACAGCAGCGCGAGCCGGGCCCGCTGCACCGGGACGCCGAGGCCGCCCGCCACCTGGTCTCCGAACTGCAGGGCGCGCAGCCACGGGCCGAGCAGCAGGACGGCGGGCACGAGCACGGCCAGCGCGAGGGCGAGCGGGCGGACGCTCTCCCAGCCGCGGCCGTTGAGGTTGCCGACGAGCCAGCCCACGGCCTCCTGCGCCTGCCAGACCTTCGCCCGGACGATCAGGTACTGCGTGGCGCTGACGCACACCCAGTTCACGCCGATGCCGACGAGCACGATGCGGAAGCCGGTGGTGCCGCGTCTCCAGGCCAGCACGTAGATGACCAGGGCGGTGAGCAGCGCCCCCGTCAGCCCGAGCGTCTGGGTGCCGAGACCGGAGCCGAGGCCGAGGACGATGCCGCCCACCACGGCGACGCCCGCCCCCTGGGTGATGCCCAGCATGTCCGGGCTGGCCAGGGGATTGCGGGTCAGCGTCTGGAAGATCGCGCCCGAGACGCCGAACGCGGCGCCCGCGAGCAGCCCGGCCAGCGCCCGCGGCAGCCGCAGCTCCTGGACGATGAGCCGGGCGCCCGGGTCACCGCCGCCCCACAGCGCCGGGACCGCCTCGGTGAGGGGCAGCGGGTACTCGCCGGTGGTCAGGCTCACGCACAGGACGGCGAGCGCCGCCAGCGTCGTGACCGCGCACGCGACGAGCAGCCGGGGCCGCACGACCGCCGACGCCTGCGGCCGGGCGAGGCGCACGGCGGTGCGGCCGGCCGCACGGGAGACCTCGATCACGCTCGGCACCTCACAGTTCGGCGAGACGACGGCGGCGGACCAGCGCGATGAAGAACGGCGCGCCGAGGAACGCGGCGACGATCCCGACGTCGATCTCCTGGGGACGGGCCACGACCCGCCCGACGACGTCGGCGGCGAGCAGCAGGCAGGGCGCCAGCAGCGCGGTCAGCGGCAGGAGCCACCGCTGGTCGGGCCCGCTCACCGCGCGCACGGCGTGCGGGACGACCAGGCCGACGAACACGATGGGGCCCGCGACCGCGACGGCACCGCCGGTGAGGAGCATCACCGCGAGGGCGCCCTGCAGGCGGATCCGCCGCAGCCGCCGTCCCAGGGCGACGGCGACGTCGTCGCCGAGGGCGATGTTGTTCAACGCGGGCGCGATGCTCAGCGCCAGCACCGCGCCGCCCACGAGGAACGGCAGGACCTGCAGGAGCGTCGTGGTCTCCTGGCCGGCCAGCGAGCCGGACGACCAGTAGCGGTACCGGTTGAGCACCTGCGGGTCGACCAGGGAGACGCCGCGGGTCACCGACTCCAGCAGGAACGTGACGGCGATCCCCGCGAGCGCGAGCTTGACCGGCGTCTGCCCGCCCCGGCCCAGTCCTCCCACCAGGTACACCACGACGCTCGCGGCGACGGCGCCGGCGAAGGCGAACCAGACGTAGGCGTACAGGGACGTCATCCCCATGACCCCGACGGAGAGCATCAGCGCGAAGGCGGCGCCCGCGCTGACGCCGAGCAGCCCGGGGTCGGCGAGGGGGTTGCGGGTCAGCCCCTGCATGACCGCGCCCGCGAGTCCCAGCGCGGACCCGGCGAGGACGCCGAGAAGAGTGCGGGGGACGCGGACGTCCCACACGATGCGCCCCGCCTGGCCGTCGCGGGGGCCGGTGAGCGCCGCCCACACCTGGTCGAGGGGGATCTGCCGGCTTCCGACCGCGAGCGACAGCAGGCACAGCAGGACGAGGAGGCACAGGCCCGCGAGGAGAACCAGGACGCGGGGGACGCGCGGACGCGACGGACGCCCGTCGGAACCGGCGGCGTCGGAGCATTCTCCGGGATCGGCGGCACCGGAGTCGGCGGCGGGCCGCGGGGCGTCCGGGAGCCGTCCGGGGCCGGCGGCCACCGAGCCGGGCGTCCGGGTCTCGTCCGTCACGTGGATCACAACCTGTCCGGTAGGCCCGCCTGTCCGGGCGACGGTCTTCCGATCGGGGGTCGAGGTTAGGTGAGCCACACCTTATCGGGTCGCGTCGACCTTGTTATTAGGTAAGCCTTACCTTAGCATCGCACCCGGCGCCGGGCTCGTCCCGAGTTCGGCGCGCCTTGTCCCCCCTCGTCGTGCCAGTCCCCGACACCTGACAGTCCCCAGACAACCGACAAACGAAGGGCAGCGGATGTCCCCCACATCGCGAACGACGGCCGATCCGTCGCTCCCCGGAAAGATCACCATCGCCCTGGTGACCGTCCTGCTTCTCGTGCTGGGCCTCGCGGCCTGCAGCGGCGAGGAGTCCGACTCCGGCGGCGACGCGAAGGCCGCCGGTCAGGGCGGCTTCCCGGTCACCATCCGGCACAAGTACGGCACGACCGAGATCGAGTCCGCGCCCAAGCGGGTGGTGACGGTCGGGATGACCGACCAGGACGCGGTGCTGGCGCTCGGCGTCAAGCCCGTCGGCGTCGTCGAGTTCACCGGCCTCGGCCTCGGCGTCACCGAGTACCCGTGGAGCGCCCGGCAGTGGGGCGGGACGAAGCCCGAGGTCGTCGGCCAGCGTGAGGACTTCAAGTTCGAGGAGATCGCGGCCCTGCGGCCCGACCTGATCATCGGCCTCTACACGGGCATGACCAAGGCGGACTACGACAAGCTCTCCAAGATCGCCCCCACCGTCGCGCAGTCCGCCGACCACCCCGACTACGCGATGCCGTGGCAGGACATGACGCTGGTCACCGGGCGGGCGCTCGGCAAGGAGGCCCAGGCCAAGGAGCTCATCTCCAAGGTCGAGCAGCGCTTCGCCGACGCGCGGGCGAAGAACGCCTCGCTCACCGGCACGTCCTTCGCCGTGGCCGACCCGTTCAAGCCGGGCCAGTACGCCGTGTTCGGGCCGACCGACCCCAAGGTGGAGTTCATGAGGGGGCTCGGCATGACCGTGCCCGAGCCGATCGCCCAGGCGGCCGGGAAGGAGCAGGCCGCGGTGATCGGGTCCGAGCGGCTCGACCTCGTCGACGTGGACCGGCTGATCTTCCTCACCTCCGTCCCCGACGCCGAGAAGGTCGTGGAGAAGGACAAGGTCTACACCGGCCTGAAGGTGGCCAAGGAAGGCCGCGTCGTGTTCGTGCCGTACAACCCCGTCGGCGCGGCGGTCTCGTTCAACACCGTGCTGAGCATCCCGTACGCGATCGACCAGATGGTGCCGCTGCTGACCAAGGCGGGCTGACGCCCGGCACCGGGCGGGGCGGCGCACGGCGACCGGCGGCGCCCCGGGCATCCGGCGCCCTGAACACCCGGCGCGCGGGGCGACCGCGTGCGCCACGACGACGCAGGACACCGCGGGCACCGGGCCGCACGACGCCGGCCCGGCCGCCCGAGCGGGCGATCAGGAGTGTGCGAGCGCGGCCGGCCCCGCCGGCCGTGGCGGAGGTGCGGTTGTGACTCAGGAATCGACCGGCGGCCCGGGCACCGCGGAGGAGACGGCGCGGCCGTCCCCGGCGGAGCTCCACCGGATTCTCGTCGAGTGGAACGGCACCGAGTGCCGGGTCCCGCCGGCGACGCTTCCCGCGATGTTCAGGGCGCGGGTCCGGGAGAACCCGGACGCGGTGGCGCTGGTCTTCGACGACATCGAGCTGACCTACGCCGAGGTCGACGCGCGGGCCAACCGCCTCGCCCACGCCCTGGTCGAACGCGGCGTCGGGCCCGAGCGGATCGTGGGGCTGGCGCTGCCGCGGTCGCCCGACATGATCGTGGCGGAGCTGGCGGTGCTCAAGGCGGGCGGCGCCTACCTGCCGCTCGACCCCGAGTACCCGGCCGAGCGGCTGGCCTTCATGCTGGACGACGCGAAGCCGGCGTGCCTGGTCACCACGGCCGAGCTGGCACCGGCCTTCCCCGAGACCGAGGGGACGCCGGTCCTGCTGCTCGACCGGCCGGAGACCGTGGACGAGCTCGCCTCCCGTCCCGTCACGGACCCGGCCGTGCGGCTCGACGTGCGGAACGCGGCGTACGTGATCTACACGTCCGGGTCCACCGGGCGTCCCAAGGGCGTCGTCGTCACCCACTCCGGGGTCGCCAAGCTGGTCGCCACGCAGCAGGAGCGGCTCGGCGTCGGCCCGCGCAGCAGAGTCCTCCAGTTCGCCTCGCCCAGCTTCGACGTCGCGTTCTGGGACCTGTGCCTCGGGCTGCTGTCGGGCGGGCGGCTCGTGATCGTGCCGTCCGAGCGCCGCGTGCCCGGACCGGAACTCGCCGACTACGCCCACGCCCACGACGTCGACGTCATGATCCTGCCTCCGGCGCTGCTCGCCACGATGCCGGAGGACTGCACGCTGCCGACCGACGCGACCCTGCTCGCCGGCACCGAGCGCGTGCCGGCGGAGCTGGTGGCCCGCTGGTCGCCGGGACGGCGCATGTTCAACGCCTACGGGCCCACCGAGGCGACGGTCAACTCGACGCTCGGCGAGTGCCCCGACGACCCGCCGCCCGGCTCGACGATCCCGATCGGCCGCCCCGACCCCGGCACCCGCGCCTACGTCCTGGACGACGCGCTGCGCCCCGTTCCGGCGGGGGTGACCGGCGAGCTCTACCTCGGCGGGCAGGGCCTGGCCCGCGGCTACCTCGGCAGACCCGGCCTGACCGCCGAACGGTTCGTGGCCGACCCGTTCGGGCCGCCCGGCGGACGGCTCTACCGCACCGGGGACCTTGTGCGGTGGCTGCCCGACGGCCGGCTGGAGTTCGTCGGACGCGCCGACGACCAGGTGAAGATCCGCGGGTTCCGCGTCGAGCCCGGCGAGATCGAGGCCGTCCTCGGCGGGCACCCCTCGGTCGCGCAGACGGTCGTCACCGTCCGCGAGGACCGGCCGGGCGACCGGCGCCTCGTCGCCTACGTCGTGCCCTCCGCCGGGACCGCGGCCCGGCGCGACGAACGGCGCGAGCGCGAGCAGGTCGAGGAATGGAAACGGCTCCACGAGCTGCTCTACACCGCCGTGGCCTCCGGGGACGGCGGCCTGGACGAGAGCTTCACCGGCTGGAACAGCACCTACGACGGCCGTCCCATCCCGCTCGACGAGATGCGGGAGTGGCGCGCGGCGACCGTCGAGCGGATCATGGCGCTGCGTCCCCGCCGGGTGCTGGAGATCGGCGTCGGCAGCGGGCTGATCCTGTCGGGGGTCGCGCCGCACTGCGAGTCCTACTGGGGCACCGACCTGTCCGAGGAGGCGATCGCCACCCTGCGGGAACGGGTCGGCGCCGACCCCGGCCTCGCGGACCGGGTGGAGCTGCGGGCTCAGCCGGCGCACGATTTCGGCGGCCTGCCCCGCGGCCGCTTCGACACCGTCGTCATCAACTCGGTGGCGCAGTACTTCCCGAGCGCCGACTACCTCGCCCAGGTGCTCCGCTCGGCCGTGGAGCTGCTCGCGCCCGGCGGCAGCGTGTTCGTCGGCGACGTGCGCAACCTGCGGCTGCTGCGCGTCCTGCGCGCCGCCGTCGAGGTGACGCGCCACGGCGGCGAGATCGCGCCCGAGGCCGTGCCGGAGCTGCGGTCCGCGGCGGAGCAGGCCGTGCGCTGGGAGGGGGAGCTGCTCTGCGATCCCGACTTCTTCCCCGCGCTGGCGCGCACCATCGACGGCGTCCGCGCGGTGGACCTGCGCATCAAGCGCGCCCGTCACCACAACGAGCTGAGCAGGTACCGCTACGACGTCGTCCTGCGCACCCGGCCGGACGACGCGCCCCCGCCCGCGCAGGGCACGGAGCTCACGTGGGGCGCCGACGTCCCCGACCTGGCCGCGCTGGCCGACCGCCTGGCCGACCGTCCGCGGCTGCTGCGCGTCAACGGCGTGCCGAACGCCCGCCTGACCCCCGACCTGGCCGCCCTCCGCACCCTGTGGCCCGACGACGCCGGCTCCGCCTCCGGACCCGCGGCCGACGCGGTCGACCCGGAGGAGCTGTGGCGCCTCGGCGAGCGCACCGGGCACGCGGTGACGGCGACGTGGTCGGGCGGCGCCGACGACGGCGCCATCGACGTGATCTTCACCGCCCCCGGCGTCGGGCCCGGCGCGATCTACCGCCCGGACGGAGAACCGACGGAGGCGCCGTCCGCGTACGCCAACGCGCCGTCCGGGTTCCGCGACGTGACCGCCCTGATCCAGGGGCTGCGCTCCTACCTGCGGGAACGGCTGCCCGCCTACATGGTGCCCGCGGCGTTCGTCCCGATGGCCGAGCTCCCCGTGCTGCCCAGCGGCAAGATCAACCGGGAGGCCCTCCCCGCCCCGGACTATGCCGCCCTGGCCTCCCCGCGCCGTCTCGCGCCCGCGAACCGCGGCCGTGCCTCAGCGGCGGACGGCGTGACCGACGCCGGGCTCAGGGCGCGCGAGGAGCTGCTGTGCCGCGTGTACGCCGAGGTCCTCGGCCTGCCGGAGGTCGGCGTCGACGACGACTTCATCGAACTCGGCGGCGACAGCATCCTGGCGATCCAGGTGCTCATCAGGGCGCGTGCGGCGGGCCTGACCCTCTCCGCGGGCGACGTCTTCAAGAACCGCACCGTCGGTGCGCTCGCGGCCGCGGCCAAGGGGTCGCCGGACACCGCGTCCCCCGGCCGCGAGTCCTCCGGCTCCTCGCCGTCCGGCCGGACGGTCCCGGCGGGGGACCGCGCACCGCTGGTGCGGCTCGGGCCGGACGACACCCGCCGCCTCACCTCCGCCGTCGGCGAGGTCGCCGAGGTGCTGCCGCTCACGCCGCTGCAGGAGGGCTTCCTCTTCCACACGCTCGTCGACGGAGCGTCCGGCAACGTCTACGTCGTGCAGCACGTCATCGACCTGCGCGGCCCGCTCGACGCGGGGGCGCTGCGCCGCGCCGCCCAGGCCGTGCTGGACCGGCACGCCCCGCTGCGCGCCGGGTTCGTCCGGCTGGACGACGGGCGGATCGTCCAGGCCGTCCCGGCCGCCCCGATGACCGTGCCGTGGCGCGAGGTCGATCTCAGCGGCCTCGCCCCGCGGGAACGCGCGCGGCGCGCCGCCGAGGTGGCCGCCGAGGAGAACGCCCGCGGATTCGACCTCGAACGCCCGCCGCTGCTGCGCTGCACCCTCGTCCGCCACGACCGCGACCACCACGCGCTGGTGCTGATGTTCCACCACATCGTCGCGGACGGCTGGTCGGTGCAGGTCATGCTCCGCGAGCTGCTGGAGTTCTACGAGCACCCCGGGACCGCGGGCCACGCCGGGCCCCGTCCCGCGCCGCCCACCCCGTACCGCGAGTACCTCGCCTGGCTGGCGGGCCGCGACCGCGACGCCGCCGAGGCCGCCTGGCGGGCCGCCCTCGACGACCTCCCCGGCCCGACCCGGCTCGGCGACACCCTCCCGCCCCCGTCCGGTGCGGACGCCGGGCCCGCGCATCCCCGCCGGCGCGCCGACGTCCGGTTCGAGCTGCCGCGGGAGACCACCGCCGCGCTCGCCGACCGCGCCCGCCGCCACGGCCTCACCCTCGGCACCCTGGTCCAGGGCGCCTGGGGGCTGCTCCTCGGCCGGATGACCGGCCGCGGCGACGTCGTGTTCGGCACGGCCGTGTCCGGGCGGATCGCGGACATCCCCGGCATCGAGTCGATGGTCGGCATGTTCGTCAACACGCTGCCGGTGCGGATGCGGTGGCGGCCGGGCGAGCCGCTCGCCGCCGCGCTCACCCGCCTGCAGGACGCCCAGTCGGCGCTGCTCGACCACCAGTACCTCGGGCTCGCGCGGATCCAGCGGCTCGCCGGGACGGGCGAGCTGTTCGACACCCTCGTCGTCCTGGAGAACTATCCGGAGGAACGGGACCTGCGCGACCCGTCGGGCACCGTCGAGATCACCGGCGTGGACTTCACCAACGTCGAGCAGTACCCGCTCGCGCTGATCGTCCTGCCCGGGAACAGGCTGGCCCTGCGGATCGACTACGACGCCGCCAGGCTCGACGCCGCCACCGCCGAGCGGATCGCCGGACGGCTCACCGCGGTGCTGGAGACGCTGGCCGCGGACCCGGAACGTCCCGCCGCGGCGCTGGAGCCCCCGGACGAGGACGAACGCGACCGCGCGGCGCTCGCCGCGCCCCCCGTGCGTCCAGCGGCCTCCACGCTGCACGAGATGATCGCGGCGCGGGCCGCGCGCACCCCGGACGCCGTGGCCGTCGTCGCGGGGGACCGGACCCTCACCTACGCCGCCCTGGAACGGCGGGCGGGTCTCGTCGCCCGCCGCCTGCGGGCGCACGGGACGCGGCCGGGCGACATCGTCGCGGTCGCCGTGCCGCGCTCGCCGGACCTCGTCGTCGCGCTGCTCGGCACCCTCAAGGCGGGCGCCGCCTACCTGCCCCTCGACGTGGAGCTTCCGCCGGACCGGCTGGCGTACATGCTCGCCGACTCCGCCGCACGCACCGTCCTGACCACGCGGGACGCCGCCGAGCGTCTCCCGGAGGCGGACGGCGTGACCCGGATCCTGCTCGACGAAGACACCGACTCCGCCGAAGAGGCCGACCTCGGGCGCGCGGACCTCGGAGATGGCGGGGCCGGGCCGGAGCACCCCGCCTACCTTCTGTACACCTCCGGGTCGACCGGCCTCCCCAAGGGCGTGCTCGTCCCGCACCGCGCCGTCGTGTCCCAGATGACCTGGCTGACGGAACGGTTCCCGCTGGACGCGGACGACCGCGTGCTGCAGCACCTCTCGGCGAGCTTCGACGCGTCCCTGCTGGAGCTGTTCTGGCCGCTGTGCGCGGGCGCGGCGACCGTGCTCGCCCGCCCCGGCGGGCAGCGCGACGCCGCTCACCTCGCCGCCCTCGTCCGCGAGCACGGCGTCACCACGATGGCGATGGTGCCGTCGATGCTCGCCGCGTTCCTGCGGTCCGCCGAGGACGCGGGCGACCTGGCGACCCCGCGCGGCCTGCGTCGCGTGTTCAGCGGCGGCGAGGCGCTGACCGGCGAGTTCGCCGCGCGGTGGACCGGGCTGACCGGCGTGCCGATCGTCAACGTGTACGGGCCGACCGAGACGACGATCCAGGTCGCGTACTTCGCGTTCGACGGCGCCTGCGACGGCGCGGCGGTCCCGATCGGGGGGCCGGTGGGCGGCACCCGCCTGTACGTCCTGGACGACGCGCTGCGTCCCGTGCCGCCCGGCGCGTCGGGCGAGCTTTACGTCGGCGGGGTCCAGCTCGCCCACGGCTACCACCGCCGGGCGGGACTCACCGCCGAACGGTTCGTCGCCGACCCGTTCGGCGCGCCCGGCGAGCGGATGTACCGCACCGGCGACGTCGTGCGCCGCGACCGCGCCGACCGCCTCACCTACCTCGGACGGGCCGACCGCCAGGTCAAGGTGCGCGGCAACCGGATCGAGCTCGGCGAGGTCGAGGCGCGGATAGCGGCGGAACCCGGCGTGCGGAGCGCCGCCGTGGTCGACCGGCACGACGGGCCGGGCGGTGCACGGCTCGTCGCCTACGTGGTGCCCGCCGCGGACGCCGATCCGGGCGCCGGCACGGACGCCGGGAGGCTGCGGGAGTCGCTGGCGAAGGCGCTGCCGGAGGCGATGGTGCCGTCCGACGTCGTCGTCCTCGACGAGCTGCCGCTCACCCCGAGCGGCAAGATCGACCGGGCCGCGCTGCCCGCGCCCGCCGCGGAGCGCGCCCCGGCGCGGGCGCCGCGCACCGACCGGGAGCGGCTGTTCTGCGAGATCTTCGCCGAGGTGCTGGAGATCGACGAGGTCGGCGCCGACGACGACTTCTTCGCGCTGGGCGGCGACAGCATCCTGTCGATCGTGGTGTCGGGGCGGGCGCACCGCGCCGGGTTCGTCGTCGGCCCGCAGGACGTGTTCGAGCACCCCACCCCCGCCGCCCTGGCGCTCGCGGCGGCCCCGGTGACGGACGGGGACGCGGCGGACGCCGACGGGACGCCCGCGTCCGATGCCGCCGGGACCGGCTCGGACGCGGCGGACCGGAACCGGCTCGTCGCGCTCACCGACGCGGAGCTGGAGCGGGTGGCGCAGGTCGCGCCGCTGCCGGTGGAGGAGGTCTGGCCGCTGTCTCCGCTCCAGGAGGGCCTGTACTTCCACTCCAGCTACGACACCGGCGCGCTCGACGTCTACACCGCTCAGGTCGCGTTCGACTTCCCCTGGCGCATCGACGCCGACCGGCTCCGCGACGCGTGCGCGGCCGTCCTGGAACGGCACACCGCGCTGCGCGCCGGGTTCACCAACGACGGGCTGTCGCGTCCGGTGCAGTTCATCGGCGCCCGTCCCGAGCCCCGCCTAAAGGAGATCGACCTTTCGGGGCTCGACCCCGAGCGGCGCGAGGCGGAGGTCGACCGCATCCTCGCGGCCGACCGCAGGCGCCGGTTCGACCTGGCCGCGCCGCCGCTGTTCCGGCTGCTGCTGCTCCGGCTCGGCGACGGCGGCGACCGGCTCGTCCTCACCCACCACCTGATCCTGTGGGACGGGTGGTCGGCGTGGCTGTTCTTCGAGCAGCTCATCGCCCTCTACGAGCGGCGCGGCGACGCCTCCGACCTGCCGCCGCCCGGCTCGTACCGCGACTACCTGGCCTGGCTCGCCACGCAGGACGCCGGCCGCGCCCGGCGGGCGTGGCGGGACGCGCTGGCCGGCCTCGCCGAACCGACCCTCGTGGGCCCCGTGGACCGGGCCCTCGAACCGGTGATCCCCGAGCGCTGCCGCGGCGAGCTGCCGGCGCCGCTCACCGAACGGCTCTACGCCGCGGTCCGCCGCCACGGGCTGACGCTCAACACGGTGTTCAGCGCCGCGTGGGCGCTGGTGCTGTCGAGCGCCACCGGACGCGACGACGTCGTGTTCGGCACGGCCGTGGCCGGACGGCCGGGCGAGGTGCCGCGGGTGGAGAGCGTCATCGGGATGTTCCTCAACACCGTGCCGGTCCGCGTCGCGCTCGACCCGCGCGAGAGCGTCCCGGACCTGCTGCGGCGCGTCCAGGCCGAACGGGTCGCGCTCATGCCGCACGACTACCTCGGCCTCGGCGACATCCAGCAGGCCGCCGGGCACGCACGGCTCTTCGACACCCTCTACGTGCTGCAGAACCTCGGCGACGAGGACGACATGGCGGCGCTGCAGGAGCGGCACGGCATCACCGAGGCGGAGGGCATCGACGCCACCCACTACCCGATCACGTTCGTCGTGACGCCGGGCACGCCGGTGCGGATGAAGCTGGACCACCGTCCCGACGTCATCGGCCGCGAGTTCGCCGAGTCGCTCCTGCGGCGCTTCACGACCCTGGTCGGACGGCTCGTCGACGCACTGGAGAGCGAGGAGCGCGGCGACGGGGAGCACGGCGGCGCCGTCGTCCCGCGCGTGGGCGCCCTCGACCCGCTGGAGCCCGCGCAGTGGCGCGCCCTGGAGAACGAGTGGGACTCCACCCGCCGCCCGCTGCCCGACGAGACCGTCTCGGAGATGCTCGCCGCGCAGGCCGCGCGCACCCCGGACGCCGTGGCCGTCGTGGCGGGGGACCGGACCCTCACCTACGCCGAGCTGGACGAGCGCGTCAACCGGCTCGCCCGGCTGCTGCTGGCGCGCGGCGCCGCCCCCGAGCGGGTGGTGGCGCTGGCGCTGCCCCGCTCGGCCGACATGGTCGCCGCGCTGTTCGCGGTGCTGCGCACCGGAGCGGCCTACCTGCCCCTGGAACTCGACCACCCCGTCGACCGGCTGGCGCACATGCTGGCCGACGCGGGCCCGGCCTGTGTTCTGACGACGTCGGCCGTCGCCGCGTCCGTCCTTCCGGACGAGCCCGACGAATCCGACGGGTCCGGCGGACCGCTCCGCATCGTGCTCGACGCCCCGGACGTCGCCGCCGAGCTCGCCTCACTGCCCGGCGGGCCGATCACCGACGCGGAGGTGCCCGGCTTCGAGCGCGGCCGCCCCGGCCGCCTGGAACACCCGGCGTACATCATCTACACCTCCGGGTCCACCGGGCGTCCCAAGGGCGTCGTCACCCCGTACCGGGGGCTCACCAACATGCAGCTCAACCACCGGGAGGCGATCTTCGGGCCCGCGATCGCGTCGGCCGGCGGGAGACGGCTGCGGATCGCGCACACCGTCTCGTTCGCCTTCGACATGTCGTGGGAGGAGCTCCTGTGGCTGGTCGAGGGCCACGAGGTGCATGTCTGCGACGAGGAGCTGCGCCGCGACGCCGAGGCGCTCGTCGCGTACTGCGACCGCCACCGGGTGGACGTCGTCAACGTGACGCCGACGTACGCCCACCACCTCATCGAGGAGGGCCTGCTGGACGGGCACCGGCCCCCGCTGGTGCTGCTCGGCGGTGAGGCGGTCACCGAGACGGTGTGGTCCCGCCTGCGCGACACCGAGGGCACGTTCGGCTACAACCTGTACGGCCCCACCGAGTACACGATCAACACACTGGGCGGCGGCACACTCGACAGCGACACCCCCACCGTCGGCCGCCCGATCTGGAACACCCGCGCCTACGTGCTCGACGCGACGCTCCGTCCCGTCCCGGACGGCGCGCCCGGCGAGCTGTACATCGCGGGCACGGGCCTGGCCCGCGGATACCACCGCGGGCCGGGCCTCACCGCGGAGCGGTTCGTGGCCGACCCGTTCGGTGCCCCCGGCGACCGGATGTACCGCACGGGCGACCTCGTGCGCCGCCGTCCCGACGGGAACTTCGACTTCCTCGGACGCACCGACGACCAGGTCAAGATCCGCGGCTACCGGGTGGAGCCCGCCGAGATCGGCGCCGCGCTGGAGGAGCACCCGGCGGTCGCGCAGGCCGCCGTGGTCGCCGACGCGTCCGGCCCCGGCGGGGTGAAGCGTCTCGTCGGCTACGTCGTGCCGGAGACCTGGCCGCCCGCCGACGAGGACGGGCTCGCGGCCGCGCTCCGCGCGCACCTGAAGGAGCGGCTGCCCGACTACATGGTCCCCGCGGCGCTCATGCCGGTGGAGCGGCTGCCGCTGACCGTGAACGGCAAGCTCGACGTCCGGGCGCTTCCCACGCCCACCGTGACCGCCGCCGCGCAGAGCCGCCCGCCCCGCACCCCGGACGAGGAGGCCCTGTGCGGTTTGTTCGCCGAGCTGCTCGGCCTCGACCGGGTCGGCATCGACGACGACTTCTTCGACCTCGGCGGGCACTCTCTGCTGGCCACACGGCTGGTGGGTCGCGCCCGCGCCGTGCTCGGCGCCGAGCTCGCGATCCGCGACCTGTTCGAGGCGCCGACGGTCGCCGAGCTCGCCGAGCGCGCTCGGACGGGCGGCTCGCCCGGCGGGCGGGAACGTCCCGCCCTGGCGCCGGCCGGCGACCGGCCCGCCGAACCGCCGCTGTCACCCGCCCAGCGGCGCCTCTGGATGATCGAGCAGCTGACCCCGTCGGCCGCGTACGTCTACCCGCTGGTCATGCGGATGCGCGGCGCGTTCGACGTCGAAGCGTTCCCCGCGGCGCTCGCGGACGTCGCCGCCCGCCACGAGCCGCTGCGGACGATCGTCGGCGAGCGTGACGGACGCCCGTTCCAGCGGGTGCTCCCGGCCGACGAGGCCCGCCCCGACGTGCGGGTCGTCGAGGCGGATGAGGCCCGCCTCGACGGCGTCCTCGCCGAAGAACTGGGACGCCGCTTCGACCTGGCGGCCGAGCCGCCGCTGCGCGCGACCATCGTCCGGCTGGCGCAGGACGAGCACGTGGTGGCGCTGCTCCTGCACCACATCGCCACCGACGAATGGTCGGACGGGCCCTTCCTGCGCGACCTGTCGGCCGCCTATTCGGCCCGTGCCGCCGGCAGGTCCCCCGAATGGGAGCCGCTGCCGGTGCAGTACGTCGACTACACGCTCTGGCAGCAGCGCCTGCTCGGCGACTGCACCGACCCCGGCAGCCTGGCCGCCCGCCAGCTCGCGTTCTGGAAGAAGACCCTCGACGGCGCGCCGGAACGCCTGGAACTGCCCGCCGACCGGCCGCACCCGGCGCGGCCCGCCATGGCGGGCGGCGAACTGGTCGTCGACCTCGACCCCGGCGCCTGCGCGGGCCTGCGGCGCCTCGCCCAGCGCGGCGGCGCCAGCATGTTCATGGTGTGCCACGCGGCGGTGGCCGCGCTGCTGCACCGTCTCGGCGCCGGCGACGACCTCCCGCTCGGCGCCCCGATCTCCGGCCGCACCGACGAGGCGCTGAACGACCTGGTCGGCTTCTTCGTCAACACGCTGGTGCTGCGCACCGACGTGTCCGGCGACCCCACGTTCGCGGAGCTGCTCGCCCGCGTCCGGGAGACCGACCTCGCCGCCTTCTCCAACCAGGACGTCCCGTTCGAGGCCGTCGTCGAGGAGCTGAACCCGGTCCGCTCGCCCGACCGCAACCCGCTGTTCCAGGTGATGGTCGGGTACCGCAACCAGACCCACGGCGGTCTCGCGTTCGC
The DNA here is from genome assembly GCA_036564055.1 of Spirillospora sp. GTDB lineage: Bacteria > Actinomycetota > Actinomycetes > Streptosporangiales > Streptosporangiaceae > Spirillospora. The sequence goes on from DATCLF010000369.1 coordinate 19,770, forward strand.
CGGGTTGGAGGCGCGTCCCGAACCGGTGGAGGCGCGCACGGCGAAGTTCGACCTGGTGTTCAGCTTCGCCGAGGACGCCGCGACCGGACGGATCTCGTGCGTGCTGGAGTACAGCTCCGACATCTTCGACCGGGCGACGGTCGCCACGCTGGGGGAGCGGCTGAATCGCCTGATCTCCGCCGTCGCCGCCGATCCCGACGTCCGCGTCGGCGACCTCGACGTGATGACCGCCGAGGAACGCGAGCGCGTCGTCACCGGCTTCAACCTCACCGACCGTGAGGTGCCCGAGGACACCATCCCGGGGATGTTCCGGCGGCGCGTGACCGAACGTCCCGGCGCCGTCGCCGTCGTGGACGGCCCGCGCACCCTCACCTACGCGGAGCTGGACGCGCTGTCCGACCGCGTGGCGCGGCTGCTCGCCGGGTACGGCGTCGGCCCCGAGAGCGTCGTCGGCGTCGCGGTGCCGCGCTCGGCGGAGATGGTCGCGGTGATGCTGGCCGCCGGGAAGCTCGGCGCGGCGTTCCTGCCCCTCGACCTCGCGCACCCGGCCGACCGCGTCGCCTACATGCTCGGCGACGCGAAGGCGGCCGTGGTCGTCGTCACCGAGCAGGTCGCGGGCAAGGTGCCCGAGGTCGAGGGCGTCCACCCGGTGGTGCTGGACGCCCCCGACGTCGCCGCCCGGCTCGCGGAGATCGAACCCGGCGGTCCCTTCCCGCCCGTCGCGCTCGACCAGGCCGCCTACGTCATCTACACGTCCGGCTCGACGGGACGGCCGAAGGGCGTCGTCGTCCCCCACGAGGGCATCGGCAGCCTCGTCGCGACCGCCGTGGACCGGATGGGGCTCACGCCCGACAGCCGCGTGCTGCAGTTCGCGTCCATCGGCTTCGACGTCACGATCTTCGAGCTGACGATGGCGCTGTGCCACGGCGGGCGGCTCGTGCTCGTCCCCGACGAGGCGCGCGTGCCGGGTCCCGAGCTGACCGGCTTCATGAACGAGCAGGGCATCACGCACGCGATCCTGCCGCCGTCCCTGGTCGCCGCACTGCCCGGGGGCTGCGCGCCGCCCGAGGGCGCCACCGTGCTGGTCGGCACCGAGACCGTCCCGCCCGACGTGATCAGGCGCTGGGCCGGCCGCCTGCGGCTGCTGGCCGCCTACGGGTTGACCGAGGCGACCGTGAACTCCACCCTGTGGCCCGCGCAGGAGGGGTGGGCGGGCGCCGTCCCGATCGGCGCCCCCGACCCCAACACCCGCGTCTACGTGCTGGACGAGCGCCTGCGGCCCGTGCCGCCCGGCGTCCCCGGCGAGCTGTACGTCGCCGGGCGCGGCCTGGCCCGCGGCTACCTGGGGCGTCCCGGCCTGACGGCCGAGCGGTTCGTGGCATGCCCGTTCGGCCCGCCCGGCGCCCGCATGTACCGTACGGGCGACCGCGCCCGCTGGCGCGCGAACGGCGACCTCGACTTCCTCGGCCGCGTCGACGACCAGGTGAAGGTGCGCGGCTTCCGCATCGAGCCCGGCGAGGTCGCCGCCGCGATGACCCGGCACCCGGACGTCCGGCAGGCGGCCGTGGTCGCCGACCGCACCGGACCCGACGTCCGGCTCGTCGGCTACGCGGTGCCCGAGCCCGGCCGGCGGCCCGGCCCGGCCGACCTGCGGGCGCACGTCGCGACGCTGCTGCCGGACTACATGGTCCCGGCGGTGGTCGTGGTGCTGGACGGGCCGCTCCCGCTCACGCCGAACGGCAAGCTCGACCGGCGCGCGCTGCCCGCCCCCGACTGGGCGTCGCTCACCGGCTCCGCCGAGCCCGTCACTCCGCTCCAGCGGGAGCTGGCCGCCCTCGTCGCCGAGGTGCTCGGCCTGCCCGAGGTCGGCCTGCACGACAACTTCTTCGAGATCGGCGGCCACTCCATGGCGGCGATGCGGCTGCTGGCCCGGATCCGGGCCGGGCGCGACGCCGGGCTGACGTTGCGGGACGTGTTCGACGCCCCGACGGTCGCGGCCCTGGCCGAGCGGCTGGACGAGCGGGCGGACACGGGCGGGACGTCAGGGAGCGAGCCGCGGCTCACCGCCGCCGAGCGTCCGGAGGAAGCGCGGCTCGCGCCGGTCCAGCGATGGCCGTGGAGCCTTTACCGCCGGGGAACGGGCCGGGCTTACACCTCGGCGTTCGCACTGCGCCCGGACGGCCCCGGCGGCGCCCTGGACCGCGACGCGCTGGAGGCCGCGCTCGCCGACGTCGCCGCGCGCCACGAGCCGCTGCGCACCCGCTGCCCCGCCGGGCGTCCCGCGCCCGCCGAGCCGGTGCTGGAGGACCTGCGGGTGCCCTCTCTCGAAGCAGCGCTCACGGAGCTGGCCCGCGAGGACGCCGACCTGGAGGCGCGTCCGCCGCTGCGGGCCCGCCTGCTCACCGCACCGGACGGCGAGCAGGCGCTGCTGCTGACCATGCACCACCTCGGCGTGGACGACTGGTCCACGGTGCCGCTGAGCCGGGACTTCGCCGCCGCCTACGCGGCGCGCCTCCACGGACGGGCCCCGGACCTGCCGCCCCTGCCCGTCACCTACACCGACTACACGGTGTGGGCGCAGCGGGTGGCGGACGACGCCGCGGACCGGCACCTGGACGCCTGGCGCGAAGCCCTGGACGGGCTGCCCGGACGGATCGACCTGCCCCGTGACCGGGACGCGAACCCCGACCTGCGCGGCGTGGGCGAGCACGTCGAGTTCCAGATCGGCGCCTACCTGCACCGCGCGATCGACGCCCTGGCGGCGCGGACGGGGACGAGCCTGTTCATGGTGCTCCAGGCCGCGCTGGCGACCCTCCTCACCCGGCACGGGGCGGGCACCGACGTCCCGATCGCCACCCGGGTCGCGGGCCGCGCCGACGACCGGCTCACCGACCTGGTCGGCTGCTTCTCCAACACCGTCCTGCTACGGACCGACACCGGCGGCGACCCCGCCGAGCTGCTCGCCCGCGCGCGGGAGAGCGACCTGGCCGCGTTCGACCGGCAGGACGTCCCGTTCGACCGGGTCGTCTCCGCGTCGGGCCTGGACGCCCCGCAGGTGATGCTGATCCAGCACGAACAGGCCGCCCTGGCGGAGATCCCCGGTCTCGGCGCGCGGTTCGAGGTCGTGCCGACCGGAGCGCTTCCCGCCGAGCTGACCCTCGGCTTCTACGAACCGCACGGCCCGGGACCCGTGGACTGCGTCCTCGTCCACGACGCCGGGCTGGTCGGCCGCGCCACGGCCGAGCGCCTGGCCGGTGAACTGCTCGACATCCTCAGACGCGACATCCTGGGAGGGGACACCCGATGAGCACCAACCCGTTCGAGGACCCCGACGGCCGTTTCCTCGTCCTCGTCAACGACGAGGGGCAGCACTCGCTGTGGCCGTCCTTCGCGGACGTCCCCGCCGGCTGGAAGGCCGTGTTCGGCGAGGACACCCGCGCCGCCTGCCTGGAGTACGTGGAGAAGAACTGGACCGACCTGCGCCCCCGCAGCCTCGTCGAGGCCATGGAGGGCACCGCCCGGCGCGACTGACGACCGGCGCGGCTGACGACCGGCGCGAGTGAGGACCGGCCCGGCTCAGCGTTCGTCGGACCAGGCGCGCCACAGGGCGGCGTAGCGGCCTTCGGCCGCCACCAGCTCGTCGTGGGTTCCGGTCTCCACCACGCGGCCGCCGTCGAGGACCACGATCCGGTCGGCGGCGGCCGCCTGGGTCAGCCGGTGCGCCACCACCAGCGCCGTGCGGCCCTCGATCGCGGCGTCCGCCGCGGCCTCCAGCTCGCGGGCGCCCGCGCTGCCCGCCTCTGCGGTGGCCTCGTCCAGCACCACCACCGGCGGGTCGGCGAGCACGAGCCGCGCGAGGGCGAGCTGCTGCGCCTGCGCGGCCGTCAGCCGGTGGCCGCTCTCGCCGACCACGGTGTCGAGGCCGTCCGGCAGCGCGAGCGCCCAGTCCAGCGCGCCGACCACGGCGAGCGCCGCGCGCAGCTCCTCGTCCGACGCGTCGGGACGCGCCAGCCGCAGGTCGTCGGCGAGCGGACCGGCGAAGACGTGGACCTCCTGGGTCACCATGCCGACCGCGCCGTCGGTGACGGCGGTGCCCTCGTCCGGCCGGTGGACGCCCGCGACCAGCTTGGCGAGGGTGGTCTTGCCCGCGCCGCTGGCGCCGACCAGCGCGACCCGCTCCTTCTCGGCGACGCGCAGGTCGACGTCGTGGAGCACGGGATGGCCGGGGCGGTAGGAGTACCGGACGCCGCGGACCTCGACCGGGTCGCGGCGCGGCCCGGCGCTCCGGGCGGCGGGCTCCTGGGACGGTGCGACGTCGGCGACACCGACGAGCCGGGCCAGGCCGGCCGCGGCCCGCTGCACGTCGTCGGCGAGCCCGAGCACGATGTTGATCGGCGCGAACAGGTTGTGGAAGTACAACGCGGCGGCGCCGGCCGTCCCGATGCTCACCGCACCGCCTCCGACCAGCAGGAACCCGGTGACCAGCACGGCCGACAACCCGACGAACTCGGCGAGGTTCAGCCGGGAGTAGAACCGGGTCACCAGGCGGGCTCCGCGCACCGCGAGATCGACCGCCGCCCGCGACCGGACCCCGACGCGCTCGGTGTGCTCGTCCTCCAGCCGGAACGCCCGCACCGTGGACGCCCCGCCGACCGTGCCGAGCAGCTCCTGCTGCTGCGCGCCCACCGCGACCCGCTGCGCCGCGTACAGGGGGACGGCGCGGCGCGCGTACCACCGGACGGTGTGCGCCTGGATCGGGACCGCCAGCAGCGCCACCAGCAGGAACCGCCAGTCGAGGACCGCCAGGGCCACCAGGGTCAGGGCGATCACCAGCACCGACCGCGCCATCGCGGGCACCGCCTCGCGGACCGCCCTGGTGACCTCCGAGACGTCGTTGGTGACCCGTGAGGTCAGGTCGCCCGATCCGGCCCGCTCGACCCGTTCCAGCGGCAGCCGCAGGGCCCGTTCCACGAACCGTTCGCGCAAGGCGGCCAGCATGCCCTCGCCGGCGCGGGCGACGAGCCCGAGGCCGTAGGCGGTCGCCGCGCCCTGCACGACCGCGATCACCGCGAGCCAGACGGCGGGCGCGGTGAGCGCGGACGCCGGCTCGCCCCTCGCCACCAGGTCGATGACGCGGCCCAGCACGGGCGCGGTGAGCAGCCCGGTCCCCGTGGCGGCGATCAGCGTGAGGAACCCTCCCGCGATCGTTCGCCGGTGGGGCCGCGCCAGCTCGCGGACGGCGGCGCGGGTGCGCGCCGCCGAGGCCGTGGGCAGCAGCTCTCGCTCGTTGTCGCTCGTCGTCACCGGGGGCCTCGTCTCCTCGTTCTCCTCGTGCCGCTCGTCCACGCGGTCACAGAACGGCCGCGCGGTAGGCGGGATTCGCGTGGACGAGGTCGCCGTGGGCGCCCTCGGCGGCGACGGCGCCCCCGTCGACGAACACGACCCGGTCGGCCGCGGCGAGCAGCGCGGGGCTCGTCGCCACCACGATCGTCGTGCGTCCGGCGCGCACCTCGCGGAGGCCGGCGGCGATGCGCGCCTCGGTGAAGGCGTCGACGGCGGTGGTCGGGTCGTGCAGGACCAGCACGGGGGCGCCGGCGGCCAGCGCCCGGGCGAGCGCGACGCGCTGCCGCTGGCCGCCCGACAGGGACCGTCCGCGCTCGGTGAGGGCGGTCGCCGTGCCCTGGGGGAGGACGGAGGCGACCTCGTCGGCCGCCGAGGCCGCCAGCACGGACGCGGCCGCGGGCTCCGCGATCCGCCCGCCGGGCGCGGCGGCGGCGACGTTGTCCATGAGGGTGCCCTCGAACAGGTCGGCGTCGTGCTCGGCGACCACGATCGCCCGGCGCAGGGCCGCGGGGTCGAGGGTGCGCAGCGGCACCCCGTCGAGCTCGATCGCGCCGGAGTCGGGGTCGGCGGCGCGGCCGAGCAGGCGCAGCAGCGCGGTGGCCGCGGCGGGCGCCGTCGTCACGATCCCGAGCAGCTCGCCCGGCTTGACGTGCAGGTTCAGGCCGCGCAGGGCGTCGCCGTGGTGGACGTCGCGCAGCCGGATCTCGCCCCGCACAGGGTCCGGCGGCATGCCGTCCCCCTCGGTCACGGCGGGCGGAGCCCCCAGCACCGAGGCCACGCGGGCGGCCGACGCGCGGCCCTGGGCGAACACGCCGTTCGCGTACGACAGGATCGACAGCGGCCCGAGAAGGAACTGCGCGAGCCCCACGGCCGTCACGAGCTGTCCGACGGTGATGTCGCCGGCGACGGCGAGGCGCCCGCCGACGAGCGCGACGACCGCGATGAACAGCCCGGTCAGGGTGAGCATCCCGCCGTCGTGCAGGGCCTGGGCGCGGGCCGCCCGGACGGTCGCGGCCAGCGCGTCGCGGCTGGTGCGCCGGTACCGCTGCTCGGCGGCCCGCTCGGCGCCGATGCCCTTGAGGACGCGCAGCCCGGCCATCAGGTCGGCGGCGACGCCCGAGGCGTGGGCGGCGCGTTCCCGCTCGGTGCCGCTGCGCCGCTCCAGCGGCTTGCCGATCACGTGCGCGAGCCCGAGCAGGGGAGGGATGCCGAGCAGGACGAGCAGCCCGAGCGGCACCGACATGCTCAGCAGCGCGACGCCGCCCGCCACGAGGCCGGTGAGCGCGGCGGTCCCGGCCCCCAGGGCCATGTGGACGGCCCCGGCCTGTTTGGCGTCCCCGGTCGCGATGTTCACCAGCTCGCCCGCCAGGCGTCCGGTCTCCGCCCCGCCGCGCGGGTCGAGGGCGCGGCGGGTCAGGCGCAGCCGCAGGTCGTGCGCGGCCCGCTCGGACGCCTGTTCGGCGAACCGGTAGCTGAACCGGTAGCTGTAGGAGAGCCCGGCGAACACCACGCCGAGCACGGCGACCCAGCGGACGAGCGCGTCCACGTCCCCGGTGAGGATGGCCCTGTCGATGACCACCCCGATCACCACGGGCACCAGCACCTCGCCGGCCTGGTGCCCGACGGCCAGCACGGCGCCCGCCGCCGCGAGGCGCCACTGCCCGGCGACCACATCGCGGAGGACGTCACGACCGCGCACGGGCCCGCCTCCGCTCGCCCCCTCGCTCGCCGGTCCTCCCGTCCTCTCTCCTGTCGCCGCGCCGCACGCCGCACGCCGTCTCTCCGGAGCCGGTGACGCAGCAGGTCGGGCACAGCCCCTGGCCCAGCGTCACCCACAGGCAGCAGGTGCGGCGCCGCAGCTCCGGAAGCCGGGGCAGGTCGACGAGGCCCGCGACCGGCTCGCCGACCGACTCCAGCAGCGTCCGGGCGGCGTCGCCGGGGTCGTCGACGAGGTCGCCGCCGAAGGTGACGACGGGGTGCGCCAGCGCCTCGGCCACCGAGCCCCACAGTCCGCGCCGCCCCACCCGGGTGAGGTCGTGCAGGGCGTCGATCAGCGGCGCGTGCAGGTCGCGCAGCAGCGAGTCGCCGATGACGGCGCCGAGCTCGGCGACGTCCCCGGTGGCGAACCGCCGCTCGCTCATCGCGACGAGCATCCCCGGGTCGGCCGCCGGGAGGCTGAGCAGCGTGGTCTCGGCCGTCAGCACCGGCACGCGCCTGTTGAGCGCCCAGCCCAGGGCGACGGGCAGCGCGGTCCAGTACGAGAAGTTCTTCCACCACAGGGCGGCGGCGACGTGCGGCGGCGCCTGCCAGCGCCGTGCCGTCCGGGCGACGAGGGCGTCGAGCAGCCCGTACGGCCGGGCCGCGAGGTCGGCCACGGGGAACCAGCCGTCCCCGGTGGGACGCAGGCCGGGCGCCACCCCGAGCGGGCCCCCGGCGTCGTCGGCGGCCCGCAGTCGGGCCGCGAGCGGCTCCAGCGCCTCGTCGGCGGCCCGCCCGGTGGCGGCCGCCAGTGGCAGGGTCATGTTCACCACAAGCTCCGCGGTCGGCGAAATAAGGCAAGGCTAACCTAAAGCATCTCTGCTCAGATCATCATGTCTCGCGCCCGGCGGGAAGGGGAACGGCGTGGAGCCCTTGGTCACCTTCGGCCACGGCCTCGCGGGACGCGGCGAGATCGCCGCCCTGCTCCGCGAGGCCGGCGTGCGGCGGGTCGTGGACGTGCGGACCGCGCCCGGCAGCCGCCGCAACCCCGACGCCCGGCGGGCGGCCCTGGAGGAGTGGCTGCCCGCCGAGGGCGTCGGGTACCGGTGGGAGCGGCGGCTCGGCGGTTTCCGCCGCGTCCCGCCGGACTCGCCCGACACCTTCTGGCAGAACGACGCCTTCCGCGCGTACGCCGCCCACACCCGTGACCCCGCCTTCCTGGACGCCATGGACGACCTGCTGGCCGAGGCCGGGCGGACCCGCACGGCCGTGATGTGCAGCGAGTCATTGTGGTGGCGCTGCCACCGCCGCCTCATCGCCGACTTCGCGGTGCTGGCCCGCGGCCGCTCCGTCCTGCACCTCGCCCATGACGGCCGTCTGACCGAACATTCGCCGACCCCGGGTGCGCGCCTGCGGGACGACGGGCTGCTCGTCTACGACGCGGAGTGACCCTTCCTCCCCGCCGACGACCGGGCCGCGAGGCCGCGGGGACGCGGGATCCTGGGCAGGCGCACGTCCGGGAGGAGGGGCGCGGCCGAACGCGCGCGGATCGCCGACGCCGTGACACCGGACCCGTACGCCGCGTCGTCAACGAGTCGCAGTGCCGCGTACCGGACCGGGTCGAGGGGCGGCCGTTCGCGCACCCATTCCAGCGCGACGGGGGCGAGCATGGCCAGGGCGGCTGCGCGGGCGAGGCGGCTGCGCGGGGCGGCGGCCAGAGCCGACACGCCGAGCGGCCACCACTCGCGGCGCAGCGCGTGCCCGACGGCGACGGCGTCGGACACGACGCCCTTGCCGACCAGCCGGACGGCGAGGCCGCGTCCCCCGGGCAGGTGCGACAGGCGCCGGGCCAGCAGCGCCGCCGACATCGCGGCGCACGCCGCGGCGGCGCCCGGACGTCCCCGCGCGAGCAGCCCGAGCGCGGCGAGGTTCCAGGCGGAGGGCCGGGCGGGCGCGAGCCTGCCGGGATGCCGGCGGGCGAGGTCGGCGGCGGACGTGCCGTACTCGTGGCGGCGCCGCGCCCAGCCGGCCGGGCGCAGCCGTCCGGTGTGGGCGACACGGGCCGCGGGCTCGTACCGGACGTGCCACCCGAGATCGTTCAGCCGCCAGACGAAGTCGACGTCCTCGCCCAGCCGCAGGTCCTCGTCGAACGCGTCGCCCTCCACGGCCGCCACGCGCACCAGCAGCGTCGCGGTCGGCACGAAGCCGAGCCGCCCACCGGGGCGGACGAGCGCGGGCAGCGCGCCCATGTCCAGCGCCGAGCGGGCGGTCTCGTAGCGGGCCAGCAGCGCGGAGCCCCGCCCGCCGTCGTCGCCGTCCGGAACCACCCGCGGGGCGACGGCGCCGACGCGGGGGTCGTCGAAATGGGGGACGAGGACGTCCAGCCAGCCGTCGACGGGACGGCAGTCGGAGTCCACGAACGCCGCCAGCGGCGTCTCCACCAGGCGCAGGCCGGTGTTGCGCGCGGCGGCGGGACCCCGGTTGCGGGGGTGGCGGACGAGCCGCGCCCCGTGCGCCTCCGCCGCGCGGCGCAGCGGCGCGGGGTCGGGCGACCCGTCGTCGACCACGATCACCGGCACGCCCTTCACGGCGGCCAGGCACCGCTCCAGCTCGTCCGCCCGCCCGTGGACCGGGATCACGACCGTCACGTCGTGCGGGCCGGGACGTGGCGCGGGGACCGGGTGGGCCATGCCGAGGTCGAGGAGCCTGCGCGCCAGCGCCCGACCCACCGGGGACGGGTCGGCGAGGCCGCGGGGCCCGGCGCGACGCAGCGCCGCGAGGTGCGGGAGAGCGGCGTCGGCGAAACGCACCACCTTCCACGGCGAGCCGCCGGCGGCGACCCTGCCGCCGGACCAGAAGATGGTGTCCCGGTCGACGGCGACAGGAAAATCCTCCGGGAGCCTCATGCGCGGGCCTCCGGCGCGTCGACCAGGCGGCCGCGTTCGTCGGCCCGCCCTCCGGCGATGCGGCGTACGGCGGCCGCGACCGCGGCCTCCACGAGTTCCCGGCCGTGCTCGGCGGACGCCCCGGCGGGGTCGCCGAGGACCCCGGACGGCGACACGGCGCGCACGCCCCGCGCGACCAGCTCCGGCATGAGCGCGGCCAGCGGGCGCGTGTCGCCCGCGACCCCGCCGAACGGGCGGACGAGGCCGGGCGCGAGGTGCAGCATCATCGACGTCTCGGTGAGACCGGCGTGCGCGTCGCCGCCGGGGACGCCGCAGCCGGTCCATGCGGCGTCGTGACCCTCGGCGCGCAGCAGGCCCGCGGCGGCGTCGAGCGCGGCGACGTTGCCGCCGTGGCCGTTGACGAAGACGACGCGTCCCGCCCACGCCGCGAGCGACCGCACGGTCTCCACGATCACGGCCCGGAGCGCCTCGTGCCCGATCGAGATCGTCCCGGGGAACCCGGCGTGCTCGCCGCTCGCGCCGTAGGCGATCGCCGGCGCGACGGTCACCGGCCCCGCCCCCCGCGCACGCAGGACGGCCGCCGCGCGGGACGCGACCGCCTCGGCGATCACCGTGTCGGTCGACAGCGGCAGGTGCGGGCCGTGCTGCTCGGTCGACCCGACCGGCACCAGGACCAGCGGCCTGCCCCGCACGTCGGGCCACGCCGCCCCGCCCAGGTCGCCGTCCCCGGCGCCCGCCGCGTCGGTCCCCGCCATCGTCGACCCCGCGCGTCAGCCGCCGAGCGTCAGGCGGAAGCCCGGCGGGACGACGAGGTCGTCGGGGGACAGGTCGTGCACGCTGGCGTGGCCGAGGCCGAGGACGGCCGAGTCGAGACCGCCGCGCAGGATGTCCAGGACGTTCTCCACCCCCGCCTGCCCGTTGGCGGCGAGCCCCCACAGGTACGCGCGGCCGATGAGCACGGCCCGCGCGCCGAGGGCGAGGGCCTTGGCGACGTCCCCGCCGCGCCGCACCCCGCCGTCGAGCAGGACCTCGACCTGGTCGCCGACCGCCTCGGCGATGGACGGCAGGAGACGGATCGTCGCGGGCGTGGTGTCGAGGTTGTTGCCGCCGTGGTTGGACACCGACAGCGCCGTCACCCCGGCGTCGACGGCCCGCTTCGCGTCGTCCACGCGCGTCACGCCCTTGAGCATGAACGGCCCGCCCCACTCCTTGCGCATCCACTCGACGTCCTCCCAGGTGGGGGGAGGCGTCTGCATCCACTCGCCGTAGGCGCCGAAGAAGGTGGGGGCGGGCCCGCCGGGCGGCGTGAGGTTGGGCGTGGTCAGGTCCGGCAGCCGGCCCGACCTGACGAACCGCCACAGCCAGCCCGGGTAGGGCAGGACGCTCGGCGCGAGCCTCGCCATCGACCGCAGGTCGAGCCTCTCCGGGATCGCGGGGCTGCCCCAGTCGCGGCCGTGCGAGAACGACCAGTCGAGCGTGACGATGAGCCCCTTGGCCCCGGCCGCCTTCGCGCGCTCCATCCGCTGCACGATCGCGTCCCGGTCGCCGCTCCAGTACATCTGGAAGAAGACGTTCGGGTTCGCGGCGGCGACCTCCTCGATGGGCTTGCTCGCGAACGAGCTGAGGCCCATGATGACGCCCCGGTTCGCGGCGGCCCGCGCCACGGCCACCTCGCCGTCGGGGTGGACGGCCTGGACGCCGGTGGGGGAGATGAGCACCGGGAAGGACGTCTCGACGCCCATCACGGTCGTGGACAGGTCCCGTTCCGCCCGGTGGCCCACGACGCGGGGCGCGAATCCGAGATCGCCGAAGGCGCGGATGTTGTCCCTGACCGTCCGGCCGCGTTCCGAGCCCGCGACCAGCGCGCCGTAGACGACGTACGGCAGCCGCTTCCTCGCCCTGCGCTGGGCCTCGGCCACGGTCTCGAACCACGGGTTCCTGAACATGGGCTGTCTCCAGAGGGGATCGGCGGTGCTAGGGGATCCGCAGCCCCGCGAGAGGGCTCTCCTCGCAGGCGCTCACCGGCGGGCGTTCGGGCGGCCTGCGCATGAGCGTCACCGGGACCGGCCGCCGCGCGGCGGGCGCGGTGCGGTGCGAGTGGTCGGCGGACGGCCGGGGGATGCCCGCCCGGTCCTCGGGACGGCCGGCGAGCAGCCTCTCGCCGTGCCCCTGGACGCATTCGGGGTCGGGGCCGTCGAGCGGCAGGCCGGTGAAGAACTTGGCGGCCATGCACCCGCCCTTGCAGGACCCGTAGTGGGAGCAGGAGCCGCACGCGCCCCCCTTCTGCGGCCCGCGCAGGTCGCGGAACAGCTCGGACTCCCGCCAGACGCGGGTGAAGCCCCCGGGCTCGCGGACGTTGCCCGCGAGGAACTCCTCGTGGATCGCGAAGGGGCAGGCGTACACGTCGCCGACGGGATCGATGAGGCACACCACCCGCCCGGCGCCGCACATGTTCAGGCCCGGCAGCGGCTCGCCGAACGCCGACAGGTGGAAGAAGGAGTCGCCGGTCAGGACGCTCTCGCCGTGGGCGAGCAGCCACTCGTAGAGCTCGCGCTGCTGCTCGCTCGTGGGATGCAGGTCGTCCCACACGTCGACGGCGCGGCCCGAGGGACGCAGCCGGGTCAGCCGGAGCTGGGCCCCGTGCTCGTCGGCGAGCGCCTTGAACGCGTCCATCTGCGGGATGTTGTGCCGCGTGCACACGACCGACAGCTTGACGTTCCTCATCCCGGCGTCGGCGAGGTTGCGCATCGCCCGCAGGGCGGTGGCGTGGGAACCGGGGCCGCGCAGCGCGTCGTTGACCTCGGCGGTCGCGCCGTCGAGCGAGATCTGCACGTCGACGTAGTCGTTCGCCGCGAGCCGCCGCGCCGCCTCGGGGGTGATCCGCACGCCGTTCGTGGAGAACTTCACGCCCACGTGGTGTGCGGTCGCGTAGTCCAGCAGCTCCCAGAAGTCGGGACGCACGGTGGGCTCGCCGCCGCCGATGTTGACGTAGAAGACCTGCATGGCCTCCAGTTCGTCGATGACGGCCTTGGCCTCGTCCGTGGTCAGCTCGCGGGGGTCGCGGCGGCCCGAGCTGGACAGGCAGTGCGCGCACGACAGGTTGCAGGCGTAGGTGAGCTCCCAGGTCAGGCAGATCGGCGCGTCGAGGCCGTGCTCGAACAGGTCGACGAGGCGCGTCCCGCTCGCGGGCCGGTCCGCCGGCGTCGGGGAGGGGTTCGGGGCCGAGGACGTGGACGGAGCCGGGGACGGGGTTGTCGGGGGCGGGGTCATGGCGTCCTTTCGACGAGCATCGAGGACCGGGCCAGCGCGCCGAGCGCCGCGCGGTACCGGGACAGGTCGGCCTCCGGCACCCCGGCCGCCGCGCAGGCGTCCCGGGCGGTGGGCGCGTCACGGAGCGACCGGACGACGTCGAGCAGGCGGCGGTCCTTGAGGAAGGACAGCTTTCGCGTGCCGAAGTGGTAGAGCAGCGCCCCGAAGGGCTCGGGCCGCACCGAGACCTGCGGATGCAGGTCCCAGGCGCGGTCGAGGTCGATCCCCGTCATCGGATCAGTAGACGCCGCACATGCCGTCGATCGAGACCTCCTCGACCAGGGACTCGCTCTCGGTCAGGGACTCGGCGGCGGCGTCGAACTCCTCGCCGGAGTCGGCGGTGTCGGTGATCTGGGCCTGCGGCGCGGTGGCGTCCATGAAACCTCCTTGGTCCGACGTGGGACGGATAATAAATGCATCGAGTGCCAAAAGATAGGGGCGGTCATGGTCCTGCGTGCCGACGTCCTGGTCGTGGGGGCGGGCGGAAGCGGCGCCGTCCTCGCGGCACGGCTCAGCGAGGACCCGGGCTGCGAGGTCCTCGTCGCCGAGGCCGGTCCGGTGCCGCGCACCCTCGCGGACTTCCCGCCGGACCTGCTGGACGCCCGCCTCGTCCCCGGCGCCCGCGCGGGCGGCGCCGCCGTCCGGGCGGTTCCGGTGACGCTCGCGCCCGGCGTGCCGTACATGGCGCCCCGGGGGCGTTTCCTCGGCGGTTCGACGACCGTCAACGGCGGCTCCTTCGTCCGGGCGCGGCGCGAGGACTTCGGCCGCTGGTCCGCGGCTGCGGGCGACGACCTCTGGTCCTACGGGCGCATGCTTCCGCTGCTGCGCGCCCTGGAGACCGACCTCGACTTCGGTTCCGCTCCCGAGCACGGCGACCGCGGTCCCATGCCCGTCGGCCGCGCCGACCCGCGCGGCCACCCCGCCGCCGCGGCGTTCGAGGCCGCCGCCCGCGAACTCGGGCACCCGGCCGAGCCCGACAAGAACGCCCAGGGCGCGCCCGGCGTCGGCCCGGTGCCGTCGAACACGCGGGACGGCCGCCGCGTCAACACCGGCGTCGCCTACCTGCTCGGCGTCATGGACCGTCCCAACCTCACCGTCGTCGGCGGCTGCACGGTGCGGTCGCTGATCATCGACCGGGGCAGGGCGACCGGGGCCGTGGCCGAGCGGAACGGCGAGCGCGTGATCCTTGAGGCGGGAGAGACGGTGCTGTGCGCGGGAGCCCTCGTCTCACCGCATCTGCTTCACCTGTCGGGGATCGGGCCCGCGGACGACCTGGCGCGCGCCGGGATCCGGGTCGTGCACGACCTCCCGTCCGTCGGCGCCGCCCTCAGCGACCACCCGCACGTGGTCCTGGAATGGCGTCCCCGCGGGCGGCTGCCCGGCCCGCCGGTCTCGTGGCTGGGCGGGGCGCTGCACCCGACCTCCTCCGGTAGCCGCGAACCGGGCGACCTGGAGATCCTCCAATCCCTGGTGCCCATGGCGGGACTGGCCGGCGGGACGACCACGGTCCCCGGAGCGCCGCTGCCCTTCTTCGCGTCCGTCCAGACCCCGCGCAGGACCGGCGGGCTCCGGACGGTGTCGGCGGATCCCGCCGTCCCGCCGCGCGTCGAGTACGGATACCTGGAGACCGGCGACGACCGGCGCCGCATGCGCGAGGTGGTGCGGGCCACGGCGGAGGTCGCGGCGGCCTCGGCCTTCGCTGCGGTGTCGCGGGGCCTCACCGCACCGGACGCCGCCACTTTGGACGACGACCGTGCGCTCGACCGGTGGATCCGCGCCCGCCTGGGCACGTCCCAGCACACCTGCGGCACCGTGCCGATGGGGTCCGCCGTCGACGCCCGGGGCAGGGTGCACGGCATCGAGGGGCTCCGGGTCGCCGACACCTCGATCCTGCCGACGGCTCCGCTGCGCGGCCCGTCCGCCACGGCCGTCCTCATCGGCGAGGTCGTGGCGCGCGCCGTCCGCGGGGAGCTCTGACCCTCCCGGCGCGCGCCGGGACGAGCGTCGGGAAAACGAGCGTCACGATGCGGGCACGCCCGCGTCGGGCGTGTTGTCCCGCTCGCCGTTCGCCCGGTCGTCGGGACCCGCGTCCGGGCCGGTGTTCGCGGGGGCGTCGAGAACGGCCGCCAGGCCGGTGCCCAGGTGGCGGATCGCCTCGTCCAGCAGGTCGGCCAGCGCCGCCTCGCCCTCGCGCGCGAGCCAGTGCTCGTAGGCGGACACCGCCGCGGCGAGCACCAGGTGCCCGGCGAGGCGGGGGAGCGGCGCCGAGGGCGGGACGCCGCAGCGCGCCGCCACGAACTCGGTGATGACCGCCCGCCACGACGCGTACCGCAGGGTGGCGTCCGCCTGGAGGGTCGGCACCCTCAGGATGAGCTCCATGCGCTGGCGGTGCCAGGGCACCTCCTTCGGGTCGAACCGGTTGAACTCGACCACGGCCGCGCGCACCGCGTCCATGGTCGGCGTGCGCGGATCGGCGTGCGCGAGCAGCTCCCGCAGCCGCCGGAGCCGACCCTCGAAATCCCCCCACACCAGGTCGTTCTTCGAGGAGAAGTAGCGGAAGAACGTCCGCCGGGCGATCCCCGCCGCCGCGGCGATGTCGTCCACCGTGGTGTCGTCGAAGCCCTGCCGGGCGAACAGCTCGAAGGCGAGCCGTTCCAGGGCGGCCGGTGAGGTCGCGCGTGGCCGTCCGACCGATCCCCGGCCGCCGTCCGTCCGGGCGTTGCAGCTCACGCTCCAAGGATTTCACGCCCCGCGTCCCGCCCGAGGGTCGTCGCCGGTATGCGGTCAGGGCTCGATGCGGTGATTGTCGAAGCGGGCCCAGGCGACGTCCCAGAGCCGGTCGCGCCGCCTGTCGCACCGGCGCCGCACCAGCAGGTAGACGCCCAGCAGGGACAGCCCCGTGGCGAGGACGACGCCCGTCCCCGCGGCCACCGTGTCGACGACCGTGAGCCCGTGCCGGCCCGGCCGCGCCGCCGTGACGGCGCCGTCCCGCGTCCAGACCAGGACCGGGTCACCGGGACGGACCGGCTTCATCGTCGTGAAGTCGCCGCTGCGCCGCGTCCCGTCCGGCTCGGTCCAGGTGACGGTGACCCGGTGCCCGGCGCGCAGTGCCCCGACCTCCACGACGGTGGCGTCCACCCGGCGCCAGGTCGCCGCGTCGCGGCGTTCGGCGCGTTCGCCGGCGTCGTGGACGTGCGCCGCCACGTGGGCGGTCAGCGGCGGGGTGACGCCGAGGAAGACCGCGAGCAGCAGGAGCCCGACCCTCCACTGGACCCGGTCGACGGGCCGGCGCAGATCGTTGGTGTCGAAGCCGAACCGGCGGCGCCATCGGTCGATCCGCTCGATTCGGTCGATGCGGCCTCGCATGCTCCCCCTCCAGGTTCCGGTCCCGGTCACTTCCCCGGCGGAAGCAGGTCGGGGTCCGGCCGGGCCTCCGGCACGGTGCGGCCGCCTCCCCCCCGGCGGAGGGGCGGGGCGGGGTCCAGGGTTGCGGCCATGGCGCGGAGGGCCTCGGTCAGCCGGGCGACGCGCTGCTCCAGCACGGCGACGCGGTCCTCCAAGACCGTGATGGACGGCGCGTCGTGCGCAACGGTGATCTGCTTGGACATCGTGAAGCTCCTGAGCTCATCGTGCCGGACGTCCCTGGAGCGGGTGCGTCCGGGTACGTCCAGCCTCGGCGGGCCGGTGCCGTGCCCGTAGGGACCTTCGTCACCTGACGCTCCGCCGGACGGCCCGTCTCCCGGTGCGGATGAGCGGCGCCGATGTGGGGACGCTCGGACCGAGGTCCCGCCCGTCCGGAGGAGGACGCGATGCCCGAACCGATCGTCGTCGGCACCGACGGGTCCGAGGAGTCGGACCGCGCGGTGGCCTGGGCCGCCGCCGATGCCGCTCTGCGCGGACGTCCCCTGCGCATCGTCCACGCCGTCCCGTCCCGTCCCGCACGCCCCCCGGTGCGCGCCGCGTCCCAGCGGGCCGAGCGCCTGGCGCGGGCGGGAGAGGCGATCGTGCACGGGGCCAGGGACCGGGTCGCCGAGTGGTTTCCGGACGTCGAGACCACGGTGGCGGTGGTCGCCGGAGACACGCCGGACGTCCTGCGCCGGGAGGCGGCGGAGGCGTTCGAGCTGGTGCTGGCCGGCCGCGGCCGGGGCGGGTTCGCGCGGCTGCTTCTGGGCTCCACGAGCCTGCGGATGGCCGCGCGCTCCACCGTTCCCGTCGTGATCGTGCGCGGTGACGCGCCGGACGACGGCGAGATCGTCGCCGGGATCGACCTGCGTCCGGGCACGGACGCGGTCCTGGCGTACGCCTTCGACGCCGCCGCGCTGACGGGCGCGCGGCTGCGGGTCCTGCACGCGTGGCAGATGCCGACGACGCTGATCGACGCCGGGTACACCGTCGAGGACGAGGACGCCCGTCCGGAGCTGCGGGTCCGGGTCGCCGAGGCGTGCGAGCCGCTGCGGGACAAGTACGCGCAGGTGGACGCCGTCGGCGAGGTCGTCCTGGAGCACGCGGTGAAGGCCCTGACGAACCGGTCCCGCGCCGCCCGCCTCCTCGTGGTCGGCGCTCCCGAGCGGCGCTGGAACGCGCCGGCTCTCGGCATCACCGGCCACGGGGTCATCCACCACGCCCACTGCCCGGTCGCCCTCGTCCCCGCCCGCGGGTGACCCCGCGCCGGCGCACGGCCGGTGGGGCCGGGCGCTTCGCGAACGGGCGCCGCCCGTCTCGCGTCTGATCACCGTGGAAGAATGCGTGCGCCGGAGACTCCCCCGAATCTGGAACCACGGTGAACGAGTACTTCTACTTCGACGTCGGGCACTACGAACGCCATCGGGTCGAGTTCAGCTTCGACCGCTTCTGGGGAAAGGTACGGATCCTCGTCGACGGGGTGCTGATCGAGGAGAGGACGCTGATGTTCAGCTTCTCCCTGACGGAGCGGTTCCAGTTCACCGTCGGGTACCAGGAACGGCACCACGTGGTCATCGACAAGACCCGCAAGGTGATGTTCGCGGGCTTCCGCCCGTCCACGTACCACGTCTACGTCGACGGGCAGTTCGCCTTCGTCCACGAGGCGGCCTGACCACGGTGACGGCGCAGAAGGAGCCGGAGCTGCGCACCGAGCGGCTGGTAATGCGCCGCTGGAAGGACGGCGACCGGGAACCGTTCGCCGCCATGAACGCCGACCCCGAGGTCATGGAGCATTTCCCCGCCCCGCTGACCCGCGCGGAGAGCGACGCGCTGATAGCCCGGTTCGAGGCCCGGTTCGAGGAGGACGGCTTCGGCTTCTGGGCGCTGGAGACCCTCGGCACGGGGGAGTTCATCGGGTTCACCGGCCTGTCCGTGGTGCGTTTCACGGCGCCGTTCACCCCCGCCGTGGAGATCGGCTGGCGGCTCGCCCGCTCCGCCTGGGGCCGCGGCTACGCCACCGAGGCCGCCCGCCGCGCCCTCCGCTTCGCCTTCGACGCCGGCGTCGGCGAGGTGGTCGCCTTCACCGCCGTCGCCAACACCCGCTCCCGCGCCGTCATGGAGCGCATCGGCATGACCCGCGATCCCGCGGACGACTTCGACCACCCGCTCGTGGCGGACGGCCACCACCTGAAACGCCACGTCCTCTACCGCGTCGCCCCCGCCGCCCGCACCGGCCGCTAGTCAACGCCTCGCCGGACGGGTCGGTGCGGTCGGTGCCGCATGCCCGCGGCTGTGACCGATGGCAGGACGGCGGCCTCGGCCTGATCGTGTCGTCCAGGCCGAGGCCGCCGTCCTGTGACGCCAGGTCGGCGCGAGACCGGCGGTCGCCGGGCCGCTAGGGAAGGCGGCCGTTCAGCCAGGTGGGTTCGAGGTGGCCGCCGTTGACCGGGCCGCGGCGCAGGGTGGTGCGGGTCTCCTCGTCATCGCCGGTGGCGAGACGCACGGCGATCGCGTCCTCGATGTCCTTCGGCGCGCCTCCGGAGTAGCCGTTGAAGACGCTGGAGAAGATTAGGGTGCGGCCGTCGGGATCGCGCACGTATCCGGACAGCGCGGTGACGCCGGTCAGGGTGCCCGTCTTGGCGTGGACGTTCCCGGCCGCGGCCGTGCCCTGCATGCGGTCGGCGAGCGTCCCGCCGACCATCGGGTCGGGCTGCCCGGCGATGGGCAGCGCCGCGTACCACGCGGGGAACCAGGGCCGCCGGCGGACGTTCCTCAGCAGCGTGCCGAGCTGCTCGGGCGTCGTGTGGTTGCCGCGCGACAGGCCCGACCCGTCCGTCATGGTCACCTGCGAGGTGTCGACGCCGAGACGCCGCAGGTCGGCGACGACGGCCGGCAGCCCGGCCTCCCACGTGCCCCGGCCCCGCGTCTTGCGGCCGATCGCCTTGACGAGGGTCTCGGCCATGACGTTGTTGCTGAGCTTCAGAAACGGGGTGGCGAGCCGCGACAGCGGCATGGAGGTCCGGGCGGCGACGACCCGCGCGTCCGCGGGGGTCCTGCCGCGCTCGGTCGCGCCGGCCACCCGCACGCCGTGTCTCGCGAGGGCCTTGCGGAAGACGTCGGCCGCGTACAGGGTGGGCTCCTCGACCGACCGCAGGGCGTTCGTGGGCTGCCCGTCCACCGGGTAGGAGCCGGTGACGACGATCGTGTTGCTTCCGTTGCTCCGGTTGATCGCGAGCGTCGACTGGGACCCGGGCGCCCCGGTCACCGCCCTGTTGTCGATCTTCACCACGTCGGTGTCCGGGGTCAGGCCCACCCGGACCGGATCGCCCTCCCGGGATCCGGGCGCCACGTCGATCTGGACCGATCCCGCGTCGAAGTCGTCGTTGGGCGAGACGGTCAGCGCGGACGTCTGCGCCGCGTAGGCGTACTGGAGGTCGGTGGGGTCCCAGTCGGCGGGCGTGCGCCGGTCGTCGAACCAGGTGTCGTCGGCGATCAGGTCGCCCCTGACCCGGGTGATGCCCTTGGCGGCGACGGCCGCGGCGAGCCGGTCGTACTCGGCGGCCCGCATCGTCGTGTCGCCGGTGCCGGTGAGGTAGAGGTTGCCGCCCTTCACGCTCACCGTCGTGCGGAACCGGTACCCGGGGCCGAGGATGTCGAAGGCGGCCGCGGAGGTCTGCAGCTTGTTGTTCGAGGCGGGAACGACCGAACCGCCTCCCGTGCGGTCGTAGAGGGTCGCGCCCGTCTTGGCGTCGCGGACGATCACTCCGACGGTCGCGCCCTGGAGGCGGTCGTCGCTCAGGATGGCGTCGAGGTCCTCCGCCAGATCACCGCCGAGGGCGGCGTGCGCGGGGAGGGCGGCGGCGCCGCCGATGGCCATGCTTCCGCCCAGCACCAGGGCGATCCCGACGTTCTTGATCACGACGCGAGTCTACGAGCGCGGCGCCTGCCTGTAAGGCGTTTCCGTAAGGTCGCTGCCTCGGGCTCGTTCCGATCCGTCCGGAACTGCAGAACTTGTCAGGCTTGGTGGTTTTCGGGACCTTTGACCTCTTCTGCGGGGCTTGTCAAGAGAGCAGACTGTTCGGCAGGAGGGCAGGTACATGAACGGCGTGGAAAGGATTCGACGACCGCACGTCCTGTTCGGCTATGACGGAACGCAGAGGAACGACGCCGCGTTGCGATGGGCGGTCGAGGAGGCCCGCCGGCGCGAGCTTGACCTGGTGATCTGCCACTGCTGGCACTGGCCCTACGCGAGCGGGCACGAGGACCCCGACACCGAGGCGATCCTGAAGCGGGCCGGTGAGAACATCTTGGCGCGGGGCGTCCGACGCGCGCGGGAGCTGGGCGCGCCCGTGGTGCGCCGCCGCCTGATGCGCGGACCGGTGGACGAGGCGCTGGTCCGCGCGTCCGGGACGGCCGAGCTCACCGTGATCGGCTCGGGCGAGGAACCGGACGAGGGCGCGCCGGAGCTGGAGGTTCCGGCCAAGGCGCCGCGGCCCGTGATCGTCGTCCCGGACGGGGAGAAGCGGCCCCGGCGGGTCGTGGCGGGCACCGACGCCACCGAGAGCTGCGACCCGGTGCTCGCCTTCGCCTTCGGGGAGGCGGCGCTGCGCGGCTGGGACCTGCACGTCGTCTACGGATGCTGGGAGCCCGCGTCGGTCGAGGAACACGAGTGGGCGTTGTTCACCGACCGGGAACTGCTGGAGAAGACCCGCACCGCCGAGCTGGAGGACGCCGTGGCTCCCTGGCGGGAACGGCATCCGGACATCGAGGTGACGGTGTCGCTGCTGCTGGAACGCCCGCTCGAGGCGCTGGCGGAGGCGGCGGACGGCGCCGGGCTTCTCGTCCTCGGCGACCGGGGCACCGGCTTCGACCCGCTGGGGGCGACGAGCTCGGCGATGCTGCGCCGTTCTTCCCTCCCCGTGGCGATCATCCCGGGCCGAAGGTCCCGGGAATGACGGACCCGCGGCCCTGAGCGTCCCGCCGGCTCGCGGCGACCCTGGAGACAGAGGTCTTCGAGGGAGGTCGCCATGAGTGACAACCGCGGTGTCGTCGTCGGGTACGACGGCTCCTCACCGAGCGAGGCGGCGGTGCGGTGGGCCGCCGTGGAGGCGCGTCTGCGGGGCGTGCCGCTGACGGTGGTGCACGCCTGGGACCTGTACGCGGCGGCCAGCCCGATGGCCATCCCCGTGTCGGACCTGCGCGCGACGGCCGAGTCCGTCGTGTCCGAGGGCGCGGCGCACGCACGCGCCGAGACCGACGACGTCCGCACCGTGATCGGGCGCGGCGGCGCGGCCGGCGTGCTGATGGACGCCGCCGCCGACGCGGACCTGCTCGTCGTCGGCTCGCGGGGACGCGGCGGCTTCGCCGAGCTGGTGCTCGGATCGACGGCCGTGGAGCTCGCGGCGCACGCGCCCGTCCCGGTCGTCGTCGTGCGCGCCCTTCCGGCGCGGCCGGGGGCGGGCGGGCCCGTGGTGGTCGGCGTGGACGGGTCCCCGGCGTCGCTGGAGGCGGCCGAATTGGCGTTCGCCGAGGCGCACCTGCGTGGGACCGACCTGGTCGCGGTGGTGGCCTGGCCCGCCGAGGTCAAGACCGGGCCGATGCCGCTGGTGGACGCCGAGACGCTGCGCGAGGCGGCGCGGGACCGGCTCGACCGGCTGGTCGCGCCGCTGCGCGACCGGTATCCCGGCGTGCGCGTGCGGACCGAGGTGCTGACCGGGCCGCCCCGCCAGGTGCTGCTCGACGCCGCCAAGGAGGCCGGTCTCCTGGTCGTCGGGTCCCGGGGGCTCGGCGGCTTCCGGGGTCTGCTGCTCGGTTCGGTCAGCAACGCGCTGCTGCACCACGCCGACGCCCCCGTGGCCGTGGCCGGCTCGCGCGACACGGCGGGCGACACGGCGGCCCGCCGGGCCGGGTGACCGCCGCGGCGGTCAGGGGCCGCCCACGAGGGCGGCGGTCGCCTCCAGCGCCGGGTCGGTCCGCAGGTCCGGGTCGAGGATCAGGTGGAGCAGCAGGCCGTCCAGGATCGCGGTGAACAGCATCGCGGTGCCCTCGCGGCGCTGCTGCGGCCAGTCCGGGTACAGCTGCTCCAGGCGGCCCGCGATCCGACCGCGCAGGGCCCGCGTCCAGTCGCGCCGCTCGGCGGCCATCCGCGGGTCCCGCAGCGCCCTGACCAGCAGCTCCGCCGACAGTCTCAGGTTGCGTTCACCGGCGACCACGTCCGGGACGACGGTCCGCAGGGCCTCCACCGCGGACGTGGTGTCGGGCGCCGCGAGCAGCGCGTCCACCACCGGATCGACGATCATTTCGGTGGCGCGCTGCGCGACGGCGACGTGCAGGCCCGGCAGCCCGTTGAAGTAGTGGTGGAGCAGACCCGGCCGGGTGCCGGCCCGGTCGGCGACGGCCCGGGCCGTGATCGCCGCCCAGCCGCCCTCGGCGAGGAGATCGAGGCCGATCTGGACGAGCTGGTCGCGGCGCGCCCGCCCGCGAGGAGTCGACGCGCGATGGTCCTCGTGGGTCATGCCGCCAAGCTATCCCAGGGCCCGCCTCCTGCAAAGATCACCGGGTGCGGGAGCCTCCGCGCCCGGAGGCTCCCGCGGGCCCTATTCGCTGCGCTCGCGCTCCGCACGGATCTGCAGCGCCACGTCGATGATCATGTCCTCCTGGCCGCCGACGTAGCCGGCCTCCCCGACGCGCTGCAGGATCTCGTGCGCGGGGACGTCGTAACGTTCGGCGGCGCGTTCGGCGTGCAGCAGGAAGCTGGAGTACACGCCCGCGTACCCCTGCGTGATCGCACCGCGGTCCGCGAACGGCAGCCGGTCCAGGAACGGTTTCACCACGTCGTCGGCGGCGGCCATCACGCCCTGCACGTCCACCCCGGTCTGGACGCCGAGCCGCTCGAACGTCGGCACGAGCACCTCGGTGGGGGAGTTGCCCGCCCCGGCGCCGAGCGCGCACAGCGCGCCGTCGATCTGCAGCGCGCCGTTCTGCTGCGCCAGCACCGAGTTCGCGACGCCGAGTGAGAGGTTCTGGTGGCCGTGGAAGCCGACCTGCGCCTCGTGCCCGATCTCCTTGACCAGCGCGGCGACCCGTTCCTGCGCCTCCCCGAGGACGAGCGCGCCGGCGGAGTCGACGACGTAGACGCACTGCGCGCCGCCGTCCACCATGATCCGGGCCTGCGCGGCCAGCTCCTGCGGGCCGATCCGGTGCGACAGCATCAGGAACCCGACGGTCTCCATGCCGAGGTCGCGGGCGGCGGCGAAGTGCTGGAGCGACACGTCCGCCTCGGTGCAGTGCGTCGCGATCCGCGCCACCGAAGCGCCCGCGTCGTGGGCGCGCTTGAGGTCCTCGACCGTCCCGACGCCCGGCAGCATCAGCACGGCGATCTTGGCGCGTTTCGCCTCGTCGACCGCGGCGGCGACGAGCTTGATGTCGTCCTCCAGCGAGAAACCGTAGTTGAACGACGAGCCGCCGAGGCCGTCGCCGTGGGTGACCTCGATGACCTCGACTCCGGCGCTGTCGAGCGCGTGGACGACGCTGCGGACCTGCTCCTCGGTGAAGCGGTGCGCCATCGCGTGGCTGCCGTCCCGCAGCGTCGAGTCGGTGATCCTGATCTTCTGCGGGGCGCTGCCCTGTTCGGTCGTGGTCTGCTGGGTCGTGGTCTGCTCGGTCATGCGGTGACCTTCCTGCGGGCGAGCTGCTCACCGACACGTGCGGCCGCCGCGGTCATGATGTCGAGGTTGCCGGCCCACGGCGGCAGGTAGTCGCCGTTGCCCCTGACCTCCAGGAACACCGCGACGCGGGCCATGCCGTTCCAGATGTCGCGCGGCCCGTCGAACTGCGGCTCGGCGCGCAGCCGGTACCCGGGCACGTAGGCGGCGACCTCGGCGACCATCCGCTCGATCGACGCCGAGATCGCGTCGGTGTCGGCGTCCGGGGGGATCGCGCAGAACACCGTGTCCCGCATGATCATCGGCGGTTCCACCGGGTTCAGGATGATGATCGCCTTGCCGCGCGCCGCGCCGCCGATCTTCTCGATGGCGCGCGCGGTGGTCTGGGTGAACTCGTCGATGTTGGCGCGGGTCCCCGGCCCGGCCGAGCGGGACGCGATCGACGCGACGATCTCCGCGTACGGCACCGGGACGATCGAGGAGACGGCGTGCACGATCGGGATCGTCGCCTGCCCGCCGCACGTGATCATGTTGAGGTTCGGGGCGTCCGACAGCGTGTCCAGGTTGACCGGCGGGCACACCAGCGGCCCGACCGCCGCGGGCGTCAGGTCGATCGCCTTGATCCCCGCCTCCGCGTAGCGGGGGGCGTTGGCGAGGTGCGCCTTCGCGGACGTCGCCTCGAACACCAGGTCGGGCAGCGTCGGCTGCGACAGCAGCCAGTCCACGCCCCCCGCCGACGCCGGGACGCCCATCTCGCGGGCGCGGGCGAGCCCGTCGGACTCCGGGATCACCCCGACCATCGAGTGGACCTCGACCAGCTCGCTGCGCATCAGCTTGACCAGCAGGTCGGTTCCGATGTTGCCGGGCCCGACGATCGCCGCGGTCAGCGTCATGCCCGTGTCTCCTTCCCGAACCGTGCGGTCACCGATCCGATCCCGGCGAAGGTCGCGGTGAGCGTGTCGCCGGGGGCGACCGGAACCGACGCGGTGATCGAGCCGGGCAGCACCACGTGGCCCGGCTCCAGCGTCACCCCGCGCTCGCCGAGGACGTTCGCCAGCCAGACCAGCGCGTTGATCGGCGAGCCGAGCACCGCGCCGCCCGCCCCGGTCTCGACCAGCTCACCGCCCCGGTAGAGCAGGCAGCCCATCAGCGCGAGGTCGAGACCGTCCAGCCGGACCGGCCGGGTGCCGAGCACGACGCCGCCGCTGGAGGCGTTGTCGGCGATCGTGTCCGGCAGCGTGATCTTCCAGTCGGCGATCCGGGAGTCGATCACCTCCAGCGCCGGGAGCACGTACTCGACGGCGGCGACCGCGTCGGCGGCGGTCGCGCCGGGCCCGGCGAGCGGGCGGCCCAGCACGAACGCGACCTCCGGCTCGACCCGCGGCTGCAGGAACCGGCCGGTGTCGATGGGGGCGCTGTCCTGGAAGAACATCGAGTCCAGCAGGACGCCGAAGTCCGGTTGGTCCACGCCCATCTGCCGCTGCATCGCCGCCGACGTCAGCCCGACCTTGTGGCCCTTGATCCGCGCTCCGGCGCCCGTCCACGCCTCCACCTGCGCGAGCTGGACCGCGTAGGCGTCGGCCACGGACATGTCCGGGTGGTTCGCCGTCAACGGCGGGATGGGGGTGCCGGTCGCGTACGCGTCGAGCAGCGCGGCCGCGGCCTTCTCCACCGAACCGGGGTCCATGGGATGTCCTTCCTCGTCTGCGCGCCCTTCGTTCTGCGCACGTCGGTGTCCGCGCGGGTCCGAGCCTCCCCCGCCGCGGTCGCCGCGGGCAATGCCGCCGTCCCGTGTGGTGGGACGGTTCTTCTGGATCGGGTCTCCTAGATTGGATCCCGTGGCGTCCGACGAGACCTTCCTGCGCCGCGTCGTCGCGGTGCTGACGGCCTTCCGCGCGGACGACGACGCCCTCGGCGCCGCCGAGCTCGCCCGCCGCAGCGGCCTGCCGAAGTCGACAGCCCACCGGATCGCCCGCGACCTCGTCGAGGCGGGCCTCCTCGAACGGCACGGCAGCCGCGTGAGGCTCGGGCTGAAGCTGTTCGAGATCGGGCAACGCGTGCCGCGGCAGCGGGTCCTGCGGGACGCCGCCGCCCCCTACATGGCCGACCTGCGGGAGGCGACGCGGCAGACCGTCCACCTCGCGGTGCTGGAGGGGAGCGAGGTCGTCTACGTGGAGATCCTCGGTTCGCCCGGCGGGCCGCCGCTGCCCTCGCAGGTCGGGGGCCGGCTGCCCGCTCACGTCACCGGCGTCGGCAAGGCGATCCTGGCGTTCTCCCCGCCGGAGGCGGTGAAGGCCGTCCTGGACGGGGAGCTGGTCAAGACCAGCGAACGCAGCGTCACCGCGCCCGGTCTCCTCGCCCGGGAACTGGAGACGATCCGCCGCGAGGGCGTCGCCTACGACCGGGAGGAGTCCGGCCCCGGCATCGTCTGCGCGGCCAGCCCCGTCGTCGGCCCCGACGGGTTCGCCCTCGGCGCGCTGTCGGTGTCGGGATGGGCGACCCGGATGCGCCCGGCCGCGGTCGCCCCCGCCGTCCACACCGCCGCGCTCACCCTGTCGCGCACCCTGGGCCGGCGCGAGGGGGACGACGGGTCATGACGCGGGCAGCAGCCCGGCGAACTCGGGCTTGAACAGCCCCTTCACCCGCTCGTACGGAATGGTGAAGACATAGGGGCTCGTCCTGTCCGTGCGGGAGTCGATCTCGGGCGTTGCGTGGTTCTGGCCGGCCCGCATCAGCTGAACCGACGTCGGGCCGAAGACCATGAGCGCCCATGCCGGTGACGCGGGGAGCAGGGAGCTCGCGAAGAAGTTCGAGCGCTTGAACGGGTTGGAGAACCGGGTCGCTCCGGTGTGAAGGCGATCAAGATGCCGTTTGCCCGGGCCGTCCGGGACGGCGTTCCACAGCCGCATCATCCCGGCCTCGGTGAACGAGGACGGCGGGAAGATGTCGTCGGCCGTCACGGCACGACCGGTGCGCAGGTCGACGGTGGCGCCGAACGCGGGATAGCAGCCCGGGTCCTCGCCGCAGCGGCGGCGGAACTCGGGAACGTAGCGCACCGACACCAGGACGGGGCCGGTGAGCCCCGTGTCCACCTTCGTGCTCAGCCGATTCATCTCGGAGCCGCAGGCTCGACGCGCGGCAGCCGTCTTGCCCCACTCCTTGTGGTAGGTGACGATCTGTTCCAGAGGGATGCGCAGCGCCCTGTTGGCCGCCCTCTGCGCCGCCTTGTTCTTCATCCCCTTGATCTGCGCGTACTGGCCGTTCTCGAGCCTGAGCACACGGTCGGGATGGGTCTGGCTCATGGCCGCCAGGACGACCTGCGGTCCCCGCGTGGGCTCCGGACGGGTCGTCTGCCAGGCGACGACACCGGCCGTTCCCGCCGCGGCCGTGGCCGCGACGACCAGCGCGACCTCGGACACGCCCGACTTGGCCAGAAAACCCGCCGTCGTCTGCGCGGTGCCGGCAGCCGTGCCGGCCGCCGTCCCGGCCCCCGCGCCCGCGGTGTTCGCGCCCGTGATGCCCGCACCGGCCGTGGCGGCGGTGCCGGCGTCCGCGGCGCCCGCACCGGCTGCGGTGGCGGTCGCGGCGCCCGTGCCCGCGGACACCGTTAGGCCGGCGGCGGTGAGGGGGAACAGCGCGGACAGCGCGGCGGCGGCCGCGGACAGAATGCGGATGCCGCGGTGCTCCCAGTCGTCGCCGTAGGCGTCGCGCGCCGTGCTCTCCAGTTCGGTGACGAAGCCGAGAGCACCGGCCTGGCGTGCGGCCGGGTCCTTGGCCATGCCCCTCGCCACCAGGGGCCGCAGCGGCTCGGGCAGATCGTCCACGGGGACGGGCGCGGTGAGGTGCTGGGCGCGCAGCCCGATCGTGTCGCCCGCACGGGAAGCTGGAACCACCGGCTGCACTGACGGTCCTGAAAGGGTCGCTGCTCGGCACCTGCTGCGTCTTCTACGAGTGCGTCACGGGCCGCCGTCCGTTCCCGTACTCGGCCAGGATCACCTTCAGCGAGACGCCGTTGACCGCCTCCATCACCAGTGCGGCGCCGTGCTCGCTCTCCACGAGCCGGTACAGCCGCGCCACGTGCGGGCTGGACACGCGGGCCAGCATCGCGGCCTCGTGCCGCAGCGCCGCGAGGTCGGCGCCCGCCTCGGCGGGCACGTACTTCACCGCGACCGGCAGGCCGGATCGCTCGTGCAGTGCCAGGACCACGCGTCCCTGCGCCCCTGCGCCGAGCTCCCGCACCTCACCGAACCCGGAGATCGTCCACGCGCCCATGTGATCTCCTCGGCGTGCAGCTCCCGCCCTCGGTCATTGTGATGCCGCCACGCGGGACGAGGTTCTGCGCGGGACGCGCGGCCCGGGAGGGGGATCAATCGCCGGGCAGGTGCCGGGCCAGGAGCTGCGCCAGGTGCTCGCCGTTGCGGCCGGCCAGGTCGCGAAGCTGAGTGCGGCAGCTGAAGCCGTCGGCCAGCACGACGTCGTCCTCGCCGGTCTCGCGCACCGCCGGAAGCAGCCGGTGCTCGGCGACGGCGACGGACACGTCGTGATGGCCCCTCTCGACGCCGAAGTTGCCCGCCAGGCCGCAGCAGTTGCCGAGCCTGCCGACGTCGGCGCCCGCCTTCGCGAGCAGCGCGGCGTCCTCCGTCCAGCCCATGACGGCGTGGTGGTGGCAGTGCGGCTGCGCGACGCCGGTCACCCCGGACAGGTCGGGCGGCGTCCAGTCGTCGGTCTCGGCGAGCAGCTCGGCCAGCGTGCGGGTCGCGGCGGCCACCTCACGCGCGGCGGCGGCGTCGGCCCCCCGCAGCAGCTCCTCGGCGTCGGAGCGCAGCACGCCCGTGCAGGACGGCTCCATCCCCACGATCTTCGCTCCGCGCCGGACGTGGGGGAGCAGCGCCCGGACCGTCCGCCGCGCCTGGGCGCGGGCACCGGTCAGCTGCCCGGTCGAGATCCACGTGATGCCGCAGCAGACGGGACGTTCGGTCACCGTGACCCGGTATCCGGCGTGCTCCAGCACTTTGACGGTCGCCTTGCCGACCTCGGGCGAGAACGCGTCGGTGAAGCTGTCCACGAACAGGACGACGTCGCCGTTGCGTCCCTGCGGGCTGCGGTGGGACGCGAACCAGCGCCGGAAGGTCACCGGGGCGAAGGCGGGCAGCGTCCGCCGCCGGTCGATGCCCGCGGCCCACGCCACCGCGGGCCGCAGCGCGCTCGCCCGCATCGCCGCGTTCGCGAGCCCGGTCAGTGCGGGGGACCGGGCGAGGAGCCGCGTCCAGCGGGGGAGCCAGCCGAGCGCGTAGTGCGAGCGCGGCCTGATCCTGCGGCGGTACCGGCGGTGCAGCGCCTCCGCCTTGTAGGACGCCATGTCGATGCCGGTCGGGCAGTCGGACGCGCAGCCCTTGCACGCCAGGCAGAGGTCGAGCACCTCGTGCAGGGCCTCGGACGTCCAGCCGTCCGGGCCGAGCCGTCCGCTGACGACCTCCTGCAGCACGCGGGCCCGTCCGCGCGTGGAGTCCTTCTCCTCCCGGGTCGCCAGGTAGGAGGGGCACATGACGCCGCCCGCGCCCGTGTTGTCGGCGCGGCACTTGGCCACGCCGGTGCACCGGTGCACCGCCCGCGACAGGTCGCCGCGGTCGTCCCGGTAGGCGAGGCCGAGGCCGCGTTTGAGAGGGACGGTCTGCTCGGCGCGCAGATTCTCGTCCACGGGCGCCGGGCGGACGATGATGCCCGGGTTGAGGACGTCCTGCGGGTCGAAGAGGTCCTTGACCTTCGCGAACAGCGCCAGCGCCTCGGACGAGTACATGTGCGGCAGGAGCTCGCCGCGGGCCCGGCCGTCGCCGTGCTCGCCGGACATGGTGCCGCCGTGCCGGGCCGCCAGCGCCGCCGCCTCGTTCAGGAAGCCGCGGAACACGCCCCTGCCGCCCGGGCGGCCGAGCGGGAAGTCGATGCGCACGTGGATGCACCCGTCGCCGAAGTGCCCGTACGGGACGCCGAACAGCCGGTACTCCTCCAGCAGCGCCTCGAACTCGCGCAGGTACGCGCCGAGCCGCTCGGGGGGCACGGCCGCGTCCTCCCAGCCGGCGTGCGCCTGCTCGCCCTCGGGGGTGCGCGCCACGAGACCCGACCCGTCCTCGCGGATGCGCCACAGCGCGTCGGCGAGGGCCGTGTCCTCGACGACCGTCGCGTCGACGCAGCCGGAGTCGCCGGCGACGTTCCGGGCGCGTTCGCGCAGCGCCCCCGCCTCGGGACCGGCGAGCTCCACGAGCAGCCACCCCGACCCCCGGGGCAGCGGCGGCACCGCGGCGGGGCCCCGCCGCTCCCGCACGACGCCGGTGATGCGCGAGTCCAGCCCCTCGCAGGCGACCGGCCCGTGCGGCAGGATCGCCGGGACGGCGTCGGCCGCCTCCGCCATCGACCCGAACCCGAGGACCGCGAGGACCCGGCACGCCGGCTCGCGGACCATCCTCACCCGGGCCGCCAGCGTCAGCGCGAGCGTCCCCTCGGTGCCGACCAGCGCGCGTGCGACGTCGAACCCGTTCTCCGGCAGGAGGTGTTCCAGGGAGTAGCCGGAGACCTGCCGTCCGAACCGCCCGAACTCCGTCCGGATCACCGCGAGGTTCTCACCCACGAGTGTCCGCAGCCGCTCCAGAAGCGCGCTTCGCCCGGTGCTCCCGGGGACGTCGCCGAGTCGCAGCCGTTCGCCGGACCCGGTCACGACGTCGAGGC
>DATCLF010000370.1:0-22365 GCA_036564055.1 Spirillospora sp.
AGCTACGGCGCGGAACCCGTGGAAGGACCCCACACCTAGCGCCCAACGTTTACGGCGTGGACTACCAGGGTATCTAATCCTGTTCGCTCCCCACGCTTTCGCTCCTCAGCGTCAGGTACGGTCCAGGGAGCCGCCTTCGCCACCGGTGTTCCTCCCGATATCTGCGCATTTCACCGCTACACCGGGAGTTCCACTCCCCTCTACCGCCCTCTAGCCTGCCCGTATCGACCGCGCCTCCGAGGTTGAGCCCCGGGCTTTCACGGCCGACGCGACAGGCCGCCTGCGAGCCCTTTACGCCCAGTGATTCCGGACAACGCTCGCGCCCTACGTGTTACCGCGGCTGCTGGCACGTAGTTGGCCGGCGCTTCTTCTGCGGGTACGGTCACCGCCGGTCGCCCGGCGGCTTCATCCCCGCCGAAAGGGGTTTACGACCCGAAGGCCTTCATCCCCCACGCGGCGTCGCTGCGTCAGGCTTCCGCCCATTGCGCAAGATTCCTCACTGCTGCCTCCCGTAGGAGTCTGGGCCGTGTCTCAGTCCCAGTGTGGCCGGTCGCCCTCTCAGGCCGGCTACCCGTCGTCGCCTTGGTGGGCCGTCACCCCACCAACGAGCTGATAGGCCGCGAGCCCATCCCCGGCCGGAACCCCTCCCTTGCGGGAGGAGAACCTTTCCACCGCGAGAGGATGCCCTCCGCGGTCGTATCCGGTATTAGCCCCGGTTTCCCGGAGTTATCCCGATGCCGGGGGCAGGTTGCTCACGTGTTACTCACCCGTTCGCCGCTCGGCTCCACGTCCGAGGACGTGGTCCTCGCTCGACTTGCATGTGTTAGGCACGCCGCCAGCGTTCGTCCTGAGCCAGGATCAAACTCTCCATCAAAGGTCGAAAGAATGGCCGCATATGTGCAGGCGCATCGACTCGCGACCATGGCGGCCGCGTGCGCTCGCGACGTTGCGCCACGACGGGGGCGGTGCGGGCGGCTGCCCGCCGCGCCTCCCGTCGGGGAGACGATTCGGCACGCTGTCGAGTTCTCAAGAAGCGATGCGTCCCTGCGACCTTCGGGGCCGCAGTCGCGCGGTGGGCCATGCCCACCGTCGGCCTCACCCGTCCAAGGTGACCGCGGAACCCATCGCCTCGTGGCCGGTGCGTTGCTCGCGCCCTGTCGCCACGGGCACTCGACAGTCGGCTGAACACAGAGCCGACTCGTCCACGGCACCTGTGTGAAGCCTCGCGCCCCATAGATTAACAACCCGGACGCCGGGTCGTGAAATCGGCGAGACGGACGGACCCGCCGTCAGCGGGCGGGCGGGGCGAACCCCGTCTCACCGGCGGAGAACAGGTACCGGTCGGCGACGTGGTTGAGCACCCGCCGCGCCGCGCGGAAGCTCTCGGCGACCTCCGCGACGACCGCGAGGCGCCTCGTCCGCACGGCGGCGAGCTCGCACGCCCGCCGGTACCACCGCGTCCCAAGATACTCCATCAGCTCCAGCCCCGGTGCGGCCGTGAGGCGTTCCTTCTCCTCGTCCCGCACCACGTGGGCGTCGCGCAGCAGTCGCTCGACGTGGATCGGTCCGAAGGCGGGGCCGAACGTGTGGTCGGGGAAGACCCCGGCGAGGAACAGGGCGATGTCGCCGAGCCTGCGGTACACGCCGGGCCGTTCGCCCTCGGGGACGGCGTCGAGCAGTCCGGCGTACCGGGCCGGATCCACCTCGCTGAAGCGGCGCCACCGCGGGCCCCGCGAGGTGCGGACCTGGTAGTGGCCCTCGGCGGCACGGGTGAAGGACGCGAGCAGCTCGGCCAGGAACAGCCGCCGTTCCGGTGATTCCAGGAACCCGGCCAGAAGGGGGGCGTCCAGCACCGGCACCTTCTGGCGAGGCCCCATGCGCTCGGGGACGTGGGTCATCGACGCCAGTTCGGCCGCGGCCCGGTGCACGGCCACCGCGAACGCCAGGAACGGCGACACGACCGCGGGCCGGCCCGCCTCCACGGCGGCGCGACCGAAGACGGCGTCGAAGGCGGCGGGATGCCCGAGGAGCCGCGAGATGACGGCCGGGTCCCGGCGCAGCCCGGCGGCCCCGCCGGATGCGCCCGCCGTCCCCGACGCGGCGGCGAGCAGTTCCAGATCGGCGTCGGTCAGATGCTCGGCGTAGGCGCGGTCGACGTACGTGCCGTCCATAATGACCAAGCTACGACCAGACACCCGGCAGTTGAACCAGGTCAGGTGCTCGTCTTCGCGCCCCTTCTCGTCACAGGCCGCGGCCCGGCGAACACCGTCCGTTCCGGTGCGGGCCGGGCTGTCAGGGTTTTCGTCCGAGGACGCAGACTGCGGGGAGGTCGGGGGGGATCGCCCCAAAGATCGGCCTCGGGACGCCATCGCGGTAGTGACACCAGTCCTGGTTCCAGGAGTTCCACGTCGCCGAGCAGGCGACGGATCTGGTCGTAGGAGCGCACGGTCATCTTCGGGGTGCCGTGCTCGTTCCACATCTTGACGTTGGCGTGGAGCTCTTCGGCTTGGACGAAATCGCAGGCGTGCGTGATGGCGAGATGACTGCCCGAGGGGACCGCGTCCAGGAGCCGCCGGATGATCGAGTGTGCTTCCTCCTGGTCCAGAATGAAATGGACGATCCCGAGGAGCATGATGGCGACCGGTTCGGTGAAGTCGAGGATCTCGCGCGCCCGGGCCAGGATGTTCTCGGGATCGCGCAGGTCGGCGTCGATGTACGACGTGGCGCCCTCGGGACTGCTGGTCAGCAGGGCGCGGGCGTGCGTCAGGACGGGGGGTCGTTGTCGACGTAGACGATGCGGCATTCCGGCGCGATCCGCTGTGCGACCTCATGCGTGTTGTCCACGGTCGGCAGGCCCGTGCCGATGTCCAGGAACTGCCGGATGCCGGCCTCTTCGACGAGGTGCCGCACCGCTCGGCCGAGGAACATCCGGTCGGCCCGAGCGGTCGTGACGATGCCGGGAAAGACCTTCTTGATTTCCTCGCCGACCGCTCGGTCGACCTCGTAGTTGTCCTTTCCGCCCAGCCAGTAGTTCCATATGCGCGCCGAATGCGGAATGGAGCTGTGGATCTCCGGCGGACCGGGCTGTCGCGAGTCATCGGCCATGACCGGATCATGGCAGGTACGGGCGGCCATATCCATGCCAACGGGCAGTGGTGGAACCGTCGCGCACGCAGCGGTTCTTCTTCAGGATGTGTCGCCCGTAATTGCAGCGGACCTCGTTCACCCGGGACGCACGGTCAGTCGGAGATCAGGGTGTCGAGGTCGCGCGCGGCCTTGGCCAGCAGATCGCGCATGGCCTGTTCCGCGCGGTCGGGGTCGGCGTCGCGGACGGCGTCGAGGACCGCGCGATGGCTCGGGACCGGGTCGTCGTAGGGCCGGTTGCCGTGCACGAGGCGGTCGCGTTCGGCGAGGCCGACCTCGATCACGACCTCCATCCGTTCCAGCAGCTCGTTGTGCGTCGCGCTGAGCAGGGCCCGGTGGAAGTCGAGGTCGGCTTGGACGGCGCGGGTCAGGTCACCGTCGGCGGTCTTCATGGCGGTGAGGGCGTCGTCCAGGGCGGCGAGGTCCTCGGAGGTGCGGCGCAGGGCCGCATAGCGGACCGCCTGGGGCTCGATGATGCCGCGTACCTCGGCCAGGTTCTGCAGGAACGCCTGGTCGTTGCGGTCGGCGAACTGCCAGCGGATGACGTCGGGGTCGAGGAGGCTCCAGTCGGACCGGGGCCGCACGAACGTGCCGCGCTTCTGCCGGGAGCCGACGAGGCCCTTGGCCGCCAGCACCTTCAGCGCCTCGCGCATCGCTGTCAGGCTGACGTTCAGCTCCTCGCCGAGCGCCGCCACGTCGATGGTGTCGCCGGGGCCGAGCTCCCCGCCGAGGATGCGTCGCGCGATCTCCCGCACCGTCTGGCCGTGCAGACCCCGCTCCGAGTAGCGCACCACGGAAGCCCTCTCTCTCCGTTCGCCCGCCGAGTACCC
Source organism: Spirillospora sp. (assembly GCA_036564055.1). Classification (GTDB taxonomy): domain Bacteria; phylum Actinomycetota; class Actinomycetes; order Streptosporangiales; family Streptosporangiaceae; genus Spirillospora. The sequence goes on from DATCLF010000370.1 coordinate 3,975, forward strand.
TAGCCGTCCCGGAGTAATCATAAATTATGAATTAATATTGACAGTCCCGGGTCCGGGGCGTTAGACAAGGTCAGCAGGTCGCCGGAGCGAGGAGGACGTCGATGAAGCATGTCGAGCGCCGTCCGATGGCCCTGCTCATGGCCGTCGCGGCGATCCTGGCGCTCGCGGCCGGCTGCGGCAGGGTGGGCGAGCACGGACGGATCGGCGTCGTGTACCTGAACGCCGAGGGCTACTACGCGGGTGTGGAGCGCGGGCTGCGCGCGACCCTCGGCCAGGGGGAGCGCGATCCGCAGCTCGTCCAGATCAACGTCCAGTCGGACGCGGCCAAGGAGAGCTCGTTCATCAACACGATGAGCTCGGCGAAGGTCGACGCGCTCATCGTGTCGCCGGCCTCGGCCACGGCGTCGATCCCGGCGCTGCGCCTGGCCAAGGAGAGCGGCGTCCCGGTGATCTGTTACAACACCTGCATCGAGGACGCGCAGGCGCGCCGGTACGTGCGCTCGTTCGTGCTCGGCGACCCCTACGAGTTCGGCCGGATCAGCGGTGACCAGATGGCCGACCACTTCCTGGCCGCCGGGATTCGCGACCCGAAGGTCGCCGTCATCAACTGCGAGCAGTTCGAGGTCTGCATCCAGCGCCGCCAGGGCTTCGAGAAGGCGCTCAAGGCCAAGGTGCCCGGCGCCAGGATCGTGGCGAACCAGCAGGGTCTCCAGCTCGACGAGGCCGTCGAGCGGGGCGAGCAGATGCTGACCGCCCACCCCGACATCGACGCCTTCTACGGCGAGGCCGGGTCGCAGATGCTCGGCGCGGTGCAGGCCGTCGAGGCGCGCGGCAGGGTCGGCAAGACCGTCGTGTTCGGCGGCGACATGTCCGTCGACGCCGCCAAGAAGCTCCAGGACGGACGGGTCCTCAAGGGCGTCGCCGACATCTCCGGGATCAAGGTCGGGCGGCTGGCCGGCCAGGCCGCGCTGGACGTGCTGGCGGGCAAGCCGAGCGACCGGTTCATCATCCCCGCCCCGATCGACCCCTATCTCGGCCCGAAGGACGGCACACGCTGGCTTCAGGAGCACCCCGATGGCATCCCGTAAGCCCGAGACCCGTAAGCCCGAGACGAGGAGCGGCATGAGCACTCCGCTGGTACGCGTCAGCGACGTCACCAAGCACTATCCCGGCGTTCGGGCGCTGACAGGGGCGAGCCTGGAGATCGAGGCTGGCGAGGTCCGCGCGCTCCTCGGCCGCAACGGCGCCGGCAAGTCCACCCTGATCAAGGTGCTGTCCGGGGTCGAGCGCGCCGACGCGGGCACCGTCGAGATCGCCGGCGTCCCGCTCGACGGCGGCGTCCGGCATGCGAACCGGCTCGGGGTGCAGACCGTCCACCAGGAGCTCAGCCTGGTGCCGGGGATGACGGCGGCCGAGAACCTGTTCCTCGGGGCGTGGCCGCGGACGGCGGGACGGGTCGACCACCCCGCGATGCGCCGCGCGGCGCGGGAGATCTTCGATCGGCTCGGCCTCGACATCGCCCCGGACGCGCAGGTCGGCACCCTGCCGCTGGCCGAGCAGCAGCTGGTGGAGATCTGCCGGGCGGTGCGCCGGGAGCCGCGGCTGCTGATCCTGGACGAGCCGACCAGCGCGCTGGCCGCGGCGGAGGTGGACACCGTCCTCGAGGCCGTCCGGCGGATCGCCGAGAGCGGCGTCGCGGTGCTCTACGTCAGCCACCGGCTCGACGAGATCCGGCGGATCGCCCGGACCGCGACGGTCATGCGCGACGGCCAGGTCGTCGGGACCGTCGACCTGGCGACCACCTCCACCGAGGACGCCGTCGCGATGATGCTCGGTTCCACCTACGAGAAGGCGGTCCGGCCGCAGGCCCGCGTCGTGGACCGTGCCACCACGCCGCTGTTGTCGGTGTCGGGACTGAGCGTCCCGCCGAAGATCGTCGACGTCTCCTTCGACCTGTACCCGGGCGAGATCCTCGGCCTGGCCGGGCTGATGGGGTCGGGCCGCACCGAGGTGCTGCGGGCGATCGCCGGGTTCGAGCCGGCCGCCGCCGGCACCGTCCGGGTCGAGGGCGAGGACGTGCCGCGGGTGACCGCGGCCGGCATGAAACGCCGCGGTGTCGGGCTCACGCCGGAGGACCGCAAGAGCGAGGCGATCATCCCGCTGCTCGGCGTCGGGGAGAACATGGTGATGTCCGACTTCCGGGCGGTGAGCAGCGGCACCTCCGTGGTCCCGGCCAGGGTCGACCGGGCCGCGCGCGCACTGATCGAGCGGCTGTCGATCGCCACCGCGTCCGCCCGCACCCCGATCGGCGTGCTGAGCGGCGGCAACCAGCAGAAGGCCGTGATCGGCCGGTGGCTGCACGCGGGCAGCCGGATCCTGCTGCTCGACGAGCCGACCCGCGGCGTGGACGTGGAGGCCAAGGAGGGCATCTACCGGCTGGTCCGGGAGCTGGCCGACAAGGGCGCCGGCGTGCTGTTCGTGTCCAGCGAGCTCGAAGAACTGCCGCTGGTGTGCGACCGCGTCATCGCGCTGCGCGGCGGGACGGTCGCCGCCGAGTTCACCGGCGACGAGGTGACCGTGGACGCCGTCCTGTCCGCCGCGATGGCCGCCTGACGGCCGCCGCCTCGACGGACCCGCCCCGAACAGACCCGCCTCGACAGACCCACCCCGACAGACGAGGAGAGACCATGACCACCACCCGGACCGCACCGCCGCCCGGCGGGACGCGCATGACCGGCGTCGCAGGGCGCCTGCTGAACGGCCGGTCCCACCAGCTCAACGAGATCGGTCTTCTGGTCGCGGTCGTCGTGCTGTACGTGGCGCTCGCCAGTTCCGCCGCGGGGTTCCTGACGGTGCACAACCAGCTCGGCATCCTGCGGGACGCCGCCACCGTCGGCATCGCCGCCTGGGGCGTCACGCTGGTCATCATCGCCGGGGAGATCGACATCAGCATCGGCCCGGCCACGGCGTTCGCCTCGGTGCTGGTCGCCAAGGGCGCCAGCGAGTGGGGCCTCGGCGCCGTCGGCGCGATCGCGGTGACGCTGCTGCTCGGCGTGCTGTGGGGCGCGGTCGCGGGCTGGCTGCGGGCGGTGTTCGACGTGCCGTCGTTCATCACGACGCTCGGCCTGTGGAGCGTCCTCGGCGGTCTCGGGCTCTACCTCACCGACGCGCTGCCGGTGACGCTGCCGGACAGCGCCGTGTTCGACGTGCTCGGCGGCGACATCGCCGGGATCCCGACCTCGGCGATCGTGATGCTGGTGCTGTTCGTGGTGTTCGCCTACATCGCCCGGTACACCGCCTACGGGCGGTCGATCTACACGATCGGCGGCAACGCGGCCGCGGCGCGGCTGGCGGGCATCAACCTGACCCGGATCCGGATCCTGCTGTTCGCCACGACCGGGCTGCTGTCGGCGGTCACCGGGATCCTGCTGGCGTCCCGGCTCGGCTCCGGCAGCGGCGGCGCGGCGTCCGGGCTGGAGTTCGACGTGATCGCGGCGGTGGTGATCGGCGGCACCGCGCTGGCCGGAGGCCGCGGCGGGATGCTCGGCACCCTGCTCGGCGTCGTGTTCATCACCGTGATCGGCAACGGGCTGGTGCTGCTCGGCGTGGACTCCTTCCTGCAGAACGTGGTGCGCGGCGTGATCATCGTCGGCGCCGTACTGGTCAACGTGGTGGTCGCGCGGCGCGGACGCGCCGTCGCGACGACCTGAAAAAGGGGGCGGTCATGACCATGAAGGGAGTCTTCCTGCCCGGCGACTCCACGGCCGTGCTGCGGGACTATCCCGTGCCCGAGCCCGGCCACGGGCAGGTGCTCGTCGAGATCGGCGCGTCCGGGATCTGCGGCAGCGACATCGGCTACATCTACCGGGGCTACAAGGGGTACCGCGGTGTGGACGGGCCCGCCTACCGGGGCGTGATCGCGGGGCACGAGCCGTCCGGCCGGATCGTGGCCGCCGGGCCGGGGACGCGGCGGTTCGGCGTCGGCGACCGCGTCATCGTGTACCACATCGTGGGCTGCGGGCTCTGCGACAACTGCCGCCGCGGGCACTACATCAGTTGCACCAACGGCCGCGAGTCCTACGGGTGGCAGCGCGACGGCGGGCACGCCCGGTTCCTGCTCGCCGAGGAGCGGACCTGCGTTCCGCTGCCGGACGAGCTGTCCTACGTGGACGGCGCGCTGATCGCCTGCGGGTTCGGCACCGCCTACGAGGGGCTGCGCCGCGCCGGGGTCAGCGGCGACACCGACCTGCTCGTGGTCGGGCTCGGCCCGGTGGGGCTCGCCGCCGGGACGGTCGGACGCGGCATGGGCGCCCGCAAGGTCATCGGCGTCGAGCCGGCGGAGGCGCGCCGCGCGTGGGCCGGCGGGCTCGGCGTGTTCGACGCGATCCTGGCGCCCGGCGACGACACCGCCGAGGCGGTCGCGGACCTGACCGGACGCGGCGGCGCGGCCGTGACGATCGACTGCTCGGGGACGCGGCCGGGCCGGAGCCTCGCCCTGGAGGCGGCGGCCGAGTGGGGCCACGTGTCGCTGGTGGGGGAGGGCGGCGACCTGTGCACCGAGGTCTCCGACACCCTCCTGCACAAGCAGCTCACGATCCACGCGTCCTGGGTGACGTCGCTGTGGGCGATGAGCGAGCTGGCCCGCAACCTCGTCGACTGGGGACTGCGGCCGGAGAAGGTCGTCAGCGACACCTTCCCGCTGTCGCGGGCGGACGAGGCGTACGCGCTGGCCGCAGGCGCGAGCGAGGGCAAGGTCGTGCTCGTCCCGGATGCGGAGCGGTGATGGCCGCGAGCAGTGCCGGCCGTGACGGCGAGCCCGGGGCCGTGCGCGGGACCGTGACCGCCGAGACCGACGCGTCCGGGCCGTACGAGGTGGTGTGGCTCGACAACGGGACGCTGCGGCTCGGGATCGTCCCGGCGCTCGGCGGACGCCTGCTGAGCGTCGTCCACGACGGCGAGGAACTGCTGTGGCGCAATCCCGCGCTCCTGGACGACCGGCTCCACCCGGTCGGCGGGCACCGGCCGGGACGCACGTCGGGCCCCATGGCGAACTGGCACAACTACGGCGGCGACAAGACCTGGCCCGCGCCGCAGGGCTGGTCGGGCCCCGAGGAGTGGGCGGGGCCGCCCGACCCCGTGCTGGACTCCGGCCCCTACCGGGCCGAGGTGCGCTCCGGCCCCGGGGACGCGGCGGTGGCGCTGGAGAGCGAGGACGATCCGCGGACCGGGCTGCGGCTGCGCCGCGAGATCCGCCTGCACGCCGGCCGGGCCGGCTACGACCTGCGCCTGTCGGCCGTGAACACCTCGTCCGCGCCGGTGCGGTGGGCGGTGTGGAACGTCACCCAGTACCCGGGTGGTGGAACGGTCCAGGTCGCGGTGGAGCCGGACTTCCGCGCGCCGGTCGAGCTGGTCGTCGGCACCGCCGCCCCCGCCTGGACGCGGCCGCGCCCCGACACGGTGGAGGTTCCCGCGCAGGACGTCGTGGGCAAGCTCGGTTTCCCGCACGCGGCCGGGCGCCTCGTCTACGCGCGGGCCGGGCATCACCTGACGATGGAGTTCGACGTGCACGATGACGCCCCGTACCCCGACGGCGGCTCGCGCGCCGAGGTGTGGATGGAACACCCCCTCGACCGGCCGCTGGAGCACCTCGGCGGGCTGGCGCCCCCCGACCGGATCGTCGAGTGCGAGGCGCTCGGGCCCTGGGAGACGCTCGCGCCCGGCGCGTCCACCGCGCTCGCCGTCACGGTGACGGTGGAGCGGACCGGCGAGAGCGCGCGGACCGGGACGGGAGGGACGCCGTGACCGTGACGCGTCCGGTCGCCGTCGTCACCGGCGCCGCGCAGGGGATCGGCGCGGCCACCGCCCGCCGGCTCGCCGCCGACGGATACGCGGTCGCGCTCCTCGACGTGTCCCCGCAGGTGGACGAGACGGCGGCCGCGCTGTCCGCGGACGGCGCGGCGGCGCTCGGGCTGCGCTGCGACGTGAGCGACCCCGCCGACTGGGACCGCGCCGTCCGCGCCTGCCGCGCCGAACTCGGCCCGGTGAACGTCCTGGTGTCGAACGCCCTGCGCTACGACCCGGGAGCGGCGGACGAGATCTCGCTGGAGTCCTGGCGGGCCCAGCTCGACGTCACCCTCACCGGCACCTTCCTCGGCATCCGCGCGACCCTGGACGACCTGCGCGCCGTCGACCACGCCGCCGTCGTGATCGTGTCGTCCGTGCACGCCTGGTTCGGCCTCCCGGGACGACCGGCGTACGCCGCCGCCAAGGCGGGCCTGACCGGGCTGACGCGTCAGCTCGCCGTCGAGTACGGGCCGCACGTCCGCGTGAACGCCGTGCTGCCCGGACCGGTCCTCACCGCCCAGTGGGACGGGATCGGCGAGGAGGACCGGCGCCGCAGCGCCGCCGCGACCGTCGCGGGACGCCTCGGCCGCCCGGAGGAGGTCGCGGCGGCCATCGCCTTCCTCGCCGGCCCCGACGCCTCGTTCATCACGGGCGTCTCACTGCCGGTGGACGGCGGCTGGACCATCACCAAGGGATCCGCATGAAGATCACGAGAGTCGAGACGTTCCTCGTGCCGCCGCGCTGGCTGTTCTGCCGCGTGGAGACCGACGAGGGCCTCGTCGGCTGGGGCGAGCCGGTCGTGGAGGGCCGGGCCGAGACGACCCGCGCCGCGGTGCACGAGCTCGCCGACCTGCTGCTCGGCGCGGACCCCCGCCGCGTCGAGGACCTGTGGCAGACCATGACCAAGGCGGCCTTCTACCGGGGCGGGCCCGTGCTGTCCAGCGCCGTCGCCGGGCTCGACCAGGCGCTGTGGGACATCCTCGGCCGCTCCCTCGGCGTCCCCGTGCACCAGCTGCTCGGCGGCGCGGTCCGCGACCGGGTCCGCGTGTACGGCTGGGTCGGCGGGGACGAGCCCGGCGAGGTCGGCGCGGAGGCCGCCGCGCAGATCGCCGCCGGGCTGACCGCCGTGAAGATCAACGCCTCCGGCCGGGTCGCGGCGCTGCCGCCGCCCGCGCAGATCGACGCGATCGTCCGGCGGGTCGCGGCCGTCCGGGAGGCGATCGGGGACGGCGCCGACTTCGCCGTCGACTTCCATGGCCGGATCACGGTGCCCACCGCGCGGCGGCTCATCCCGCTGCTGGAGCCGTACCGTCCGCTGTTCGTGGAGGAGCCGGTGCTGCCGGAGCACACGCACCGGCTCGGCGACGTCGTCGCGTCCACCGTCACCCCGATCGCGTGCGGTGAACGGCTGTACTCCCGCGCCGACTTCCTGCCCGCGCTGCAGGCCGGGGTGTCGGTCGTCCAGCCCGACCTGTCGCACGCCGGGGGGATCTCCGAGGTGCGGCGGATCGCGTCGCTCGCCGAGACGTACGGGGCGCTGTTCGCCCCGCACTGCCCGCTCGGCCCGCTGTCGCTCGCCGCGAGCCTGCAGGTGGCGTTCGCGACCCCGAACTTCCTGATCCAGGAGCATAGCATCGGCATCCACTACAACACCGGCGCCGACGTGCTCGACTACCTGGCCGACCGGTCGCCGTTCGCGTTCGTGGACGGCTCGATCGAACGCTGGGACGCGCCGGGCCTGGGCATCGAGATCGACGAGGACGAGGTGCGCCGCGCCGCCGAGGTCGGGCACCGGTGGCGCCCGCCGGTCTGGCGCCACCCGGACGGAGGGCACGCGGAATGGTGAACACGATCGCCGAGGAGCTGCGGCGGCGCCGGCTGGTCGCCATCGTCCGCGGCCCGGACCCCGCGGCGGCAGCCCGCACCGCCCTCACCCTCGCCGAGGAGGGCGTCACGCTGGTCGAGGTGTCGCTCAGCGGCGCCGACGCCCTGCGCGTCATCGAGGAGGTCGCGGGCACGGCGGACGGCGCCGCGCGGATCGGCGCGGGCACGGTGCTGACCGCCGACGACGCGCGCCGCGTCCGGGACGCGGGCGCCGAGTACGTCGTCACCCCGTCGCTCGGCCCGGGCGTCGACGAGGCGCTGCGGCTCGGGCTTCCCGTGCTCGCCGGGGCGCTGACCCCGACCGAGGTGGCCGCGGCCGCGGCGGCCGGTGCGACCGCCGTCAAGCTGTTCCCGGCGTCCGCGCACGGGCCCGGCTATCTCACCGCGCTGCGCGACCCGTTCCCGGACGTCCCGTTCGTCCCGGTCGGCGGCGTCGGTGAGGCGGAGGCCGCCGAATACCTGCGGCGCGGCGCCGTCGCGGTCGGCGTCGGCTCGCCGCTGTGCGGCGACGCACCGCGCGGCGGCGACCTCGCGGACCTGCGCCGTCGCGCTCGCGCGTTCCTCGCCGCTGTGGCGGAGCCGGGCGGGCCGTCATGAGCCGGCTGGACGTCCTCACCGCGGGCGAGACGATGATGGCGCTGCGCGCCACCGGGCCGGTGCGGCTCGGCTCCGGCTTCACCGCCAGCATCGCCGGAGCCGAGAGCAACGTCGCGATCGGCCTCAGCCGGCTCGGCCACACCACCGCCTGGGTCGGACGCGTCGGATCCGACGAGCCCGGGCATCTGATCATCCGGACTCTGCGCGCCGAAGGGGTCGACGTCTCGGCCGTCCGGCGCGACACCGCCGCGCCCACCGGCCTGGTCATGTTCGAGCAGCGGCTGCCGGACGTCACCCGCGTCCACTACCTGCGCGCCGGATCCGCCGGATCCCGGCTGTGCCGGCAGGACGTCGAGGACCTGCCGTTCGAGCCCCGGATCGTGCACATCACCGGGATCACGCCCGCTCTCAGCGCGTCCTGCCGGGACGCCGTGACCGCGCTGTGCCGCCTCGCCCGGACCTGGAACGCGCAGGTCAGCCTCGACCTCAACTACCGGCCGCGGCTGTGGGGCAGGGCGGAGGCCGCCGAGGCGCTCGCCCCGCTCGCCGCCGCCGCGGACCGCATCATCGCCTCGCCCGACGAGCTGACGCTGCTCGGTGACGGCGCACCGGACGGCGTCGCCGCCCGGCTGCTGGACGGCGGCGCCGCCGAGGTCGTCGTCAAGGACGGCGGCGAGGCCCGCTCGTACACCGCGGACGGCGCGCACACCGTGCCCGCCCGTCGCGTCGACCCGGTCGACTCGATCGGCGCCGGCGACGCGTTCGCCGCCGGGTACCTGTCCGGCCTGCTGGACGGCCTGGACGTCGAGGCCCGGCTCCGCCGCGCCCACGGCGCCGGCGCGTTCGCGGTGCTGACCCGCGGCGACTGGGAGGGGCTGCCCTACCGCGACGAGCTCGACCTCATCGACCTTCCGGGAGGAGCCGCACTCCGATGACCTGGACCGTCCTGGAGAACGCCGGACCGTGGGAACTCGGCGAAGGGTTGCGGGCGACGTCCCGCGGTCTCGTCGCCGTCGACCTCCTGGCCGGAAAGCTGTACCGCCTGGGATTGGAGCACGACCGGGAACCCGCCGCGCTCCTGGCGTCGGTGCCGTTCCCTTTGGGCGCGGTCGCACCGATCCAGGACTCGGACGCGTGGATCGCCGCCGCCGACACCGGCGTTGCCGTCCTGAACCGTGACGGAACCGTGGAATGGCTGGCGCGCCCCGAGGACGACGCCCCCACGCGCATGCGCATGAACGACGGCGTGACCGACCCGTCCGGACGCTTCTGGGCGGGCTCGATGGCCTACGACGGAACACGCGCCGCGGGCTCCCTCTACCGGGTGGACCACGACGGCTCCGTGCACACCGCCGTGGAGGACCTGACCGTCCCCAACGGTCCGGCGTTCACCCCCGACGGCCGGACCATGTACCTGGCCGACAGCGCCGACCACGTCATCTACCGCGTCCCGGTGGACCCGTCCACCGGCGAGCCGGGCGAACGCGAGGTGTTCGCGCGCGTGCCGGACGGCTCCCCGGACGGCATGGTCGTCGACGCCGAGGGGTGCCTGTGGTCGGCGGTCTGGGGTGCGTCCGCCGTGCACCGCTACGCCCCGACCGGGGACCTGCTCGCCTCGTTCTCGCTTCCCGCGAGACAACCCACGAGCGTTTGCCTGACTCTCTCGCCGCCGCATCGGGTCCTGGTGACCACCGCCACCTACGGCCTGGACGCGCCCGCTCCCGCCGACGGCCACGTCCTCACGTCCCCGAGCGACGTCGGCGGCCACGCCACTGTTCCCTTCCGGTACACACCCCAGACCGCGCAATAGGCGGCGTTCCCCAGGGGGTGTCATGTGGTCGGCTGATAGGGGACGGCCGGGCAGCGGGTTCCGCGCTCGGGCACCGTGGTGTGGATGAGTCACCGGTATCGCCGCGGCGCTGACGCTCAGTGACAGTGCGGTGGCCAAGCACATCAACGCGATGTTCACCAAGCTCGACATCGCACCCGACGCGCGTGACAACCGGCGGGTCCTGGCCGCCCTCCTGTTCCTTCGCCACGGGCAGCCGCCCTCCGATACCCCTGGCCATGCGTGAACAGAGAGGTGTGAGCAGAGAGCGGAAGGACGGTCACGCCTCCACCTCGTCAAGGAGGACGACAAGGTCCTCGAAGATCTCCGGTGCGGCGATGACAAGGCCGGTACCGGATGTCGTCGCCAACCGTCGACCGATCGAACCGATAGGGCGTCACTTCGGTGAAAGGACGCCCTATCGGTTCATTTGGCGGAGTGGAACACGTGGTCGCCGGAGCCGACGCGGAAGACGGCGTATCCGTCGCGCATGCCGTGGAAGGTGGCGCCGGGAGCCGCCTTGACCGCCTTGCGGTCGCGCGCGGGGACGAGGATCTCGGCCGTCGCGCCGGCGGGCACGCCGACGCGAAGCCTGAAGCGGCCGCGGTCGAGGGTCCAGGCCGAGCTCACCCGTCCGAGCGGGGACTCGACGTGGGCCGAGGCGTTCGTGAGACCACCGACCGGATGGGGATGGATCTTGATGTGGCTCGACCACTACGAGCGGACCATCGCGAAGACGGGCCACATCTACACGGGCTTCAGCTACGGCGACTGGCTCGCACCCGGCGCCGCGTTCCCGCCGGAGGGCACCCGCCTCTCCGGAACCGCCTACATCTACAAGACGGCCACGACCATGGCCCGGATCGCGCGCGCCCTCGCGGAACTCTGCCGAAGGTCAGGTCTGTTGATCCCGCGGTGCGAGGATCATGTGGATGTCGTCGGCGGCCCACAGCACGAAGCGTTCGATGGGCGTGACCGTCTGCCCGGGGGCCGGCTTCAGGCGGAACCGTTTGAGCAGGCAGGCCAGCACCAGCTTCGCCTCCACGGTCGCCAGGGCGGCGCCCTCGCAGCTGCGCGGCCCGAGGCCGAACGGGATGTAGGCCAGCCGGGGCCGGTTCGCCGACGCCTCGGGCGTGAACCGTTCCGGGTCGAACGTCTGCGGGTCGGGCCAGTACTCGGGGTTCGTGTGGACGGCCCAGAACGGGTAGAAGATCGTCGTGCCCGCGGGGACGGTGTAGTCGCCGAGCACGAGGTCCTCGGTGGCCTCCCGGGCGCCGTACGGGCCGGGCGGGTACAAGCGCATGGCCTCCCTGAGCACCATGTCCAGATAGGTCAGCCGCTTGAGGTCGCCGTAGTCGGGAACGGCGCGGTCGCCCAGGACGTCGTCCAGCTCCTCGGCCACGCGGTCGGCCGCATCCGGATGCCGGGCCAGCAGGTAGAGCGTCCAGGAGATGGCGACGCCGGTGGTGTGGTGCGCGGCCAGCATGGTCATCAGGACCGTGTCGCGGATGCGCGCCGGGGACTCGCCCGCCGCGGCCAACGCCGCGATCAGGTCACTGCGGTCGGCCTGCTCGCCGGTCCCGCGCTCGCGGTGCGCGGCGAGCACCTGGTCGACGGTCGCGCGCAGGTAGGCCAGCGCCTCGTCGGCCTTCTCCCTTCCCGGCCCCTGACCGGTCATGAACTCGGTCAGGACGGTCTCGAACGCCGACACCACCCGTCCGGCCGCCTGTGCGGATTCCAGGCCGCTCCCGAGCGCGAAGCGGCAGATCATGCGCAACGACAGTTCGCTCAGGTCCTTCTGCAGGGCGACCGGGCCGTCCTGGCGCGCCCAGCGGTCGGCGAGCTCGGTGGTCAGCGCGACGAACTGCGCGAAGTGCGCCTCATGAGAGGGACGTCCGGCCAGCACCGACAGCATCACCCGGCGCCACGGGCCGTGCTCGTCGGCCGGGAGCGTCTGCAGGTTGCCGGCCTCCTGCAACGGGGCGAGGAACTCGAACAGTTTCTCCGGCCGCTTGTTGATCTTCGCGGTCGCCTCCAGCAGCACCGGATCGGTGACCGACACCGCCGTGTCCCCGCCGGGCAGCGCAAATCGCACCACCGGACCGTATTCGGCGTGCAGCCGCAGCTGGTAGCTGTGCAGCCCACCCGCTGCGGCGATCGCCTCGGAACCGTCGCCCCGGGCGGGCGGGCCTGGAATCTGTGAAACGCTGCTGCTGTGATCTGGCATTGTGCGCTCGCTCTCCTGGCACGGCATCGTCGACCGGGTTATTCCGGAGATGATCCGATGCTTTCACATCTGTTAATCATTTGGGACGCGCATGGGCCGGGTCGGGCATTTCCGATTCACCTGGCCGGACGAACCTCACCATGATGACGACGAACTCGCCGGTCTTGCTGCGCATTCCCGTGTGAGGAACAGGCAACTGATCCGAGGTCGCCACTCGGCCGGCGGTGCGCACCTGCCGCTCCAGAAAGGCCTTCGCCTGGACCGGTGTCCAACCCAGAGCCGCAGCCGCCTGATCGGCCGCCTTGTTCGTGATCCCCACACTCGGCGTCATCCCCACCACCTCCTTCACTCCGTTCCAAGACTTGCGGATCATGCAGAGCCACCGGAATATCGAGCACGACGTGCTGATTCTGCCTTCGGCTGTGGACAACCGAGATCCACGAGGCTTTGCCGCGACCGGGTGCGTGGTACTCGACGCGTATCTGCGCGCCAACGGGCGCGGAAGAGATCACATCGATCCGTTCTCCTTGACCGGTGCCGCGTCGATGAACCAGGTACGGCTGACCGGACACGCGGTGATTCGTTACCAGCAGAGGGCTGGTGGCCCTGCAGATCCGAGGGCGGCCGAAGAGGAGATGCGCTGGGTGCTGGAGCGTGACGCCAGGGCGGTCCGGCGGCGGCCACGCTGGAGCAGGTCCGGCAACACCGCGGTCTTCTTCCTGATCGCCGGTGGAAAAGACGGCGAGGAGGAGTTCTGCCTGCCGGTCTCCCGGCAGGGCGGGGGCGCGAAACCCTTCAGGCGCTGATGTGCCCGCATCGCAGCATGTGCTTGTTCGAGCTGCCTTCGCGGGAGCCGGCACACCGGATCGCCTTCACCAAGGAGGCACTGACCGCCTTTGAACGGCTGTTTCCGGGCGAGGGTGACACGGCGTCGCGCCTCACCGATCTGATCGCGCTGCACGGCCGGTTGCTGTGGCACCCGCCGAATGGTCATGCGGGGCATCCGGGCGCCCGGTTCCACATACTCGCCGACACCGCCCTGATCCCGATGGCATGGCGGAAGACCTCGCGGGTCCCGCTGCTCGCTCTCGCCGTGGAGAGCACTCACAAACCACTGCTCACGCGTCTCGTCTTGTGGTTGCGCAGGCGGTTCTCACTGCGGATCACGTGATCGGGAGTCTGGCTCCGCCGCATGAAGCGGGTCCGGGTGATGGGCGGCGTCCGCGGATCGTGGGACGGAAAGGCCGACCGGCCGCGTCCGGGCCGGCGCATCAAGGGCGCGGCGGACGCGGGCGGACCGCGAAGCCCGCAGGTCCGAAAGGCGTCCGGCCGTGTCGGCGGAGGCCGGTCCACGGTGGTCGGTAGGCCTAAGCCCACCACAGAAGAGAAGACAGACCCACCGACCTGACGCACTGCCCGCCGTCAAACTCAAAGCCGTCAGTCGTCGAGTGCAGGCAGGAATTTCGAATGGTCGATCACACCAGGCGGGACGTCCTGCGGACGGCCGCGATCGTCACGGCGGGAAGCGTTGCCGCCGCGCATGTCGGAGGCGGCGCAGCCAGGGCCGCGGAGGGCGGCAGATATCCGTTTCTGAGTGGTGCGTTCGCTCCGGTGAAACAGGAGGTGACGGCCTTTGACCTTCCGGTCACCGGGCGCATCCCCCGCGAGCTGAACGGCCGATACCTCAGGAACGGGCCCAACGTCCTCGGGCTGGAGGATCCGCGGGCGCATCACTGGATGCTGGGCGAAGGAATGGTGCACGGCGTACGCCTCCGTGAAGGGCGGGCCGAGTGGTACCGCAATCGCTGGGTGCGTTCCGCCTCGGTGGCCAGGAAACTGGGCGAGAAATACCCGTGGCCTGTGCCGGAGGAGGACTTCGCCTGCAACACCCACGTGATCGCGCACAACGGGCGCATCCTGGCACTGCAGGAGAGCGGCCCGCTCCCGTACGAGCTGGACGGTGATCTGAGAACTCTGGGCCCGTACGACTTCGGTGGAACACTGAACGGCTCGTTCAGCGCCCATCCCAAGTTCGACGCCTACGCCGGCGAACTGCACGCGATCACATATTCCCCCGCCTGGGACCACGTCCGGCATCTCGTCGTGAACGAGGCCGGCAAGGTCACTCGCACGACCGAGATCCCGGTGGCGGACAAGCCGTGGATGCACGATTTCGCGCTCACCGAGCACTATGTGGTCATCGTTGACATGCCCATCGTCTTCGATCCCACGCCGGGAAAGATCGTCCCCTATATCTGGAACGACCGGCACCCCATGCGGCTCGGGATCCTGCCCCGCACCGGGGGGAAGACTCGCTGGTTCGAGGTGGACCCCGTCTGCTTCTCGCACACCCTGAACGCCTACGAAGACGGTGACACGCTGGTCGTGGACTACTCCAGCTTCCCCCCTTATTTCCAACCGGACGGGGGGAGAGGCGGACCGGCCGCGAAGGGGGTGCCGACGCTCGACCGGTGGACGATCGACCTGAAACGCGGTCGTGTCCGCGGTTACCGCCTCGACGACCGCGCACAGGAGTTCCCGAAAGTGAGCGAAACGCGGGTGACGCGCCGGCACCGTTACGGCTACACGGCGGCGGCCACCGAGATGTTCGAGGCGTACGTCGACCCGCCCGACCGTGCGTTCGCGAACGCGCTGATCAAACACGATCTCGCCCGCGGAACCAAGCAGGAACACCGCTTCCCCAGGGGAGCGGCCGCCAGCGAGCCCGTGTTCGTGCCGACGTCCTCGGCCGCCGCGGAGGACGACGGTTACGTGATCGCCTATGTGCACAACCCCCGCCGCGGCGCCTCGGACCTGGTGATCCTGGCCGCCCAGGACTTCACGGCCGAGCCATTGGCCGCCATTCACCTGCCGGGACGTGTACCGCTCGGTTTCCACGGCAGCTGGATTCCCGACGATTGAACGGGCGGCTGCTGCGGTGCGCCGCCGCCACATGCCGCCGTTGTGCCCGGCCTGCAGACATCACCGATCTCGCCCGGCGCGACCTCATACGGGTGCCGCCACCATCGCGGGACCGTCCGGGACGAGCCGAATTCCCCCGCTCAGTAAATGGCCAGGGCGCCGAAAACTTTGATGTGAGGAACCGAAATGGGAGCGGAAGCGACGTCCGAGGAGCAGAACAACGACGCCGCCGCAGGTCCCGAAATCGATGCCGCTCTGCACTCGGTGGCGGCGCGGACCGGGCGCCTGATGGTGCGGAATCTGGGCGGGTTGCTCGCGCCGCTGACGGTGATCTCGGTTTCGCTGTGGATGGCGCTCCTGACGGGTCTGATGGGGCTCGATGGCCGGGCCGTGATCCGCGACGGTGCCGTGCAGCTGGTCTCGCCGGGGCCCAGGCCGGTCGTCACACTGCTGCTGATCACCGTCGTCCTGATGGCGGTCCAGCTGATCTTTGTGGCGGCGGTCGCGGATGCGACGGTGGACGCTCTGCTGGATCGGCCCGTGTCCGCCGGGCGTTCGTTGCGCGCGGCGCTGCGGCGTTCAGGACAGGTGCTCGTGCTGTTCGTCGTGGTCGGTGTCGCGGTCGTGACGGTGGTCGTGCTCGCCGTCGTCACGTCGCCGGCGAGATCGTTGTCAGTGTTCGTGGCGCTGACGTTGCCGCTGGTCGCCGCGGCGGCGTGCTGGCTCCTGCTCGCCGTTCCGATCGTGGTGCTCTACGAGTCGGGGCCCTTCCGGGCGCTGCGCAGGCTGTGGCAGATCACCAGATACCGGCGGACGCTGATGGTCTGGCACGCCTTGATGACGATGATCGTGCCTCCCGTCGCGGTGGGCGCCGTCGCAGGACCGCTGATCTCCTCGCTGCCCGGAATCGCCGAGTCCGTCGCCAAGACGGCGATCAGCACCGTGCTGGGCGTCCTTACGGCGGCGTGGCAGGGAACCGCGGCAACGGTGGTGACGCTGAACCGGCGTTACCCGTTCTCGACGCGGGGGCGGGACGCTCGTCCGGACACGCTCAGCCTGGCCGACCTCGCCGGTCGCCGTGAGGAAGCCTCCTCACCCCACAAGAGGAGACCGCGGCGGGCCGCGGCGTTGGCGGTGGTCCTCATGGCCGCCCCCGCGACGGTGTACGGCGGATATCTGTACGCCAATCCGCTGAACCTGCCGGACATCACAAGCAGGTCCTTCGGCGTGGACGAACACGCCAACGAACTGATACTCCTGGGCGGTGACAGGCCGGCGGTGCGCGCTGGGATGCGCTCGATGCTTTCCCCCGCGATCTACGTATGTGCCGACAGGGATTGCCATCATCTCTCATCCATCAAATATCCCTACGATTTTCCCATAAAGGCGGCACCGTTGCCGGACGGATCGATGGCCGTTTTCTGGACCGAGCAGAGCGATAAGCGCTCCTGGCCTTTGCTGCTCGGCCGGTGCGCGGGGGAAGGGGATTGTCCACGGGACTTGCAGAAAGAACTGATCGTCGGGAAGAGCGACGGCCCCGTCATCGCTTTCGCGATCGCCACATCCGGACCTGCCGTCACTGCGGCGATCCTGTCCTCCGTCGGGGATCGTCGCGGCGTTCTGCGGGTCGTGCGCTGTGCTGACGTCTCCTGCACCTCTCTGCGGACGCTGGCCACGGCCCGTGTGGACATGATCAATTATGGTCTTGGGTCTGATGCTGATGAGCAGCTTGTGATGGCCTTGGGGGCGGGCGGTCGTCCCGTTGTCGCATACGAGGACAAGGACGGCGCCATTATTCTCTTCAATTGTCACGACGCGAACTGCCGTAGATCTGAGACGAAAAGGCTGGTCGGATCATCTCGGCATCCCAGGTCGGCTGATTATGGGCGGACGATGGGCGTTGAGGTGGCCGTTCCGCCGGACGATCGTCCGGTCCTGTTGCACCGGCGGGGCTCTGACGGGACTGTCCAGCTGCTGCGCTGCCGCACCCCGGACTGTGCCGCGGTCGACAGGGTCGAGATCGCCGAACCCGCGGTCCATCCCGGCCATCCCTTCGGTTCCGCCCGCCGCACGTGGCCGCCCAAAGCGCTGGCTCTGGACCAGGACGGGCTGCCGCTGGTCGCCACCTACGATCTCGCACACCGGAAGGTCGTCCTCGTCGCCTGTGACGTCGCCGACTGCTCCCGGCGTCGTGCGGTGCCTCTTGCGGCGACCGAGTACGGCCATCCGCCCGCCCGGCTCGACATGGAGGTGAGTCCGGACGGGCGGCCGCGGATCCTCAGGGCCGGGATCGATCTCGGCGATCGCATCAGCTCCCAACTGCTGATCTGCCGGAACGTCCGCTGCGGCGCATCGCGCGGCTGAGGATGTTCGCCGAGTGCAGGCGGGCGGACGCCGAGCGGTACGGCCGATGTCCGCGGCGGGCCCGGTCGCGGGCGATGTTGCGGATCTTGCGGGTGCCGCCGCGGTCGGCGAGCACGGCGAGCGCGGATCCCTGCGACGTTTCGGCGAGCAGGCGTTGCATCCAGTCGGAGACGTCGGCCAGTTCGGTCGGCGTCGGCACCCGGCCGCGTTCCACCGCGGGGAGGCCGGCCCGCCCCAACTGCGTCAAATAGAAGGGCCCAGGCCACCTTTTGCGGACTGACCTGGGCTTCTGTGGTGGGCGATACTGGGATTGAACCAGTGAACGCTTTTCATCCCCCGACGGTGAGCGCCGAGGTCACAGCATGATCGCGAACGGCGCGCCAACCACCGAACACAGCGAAGCCCCTGGTAACGAGGCGATCGACCAAGATCCGCATCGTCTGCCAGAGGCTTCAGATGCTTTTCTACCGTGCCGCACTGCCGTTGTCGCGCCAGACCCTCTGCTACGTGGCCGGAGTGATCCGCCGGCACCGCACCAAGATCGGCTCGGCGTGGCGGCGGCTCAACCCCGCCCGCCAGGCCCTACTGAATGCTTTTCATCCTCGGGTGGCGGCACTGATCTCGCGGTCTTGTAGGACGTGGATGGCCTTGGCGAGCCGGCCGGCCTTGTGTGGGCAGCAGCGCAGCTTGCGCAGGATACGCCAGGTCTTCAGCTGGGCGATGGC
>DATCLF010000371.1:0-2521 GCA_036564055.1 Spirillospora sp.
TCCCGAGGGCATCCCGATCCCGGTGATCGAGCTCAGAGAACGGTGGCTGCGGTCCTGGGCGGAGATGGTCGCGCGAGGCGGCCGCGACATCAAGGGCATGGCGCTGTTCACCGGGCGGCCGGTCGTGTTCCCGCCGCCCGCCGAGACCGGCGCCGGCGACATGTCGCCGGAGATGCGGGTCAAGCAGTTCCGCGCGACGTCCTCGCCGGCGGCGTTCAAGCTCGCCACCTACCTCGCGGCGGCCCCGCTGCGGTTGCCGATCATGCGGCTGATCCGGCAGGCGATGCTTCCGTCCTCCACGTCCGCCGACCTCGCCGAGGTCTTCCTCAGCGGCATGCTGCGGACGGTGAGCCGGCCGTCCGACGGCGACGCGGAGGAGGTCGTCTACGAGTTCCACGACGGCGTGCGGGAGATCCTGCTGCAGGGGCTGCGCCGGCGCGAGGTGCTCCAGGTGCTGCGGGCGGTGTGGGGCGTCGTCCGGGATCGCATCGGGTCGTCGATGGACTTTCCCGCGTTTCTCGCGGCGGTGCAGCGGGGAGAGGCCCAGCTTCCGCCGGATCTTCCCTTCGCGCAGGTGGCGGCCCAGGCGCTGGCCGGGCTCGGCGGCAGGTACCGCGAGATGGCCAGACGGCTGACGAGCAAGGCGCCGCCGGACGCGTCCCCGTACGAGGGCGTGCTCGACGGGGCCGCCGAGGCGGACACCGCGACGCTGGACGGAACCGTCGGCGTCGACCCGGTGCCCGTGCCGCGCAGCGAGCTTCCCGCACGCAACCGGAACTTCGTCGGACGTGACCGGCTGCTCACTCAGGTCCGGGAGGCTCTCGGCGACGGGATGGCGGTCCTCCTGCCGCAGTCCGAGCTGGGCATGGGGGGAGAGGGCAAGTCCAACCTCGCACTGGAGTACGCCCACCGTCACCTCGACGACTACGACCTGGTGTGGTGGATTCCCGCCGAGCAGACGACCTCGGCGCGGGCGGCGCTGGCGCTGCTGGGACGTCAGCTCGGCCTCCCGGTCAACGACGACATCAAGAGCACGGTGGACGGCGTCCTGCGGGCCCTGCGGGCGGGCAGTCCCTACCGGCGCTGGCTGCTCATCTACGACAACGCGAAGGACCCCGACCAGACCCTTCCGCTGACCCCGCTCGGCGTCGACGGGCCCGGTTTCGGACCCGGCCCCGGGCCCGGCCGCCACGTCCTGGTCACCTCGCGGGAGCGCCGCTGGGAGCGGCACGCGTCGGTGGTCGAGATCGGCGCCTTCGAACGGCCGGAGAGCATCGCGCTGCTGCGGCGCCTCGTGCCGCGCCTGTCGGAGCCCGAGGCGGACCGGCTCTGCGAGCGCGTCGGCGATCTTCCCCTGGCGGTGCACCAGGTCGCGGCGTGGCATGCCGTCACCGACGGCACCGTCGACGAGTATCTGCGCCTCTTCGACGAGCGGCTGGCGGAGGTCGTCGAGTCGGACTCGTCGGCCGAAGGCCTTCCGACGTTCCTCGCGGCCGGGGTGAGCCTGAACCTGGACCTTCTGCGGGAGAAGGACCCGGTCGCCTGGCAGCTGCTGGAACTGTGGGCCGTCTTCGATCCCGAGCCGGTCCCCTGCCGGCTGCTCGCGGCCGGCGGGACGGCCCGGCTGCCCGACGAGCTGCGGGAACTGCTGGCCGACGAGACCCGGCTGCGCGACGCCATGCGCGACATCTCGCGCTTCTCCCTCGCCAGGTTCGACGAGGAGTCGGCGGCGCTCCAGGTCCACCGGCTGGTCCGGGCGATCCTCAACGACCGGCTCCCGGACGAGCGCCTCCGGCAGGCGAGGAGGCACGTGCACGCGATCCTGGCCGCGGCCACGCCGAGCGAGGCGCCCGAGGTGGAGTCGACCTGGGAACGCCGCTCGGAGATCACCCCCCACATCGTCCCGTCCGGTGTGTTCGAGTCGGACGAGGAGGAGACCCGCAAGGTGGGCATCGATCAGGCGAGTTTCCTCTACGTGCAGGGAGAGTACGAGGGCGCCCGGCGGCTCGCGGAAATCGCGTTGGGCGTCTGGCAGGACCGCTACGGGGCGGACGACGACCTGGTGCTCACCATTTCCCGCGTCCTGGCGAACGCCCTGCGCGGACTAGGGGACAACAAGGCGGCCGCCGAGCTCAGTGAGGACAATCTCAATCGCACCCGCAGGAAGTTCGGCGTCGACCACCCGCAGACCCTCCTCGCCGCCAACGGGTTCGGCG
Organism: Spirillospora sp.; assembly: GCA_036564055.1. GTDB lineage: Bacteria > Actinomycetota > Actinomycetes > Streptosporangiales > Streptosporangiaceae > Spirillospora. The sequence continues at coordinate 2,217 of DATCLF010000371.1, forward strand.
CGGATCTGCGTTTCCGCGGACAGTTCCGCAGGGCCTACGAGATCGACCTCGAAGCCTGGCGTCGCATGGGACGTCTGTACGGAGCGGATGATGCCGACACCCAACGCGCCGCCAGCAACCTCGCGCTGGACCTGCGCATCCTGGGGCGCTTTCAGGAGGCGTACGAGATCGATCTCGAGGTCTGGCGGAGGCAGACGGAGCTTGCGGCGCCCTACCGGCAGCGCTTCCGCACGGTCCACAACCTTGCGCGTGACCTGCACGCGTTGGGGCGGTATCACCAGGCCTACGAAAGGCAGGCCGAGAGC